>VAXD01000091.1 GCA_005884155.1 Actinomycetota bacterium | reverse complement strand
GGAAGCCGCGGCGCGTAGACGAGGACGTGGATTCCGGTCACGACCAGCCACGCGATGAAGCTCGCCTTGTGCAGGCCGAGGATCAGGTCGCGGTGGCGGTGCGGCCCGAGCGTCAGGAGCGCCACGCCGGTTCCGAACAAGACTACGGTCGAGACCACGAGCAGCGGAGCCAGTAAGCGCATGATGAGGTGCGGCGGGCCTTTCGCGACGAAGCCGGCGTCGCCCGTGTAGTAGCGCAGGAACCGGTAGCCGATGCTCGCGAGCTTCAGCGCCACCGGTGGAATCAGGAGCAGCCCGACGATGATGTGCAGCGACAGGAGCTGGCCGATCGAAAGGACCGTGAAGCCTTCGACCGCGAGCAGCGCGAGCAGCACCGTCGCCGTCGTCGCGGTCAGGCGTTCGTTGGCTTCGATCCGCGGATCGTCCACGCAATCACTGAAGCAAACGAGACTGAGAGGTCTCTAAGAGAACTTCAGAGCAGCATGAGCCACTTCGAGCGGCAGCCGCAGTCCTTGTTCTTGGCGCCGCAGCTTCTGCAGTCCCAGTACGTCCACCAGATCCACTTGAAGTGGTTCCACTCGAGGACGATCAGGACGACGCACCAGATGAAGATCTGGGTGTGGCTCACTGGCGCAGCCTCGCGGGACCGAGAGGGGCGTGTCAATGGGCCATTCGGCTCATTCGCCGCTCGCGTTAGGCTCAGGGCGTGGCGGAAGGGATCAGCCTCGAGGAGCTCCAGCTCGCGGCGCGGAACCACGGGATGCCGCTCGAGGCGCTGCGCTACGACGTGACGCCGGTGGGGCTGCACTACTTGCTGATCCACTACGACGTGCCTCAGGTCGATGCGGCTTCGTGGCGGTTGCGTGTCCGCGGCGAGCGCGAGCTCTCGCTCGGGCTCGACGAGCTGCGGCGGCGCCCCGGGGTGGAGCTCGCTGTGACGATGGAGTGCGCGGGCAACGGCCGGGCACGGCTCGAGCCGCGCCCGGTCAGCCAGCCGTGGCTGCTCGAGGCGGTCGGAACGGCGCGGTGGGCGGGAACGCCGCTTCGGCCCGTGCTGGAGGAGGCGGGCGTGGGGGAGGGCGCCGTCGAGATCCTCTTCACCGGGATCGACCGCGGCATCGAGGGCGGGATCGACCAGCGCTACCAGCGGAGCCTCACCGTCGAGGACGCGTTTCGCGAGGACGTGCTGCTCGCGTACGAGATGAACGGCGGGCCGCTCCCGCCGCAGCACGGTTTCCCCGTGCGCCTGGTCGTCCCGGGCTGGTACGGGATGACGAGCGTCAAATGGCTCGCGGAGATCGACGTCCTGGACGTGCCATTCACGGGCTACCAGCAGGCGTCGGGTTACCGCCTTCGCCAGACCGAGGACGAGGAGGGGACGCCGGTGGAGCGGATCGTTCCGCGCTCGCTCTTCGTGCCGCCCGGGATCCCCGGGCGAGGTCGTCGTCGAGGGCCGCGCCTGGTCCGGGCTCGCGCCCATCGCGCGAGTCGAGGTCAGTGCCGACGGAGGCGAGACGTGGGACGACGCGGAGCTCGAGCCGGCCGAGGGGCGCTGGGCGTGGCGGGGCTGGCGCTACCGCTGGCAGGCGGAGCCGGGCGAGTACCTGCTCTGCTCACGGGCCCGCGACGAGGCCGGGAACGAGCAGCCGCTCGAGACGCCGTGGAACCTCGGCGGTTACGCGAACAACTCGGTGCAGCGCGTGCCGGTGACGGTCACCGGGGTCTGACCCGGGGTCAGACCCGGGTCGGCGCTACTCGTCGTCGCCCTCGCCCAGGCGCTCGGCGGCTTCGATGTTCGGCTCGTGCGCGCCTCGTGCGACGAACTCGTCGTCCTTGAGGCCCTCGATGTCGCCCGAGGTGATCCGCCGCTCCTCCGGCGACTCGTACGACCGCTGCTCGGCCTCGCGCATCGCTTCCGCGTCCTCGCGCTTCGTGAGTTTCTTCCACCAGGAACCGATTCCCATACCTCGAGTCTACGCGGTGCCGTGCTCGCGCTTCGCGTCTTCTTCCATCTTTTCGAGGCGCGTGTAGTAGTCCGGGAACTCGTTCAGGTGCGCGAGCGCGATCCTGCCTGTGGTGACGGCGTCATCGTTGGTCACGTTCGTCTCCGGGTCGTGGAGGCCGTGCTCGAGCTCGACGTCCATCCCGGAGCGGAACTGTTCGACGTCGAACGGGGCACTGCCCCACGCGATCCCGATTTGCTCGCCGATCCGCCGCGCCTCGTCTGCGCTGAAGCTCTTCGCCTCGGCCATGTCGACGAGTCTACGAAAACGGTGTCGGACACCGGGTTTCGTCAAGGGTAAAGGGTGACGAAAGTGTGACTCTTTATCCTCAGCTGTTGAGCGCGAGCGTCAGCGCGACGGCGACGAACGCCAGGACGACGCACCCGATCACCGCGATACCCGCGTAGAGAGAGCTCCTCAAGACCCTTCCTCCTTCCCCTGTTCGGCCGGACGATAGGGCCGGGCGTCGGCCCGGGCATCCCTCAGCCGGGGGGTCGCAGCACCGCGAACTGATCGGTGATCGTGAGCCGCCGCGAGCGAAACCGGTAGAGCTCCGCCGGGCGACCGCCGGCGCGGCCTGAAGCACGGCGCTCGCCGGTCGGCTCGAGCACGCCGCGGCGCAGAAGGACCCGCTGCAGGTTCGTCGCGGAGACCTCGTGGCCCAGCGCCGCAACGTAGAGATCGCGCAGCTCGGAGAGCGTGAACTCCGGCGGCGCGAGCGCGAAGCCGACGTTCGTGTACGAGAGCTTCGCGCGCAGCCGGTCGCGCCCGGCGAGGACGATCGCTCGGTGGTCGAACGCGAGCTCCGGCAGCCGCGAGACCGGGTGCCAGCGGGTGTCCTCGGGGACAACCGGGTCGACCTCTGCGGGCACGAGCCCGAGATACGCGTTTGCGATCTCCCATTCGAGTGGGTTCCGGTGCGCCTCGCTGAGCGTCTCGAGCTGCTCGAGGTGGGCGAGCTCGCGCACGTCGACCTTGACCGCGAGGTGCCGCCGGATCGACTCCTCCAACGTCTCGCCCGGCTCGAGGTAGCCGCCCGGGAGGGACCAGGCGGCGAGGAACGGCTCGCGCGCCCGCTGCCAGAGGAGCGCCTGAAGCCGCGCCCCGCGCACCTGCAACACGACGGCCAGCGTGACGTGAGCGGGCCGCTGGGTGGTAGACTCTCGCCGAGGTTTTCGACTCACAGTCGTAAACCTAGCCGAAGATGACGACAGCAGACATCGCAGTCGGGGCTCCAAGCCGGAACGTGGAGGATGTTCTCCGCGAAGGCGGGCTCTCGCGCTTCCACAAGAAGGCGATCCTCGTCACGGGCGCGGCGTGGACGTTCGTCGCGATGGAGATCCTGCTCGTCGGCTTCGTGGCCCCGATCTTCACGGGCATCTGGCAGCTCGACGGCCGCATGCAGGGGCTCGTCAACAGCGCCGCGCTCGCCGGCTCGCTCTGCGGGTCGCTCGTGCTCGGCCGGCTCGCCGACAGGATCGGGCGCCGGGCGATCTTCCAGTACGCGATCCTCTGGTACGCCGCCTTCACCGCGCTGACCGCGCTCGCCTGGGGGCCGTGGTCGGTGATGGCGCTCCGCTTTCTGGCTGGTCTCGGACTGGGCGGGATGCTCGTCGTCGACCCCTCGATGCTGACCGAGTACCTGCCCCCGCAGCGCCGCGGACGGCTGCTCGTCTTCCTCGACTTCTGGTGGCCGGTCGGGCTGCTGCTGGCGGTCGGCCTCTCGTGGATCTTCCTCGGGCCGAACTTCGACCGCTTCGGCGCCTGGAGCTGGCGCTACCTCTTCCTCGCCGCGAGCTTCCCGGCGTTCCTGGCCTTCGTCGTGCGGCGTTCGCTGCCCGAGAGCCCGTACTTCCTCGTGCGACACGGCCGCTCGCGGGAGGCCGCCGAGGTGCTGAGCGAGATCACCGGCCGGCCTGTCGAGCCCGGTGAGCTGAAGGCGCCGCCGGAGGAGCCACGCTCGTCGGTGCGCGAGCTCCTGGCCGAGCGGCTGCGCTCGCGGACGACGACCACGGCGCTCGTCTGGGTCGCGCTCAACATCTCGTATTACGGCCTCTTCCTCTGGCTTCCGTTCGTGCTCGAGGCCGAGAAGCAGTTCTCGATCAACGTCTACGCCCTGCTGGCGCTCTCCGCGCTCTCGCAGTTCCCCGGCTACGCGGCGGCGATCTGGCTCGTCGATCGAATCGGGCGCAAGCCGACGCTGGCGGCGTTCCTCTTCCTGGGCGGCGTCTCCGCGTACGCGTTCGCTGTCGCCGATACGAAGAGCGTGTTCATCACGGCGCTGTTCTTCACGGGCTTCTTCAACCTCGGCGCCTGGGGCGCGGTCTACCCGTACACGTCGGAGACCTTCCCGACGCGGCTGCGCTCGAGCGCCTTCGGCCTGATGGAGGGCGTCGGCAAGGCCGCCGCGATCGCCGGGCCCTACATCTTCGGCCACCTCAACGACGCGACTGGCTCGACGACGTGGTCGCTCACGTTCATAGCGATCGTGATGGCCGCCGGCGGGGTCATAGCGGCCGTGTTCGGCCGCGAGACGAAGGGCCAGCAGCTCACCTAGTGCGTTACGCTTTCGTCACGGTGCCTGGCACCGCGACGGGGCCCTACGGCGACATCAAATAAGCGCTGGTTTGCGGGGACGACGTGTTCGTTCGCTCTGACGGAGCGTCACACTTTTGTTTCGGTGCCTGGCACCGAACGGCAGTAAGCGGGCCAGACCAGTCGGCCCAGGGCGTCCCAGTGGTCGTCCGTCGTCACGATGTCGCCGTTCGTCACCACCACGACCTGGCGATCGCCCGATTCGCTCGCCAGGGCGATCGTCCCGTAGCCTGCCGAGAAGCCGAGATGCCCCCACGCGGGCCCGCAGGGCGAGGGGGAGATGCCCATCAGCGACGTGACCCGCTCGATTCCGAGCCCGTACCCATCCGACTCGGGCCAGTCGGACGGCACGGTGCCTAGCAGCTCCGCCCGCGACTCGGGGGAGTGCAGCCGGCCTCCGAGCAGCGCTTCGAGGAATGCCGCCACGTCGCGCGCCGTCGAGACGATTCCGCCGCCGGCAGGGTTGTACGGAAGGTCGAGGTCGGTCACGTCGACGAGCTCCGGCCCGGGGAGCAGCACGTTGTCCGGCGGCAGGTAGCCGCGCGCCATCCCTGCCACCGGCCGGCCGTCGGGCGGCAGCTCGGTGTCGGCGAGCTTCAGCGGGTCGAAGATGCGGCGCTTCAGCTCCTCGCGCAGGCTCCCGCCGGTCACGTCCTCGACGATCAGCCCGAGGATCTGGAAGTTGCTGCCGGAGTACGACCAGCCCTCGCCGGGCGGAAACCGGCGCGGCTTCGACTTGACCGCCGCGAGCATCTGGTCAGGGCCAAGCTCCGTACGGTGCGCGAGGTCGCGCCGGTACGGCTCGAACATCGCGATCACGTCGTCCTCGAAGTTCGGGAAGCCGGCCGTGTGGTTCAGCAGCTGCCGGATCGTCGCGCCCTCGGCGATCGGGCCGGCGACGCCGTCGAGCTCGAGCGTGCCCTCCTCGACGAGCTGGAGCACGAGCGCGGCCACGAAGGTCTTCGTGACGCTGGCGATGCGGAAGCGGTGCTCCTGCGTCAGCGCCTCGCCGGTCTTCACGTCGGCGACCCCGCTCGCTCCTTCCCAGCGAAAGCCGGGCCCGGCGGCGACCGCGACGACGCCCGTCAGGCCGTCGGCGACCGCGGCGTCCAGCGCGGCGTCGAGTCCCATCGAGTGACTAGCCTAAGCGGCACCGGACAAGGAGGTGGAATGGCAACGCTGGACGAGAAGGCACGCAGGTTCCTCGAGGAGCCGTTTGTCGGCGAGGTGACGACGCTCCGGCCCAACGGCTCGCCACACACGACCGTCGTCTGGGTGGACGTCGACACCGATGTCGTCATGTTCAACACGGCCGTGGGGCGCGCGAAAGAGCGGTATCTGCGCAACGACCCGCGGGTCTCGCTGATCGTGGTCGACCCCGAGAACACCTACCGCTGGGTCTCGGTCGACGGCACCGCCGAGCTGACGACCGACGGCGCCGACGCGCAGATCGACAAGCTCGCGAAGAAGTACCTCGGGCAGGACGAGTACCCGTGGCGCAAGCCTGAGGAGCAGCGGATTACGGTCCGAATCCGCCCGAACCGCGTCGAGACGACCGGGCTCGACGAGTAGTTGCCGCTCGTCCTCTGTGATGTCGGCCCTCGCGACGGCCTTCAGAACGAGTCGGAGGTGCTCGAGCCCGGCGTCCGGGCCGAGCTCGTCAACCGGCTCGCCGCGGCCGGGCTACGGCGGGTGGAGGCGGTGAGCTTCGTACGGCCAGACCGCGTGCCGCAGATGGCGGGGGCGGAGGAGGTCGTCGAAGGGATCGAACGGCGCAACGGCACCGAGTACTCGGGGCTCGTTCTCAACGAGCAGGGCGCCGAGCGTTTCGCAGCCACTGGGCTCGACCGGGTCAACGCAACCCTCGGCGCGACCGAGGAGTTCAACCGGCGCAACGGCAACGCTTCGCTTGCGGAGGCGACCGATCGCGTCGCGCGGATTCTCTCGGCCGCGGGCGTTCCGGCGACCGTCACGATCAGCGTCGCCTTCGGCTGTCCTTTCGAGGGGCGGGTCGACCCCGGGCGCGTGCGGGAGCTCGCCTCGCGCTTCGCGGCCGCCGAGGTGGTCCTGGCGGACACGATCGGAGTCGCAGTGCCCAGCGAGGTCGGAGAGCTGATCGCGAGCACGGGCGCCGCGGGGTTCCACGGCCACAACACCCGCAACACCGGTTACACGAATGCGCTCGCCGCGCTCGAGGCGGGCGCGAGGCTCCTCGACGCGTCGGTCGGCGGGCTCGGCGGTTGCCCCTATGCGCCTCGCGCGAGCGGCAACATCGCGACCGAGGACCTCGTCTACCTGCTCGAGCGCGAGGGGATCGAGACGGGCGTCGACCTCGACGCGCTGATCGGGATCTCGCAGTGGCTCGAGGGAATCTTCGGCCACGCGCTCGAGGGCCAGCTCTACCGCGCAGGCACCTGGCCGTAGGAGGGTTTGGCGGAACCTTGCTCGTCGTCGGGGTGCGATGGCCGTTCCGAGGCAAGGACGCAGGGAAGCCCAATAGTGGATAGCTATTGGGCCGACTGAGGACGCCGCCTCGGGGCGGACAGCGCGGCCCGGCGGCACAGACCAGGTTTCGTCAAGCCCTCCCAAAACAGGCGCGGGCGAATGCGTCCACGGCGAGGTCGATCTCCTCGTCGCCGGTCTGCCAGTTCGAGACCGAGAGCCGGA
>VAXD01000090.1:5625-15274 GCA_005884155.1 Actinomycetota bacterium | reverse complement strand
ACGACGGCGGGATCGACATGGTCACGCTGCTGATGTATGCGTGCCGGATCTCGCTGGTCGTCGGCTTCGCCGCGACCTTCGTCTCGATGGTGATCGGCGGCACGGTCGGCCTCGCGGCCGGTTACTTCGGCGGCAAGGCCGACAGGATCCTGATGCGGATCACGGACTACTTCCTCGTGATCCCGGACGTCCCGTTGATGATCATCGTCGCCGCGATCTGGGGACCGAGCCTGTTCCACATCGTGATCGTGATCGGAATCCTGCTCTGGACGAGCACAGCGCGGGTGATCAGGGCGCAGGTGAAGAGCGTCCGGGAGCGGGTCTACGTCAAGCGTGCCCGCTCCCTCGGCGGGTCGCACACGCGGGTCGGCCGCTGCTGATCGCCAACACCGTGCTGACGATCGCGGTCGCGATCTTCGACGAGACCGCACTCGCGTTCCTCGGGCTCGGCGACCCGAGCAAGATCTCGCTCGGGAAGATGATCGAGAACGCGTTCCAGCGAGCGGCGATCTCGACCGGCGCGTGGTGGGCGATCGTCCCGCCGGGCGTGCTCGTCGCGGTGATCATCCTTGCCTGCAGCCTGCTCGGCGGGGCGATCGAGGACGCGCTCAACCCGCGCCTGCGCGTGGCACACCTCTCCGCGCGCTCGTTCAGGCTCCGCCCGCTGGTCGGGCGGGGCTCGGAGGCAGTGTGAGCAGCCTGCTCGAGGTCGAGAACCTCCACGTCTGGTTCGAGCTCGAGGGCGAGCGTGAGCTGCACGCCGTCCAGGGAGTGAGCTTCACGCTCGAGCCCGGCGAGCGCCTCGGCCTTGTCGGCGAGTCCGGCTGCGGCAAGACCACCAGCGTGCTGGGCGTGCTCGGCCTGCTGCCGCCGAGCGCCAGCGTCGCCGGGCGCGTGCTCCTGAACGGAGAGGACATCCTCGCTGGCGGCGAGGAGACCATCCGGCCGCACCGTTGGGTCGACCTCGCGATCGTCTTCCAGGGCGCGATGAACGCGCTCAACCCGGTCAAGACCGTCGGGTCGCAGATCGTCGAGGCGCTCGAGCTTCACGGGCAGGCCTCCGGCCGCGCGGCACGGGTGCGCGCCGGCGAGCTCCTGAACTCGGTCGGCATTCCTGCGGAGCGCACCGACCGCTTCCCGCACGAGTTCTCCGGCGGCATGCGGCAGCGCGCCGCGATCGCAATGGCGCTTGCCTGCAACCCGAGCGTCCTCGTGGCGGACGAGCCGACGACTGCGCTCGACGTGATGGTGCAGGCGCAGATCCTCGAGCTGCTCGACTCGCTCTGCAACGACTTCGGGCTCGCGCTCCTGCTCGTGACGCACGACCTGCCGGTCGTTGCCGAGCTCTGCGACCGCGCCGCGGTGATGTACGCGGGCGAGATCGTCGAGTACGGGCCGGTCGACGCGCTCTACCACGAGCCGCGCCACCCGTACACGCGGCTGCTCTTCGCCGCGACGCCGGACCTCTACGGGCGAGGCGTGCCGGTGTCGATCCCGGGCGCGCCCCCACGGCTCGACCTGCCGCTCTACGGCTGCCCCTTCCATCCGCGCTGCGACCGCGCGTTCACGCGCTGCAAGGACGAGCATCCCGCGCTGAAGGAGCTCGGCGGGAGCCGCTCGGCGGCCTGCCACCTGAACGACGTGGTGGCCAAGACCGCATGAGCGGCTCGAACGGCGCTGGCCCGCTGATCGCGGTCGAGGACCTCGTCGTCCACTACCCGGTCGCGCGCGGGCTCGTCGGTTCGGTCGCACGCCGTCCACAGCAGGTCGTCCGTGCGGTCGAGGGCGTCAGCTTCACCGTCGCGCGCGGCGAGCTGGTCGCGCTGGTCGGCGAGTCCGGCTGCGGCAAGACGACCACCGCGCAGGCCGTGCTGCGGCTGGTCGAGCCGGTCTCGGGGCGGATCGAGTTCGACGGAGACGACATCACGGGGCTGCAGAGCCGGGCTTTGCGGCCGCTGCGCCGGCGAATGCAGCTGATCTACCAGGACCCCTACGAGTCGCTCGACCCGCGCCTCTCGGTGCAGGCGGCCGTCGAGGAGCCGCTCCAGATCCACGGCCTCGGCGGCTCGCGGAAGGAGCGGCGCGAGCGCGTTCGCGATGCGTTGGCACGCGTCGAGCTTTCGCCGCCCGAGCTCTTCCTCGAGCGCTACCCGCACGAGCTCTCGGGCGGTCAGCGCCAGCGCGTCGCGATCGCGGCGAGCATCGTCCTCGGGCCGGACCTGCTCGTCGCCGACGAGCCCGTCTCGATGCTCGACGTCTCCGTCCGCGCGGGAGTCCTGAACCTGCTCGACGGGCTGCGCAAGGAAGGTCTCGGCATCCTGATGATCACGCACGATCTCTCGACGGCCGCGCGCTTCGCCGACCGGATCGCAGTCATGTACCTCGGGCGGATCGTCGAGCAGGGGCCCGCCCAGGCAGTCGTGCGCGACCCACAGCACCCCTACACAAAGGCGCTGCTCTCAGTCGTCCCGCGGCGCGACCCGCGCGAGCGCTCACGCCGCGAGATCCTCAGCGGCGAGGCCCCCGATGCGGTGCGGATCCCGAGCGGCTGCCGCTTTCACCCGCGCTGCCCGATCGCGATCGCCGAGTGCCGCGAGATCGACCCGCGCCTCGAGCGGGCAGGCGCAGACCCGCGGCACGAAGCCGCCTGCATCCGCGTCTAGGGCTTCTGGTCGATCGCCTTCAGATAGGCGTTCTCGTAGTCCCCGACCATCCGCTCCGGCGCGAACTGTTCCTCCGCGTAACGGCGGCACTCCGCAGGCTCGATCGCGTCCGCGCGCTCCAGGGCCGCCGGGATCTCGCGCCAGTGGTCGACGATCACCCCGCCGCGCTCGTCCTCGAGCACCTCCGGGACAGCGCCGTGCCGGGTGGCGATCACCGGCGTCCCGCAGGCCATCGATTCGATCATGACGAGGCCGAACGGCTCCTCCCACTCGATCGGGAAGAGCGTGGCCCGCGCGTTCTGGAGAAGCTCGACCTTCGTCCCGTGGTTGACCTCGCCGAGGTACTCGATCCCGTTGCCGAGGTGCGGCTCGACGAATTCCGCGAAGTACTCGCGCTCCTTCTGCTCGCGCACCTTGCCGGCCAGCTTCAGCGGGAGCCCCAGCTCCATCGCGACGGCGACAGCACGGTGCGCTCCCTTCTCGTGATTCATCCGCCCGAGGTAGAGCAGGTAGTCGCCGCGGTGCGGCTTGCATGGGTAGTGCTCGAGGTCGAGCGCGTTCGGGACGTTCGCGATCCAGTTCAGCTCCGGCTTCGGGAGACGCTGGTTGAGCGAGAGCGAGATCAGCCCGACCCGAGGCGCGACCTGGCCGATGCCCTCGTACACCTCACCCGGCTCGCCGTCGAGCGGCCCATGGACCGTGTGTACGACCGGTGTCTCGACGAGCCCGCCGAGCACCGCGCCGAGCGGTCCCGTGTGGTCGTTGATCACGTCGAACTCGTCGGCCCGCTCGTAGCACGCGAGCACGTGGCGCAGCTCCGGCAGCGAGCGGCCGATCTGATCGCTCGGCGCGTGCTCGAAGACCGACTCGAGCTT
The DNA here is from genome assembly GCA_005884155.1 of Actinomycetota bacterium. Classification (GTDB taxonomy): domain Bacteria; phylum Actinomycetota; class Thermoleophilia; order Gaiellales; family Gaiellaceae; genus AC-32. The sequence continues at coordinate 11,736 of VAXD01000090.1, read as the reverse complement.
CGCCTTCGTGCGCGAGTCGCCCGACGCGAACAACGTCACCTCGTGGCCGTCGTCCGTGAGGCCGTCGGCGAGCAGCCAGACGATCCACTCGATCCCGCCGTAGCCGGTGGGCGGCACCGCGAACCAGGGCGGCGCGAGGACCGCGATTCTCAGTGTTTCCCCCAGTGATGACGCCCAGTTTCTCGTTCGCTAGCACCAAGCCAGAGGCCGCACTCGTCCGCAGCCCAGGCTGGTTGCCTGGGTAAGGACGAGGGTGGGCTCTGGCGCAGAGTGATAGCGGGCGAGAGACGGGCGGTCATTGCTGGGGGGAACACTAGGCTTCCTCGACGGTCACTCGGCCGCGCTCCATGCGGACGTCCCACTGCCGGTCGAACGCGCGGATCCCGCTCAGACGCAGCGAGCGGCCGCACCACGACGGCAGCTCCTCCGGCGCATTGGTCTCGAGCTGGTGCCGCCGCCGGTCGGGCTCGAGGCCGAGCAGCACCTGGAGCAGGAGCACGGGCGTCCCGGCCGCCCAGGCCTGCGGGCGCGCTGCTGTCGGGTAGGCGATCGGGAACGGCGTCTCGGCCCGCGGCATGCCCGCGAACACCTCCGGCAGCTGGTGCCCGAAGTGCGCCGCCGCGCCGAGCATTCGCCGGATGATCCGCTGCGCCTCCGGCCAGCGCGCGTGACGAGCGAGCCCATGGGCGATCAGGGAGTTGTCGTGCGGCCAGACGGTCCCGTTGTGGTACGAGAGCGGGTTGTAGCCGGCATCGCCGGCTGACATCGTCCGCACGCCCCAGCCGGACCAGAGGTCCTGGCCCATGACCGCGTCGACGATCGCATCCACGCGCTCCGTCGGGACGATTCCGCTCCAGAGCAGGTGGCCAACGTTGGAGCAGAGGGAGTCGACCTGCCGCTTCTCCCCGTCGAGCGCGAGCACGTAGTACCCGCCGCGCGCGTCCGTCCAGAACTGCTCGTTGAATCGGCGCTGAAGCTCCTGTGCGTCGTGCTCGAGCCGCTCCGCGAGCGCGCGGTCGCGCCAGATCTCGCGCGCGAGCTCGGCGGTGCGGAGCTTCGCGTCGTAGACGTAGCCCTGCACCTCGGCCGGCGCGATCGGCGCCTTCGCGATCGTCCCGTCGTGGAAGCGCTGCGAGTCGCCGGAATCCTTCCATGACTGGTTCTCGAGCCCGCGCGGCGTGCGCCGCTCGTACTCGACGAAGCCGTCGCCGTCTCGGTCGCCGTACTCGTCGATCCAGGCGAGCGCCCGCAGCGCCGGCTCCTTCAGCTCTCGCATCAGCGCAGAGTCGTCCGTCCAGCGCCAGACCTCCGAGAGCAAGACGAGGTAGAGCGGCGTCGCGTCGACCGTGCCGTAGTAGGCACGGAACCAGTTTTCCGCGGCGCGGCCGGAGCGGAGCTCGTGGACGATCTTGCCCGGCTCGGCGTCGATGTCGGGGTCGTCCTCGCGGGCCTGCAGCTCGGCGAGCGTCTCCAGCGCCGTGCGGGCGAGCTCCGGCCCGAAGAGCAGCGTCTGCAGGCAGGTGATGATCGTGTCGCGGCCGAAGACGGTCATGAACCAGGGCATCCCGGCCGCGGGCAGGCGACCGGCGCGCCCGCCGCCGCGCATCCGGAGCGAGGCCAGGTCGGCGACCGAGCGCGAGAAGCTATGCGCGAGGTCGTCCCAGTCGCTGCGGATCTGCGGGACGCGCAGCTGCCAGGCCGCGAGCGACTCGCGCACGCGCGTGAGCTCCTCGCCGAATTGCCGCTCGGCCGCTCTCGGCGCGATCGAGTCCCCGTCGATCGCAGCGAGGATGTCGAGCCGAAGCTCCCACTGCTCGCGCGGCTGAAGCTCCAGGTGGTACGCGGCTCGCGAACCTTCGATCTCGCCGCGCTGCGAGAGGATCACCTGCGTCCGGGCTATGCCGCCGTTCGACTCCTCGAGCACGAACTGGTTGTGCTCCTCCTCGAAGCGGACATGGGCGGGCGGCGGGAGCGGCTTGGCGCGGGTCGGGTCGCCGAGCGAGAAGTCGTGCTCCTTGACCGAGAGGATGTCCGCGAAGTCGGTGGCGAGCTCCAGTGCGAGCTCGAACGAGAGCGGCTCCATGCCCTCGTTGCGGATGACGATCCTGTCCTGCATGCCTTCGCCGACGAAGCGCTCGCGTGTGATCGAGAGCGAGTCGGTCGGGAGGCCGCCGGCCGCCGGGTTGCGCAGGTAGAACGCCGCGGAGAAGTACTCGACCACGCCGGACGAGAGCAGCAGCGGCTTCGCGCCGTTGATCGTCAGGCGCAGCAGCGAGAGGAAGCGGGTGTCCTCGGCGAACAGCCCCTCGGTCTCGCCGTCGACGTCGCCCAGCTCGTCGCAGATGCAGAACGTCGAGCCCTCGAGGATCGTGAGTGCCATCAGGCGTCGCGCGCGATTCGGACCGGGCTCGACTGCGCGAGCGCCTTCACGACCAGCTCGTCGATGTTCACATGCGGCGGGCGCGTCAGGACGAAGAGGACGCATTCAGCGATGTCGTCAGGCGTGAGCGGCTCGACGTTCGCGTAGACGGCGTTCGCCTGCTCCTCGTCGCCGCGGAAGCGGACCCGCGAGAAGTTCGACTCGACCAGGCCGGGGTCGACGGTCGTCAGGCGGATCGGGCGGCCGAGCAGGTCCTCCCGGAGGGCGTAGGTGAAGCCGCGGACGGCAAACGGCCCGCGATCGAGCCCATGTTGACGATGTGACCGCCGTCGCGGATGTGCGGCAGGCAAAGCCGCGTCATGCGCAGCACGCCGTGGACGTTGGTCTCGAGCACGGTCTCCTCGTCCTCCTCGGTGCTCGCGTCGAACGGATCGCGGCCGAGACCGAGCCCCGCGTTGTTGACCAGGATGTCGAGGCCGCCGAGCTCTGCGACCGCCTGCTCGACGAAGCGCTCGCAGCTGGCCGGGTCGGTGACGTCGAGCTCGAGCTTGACCTCGGTTTCGAGCTGCTCGACCCGCCGCGCCCCGCCGGCCACGCGCACGTCCTGCGCCGCCAGCGCGCGTGCGATCGCGGCGCCGATCCCGCTCGAGGCGCCGGTGACGATCGCGGTCTTTCCCTCGAGCCCCGCCACGCGCGGGACTCTAACCCGATGCGATCGGCAGGTTGCCGGCGCCCGCTCGACTGGGCGCGTGCTCGACCTGGAGGGTCGAGTGCCCGAGCGAGAAACGATCGTCCAAAAGCGCCGCGAGCTCGCGGCGGAGGGCGTGGCAGTCTGCGCCCGGATCCACCAGGACGTGAGCGGATACCGACGGGAAGCCGCTGCCGACGGTCCAGACGTGGAGATCGTGCACCTGCTGTACGCCCGGCACGCCGAGCATCGCGTCGGCAATCTCGCGCGGCTCTTCCGGCGCGACGTCCAGCAGGATCCGCGTCGACTCACGCAGGAGCGAGTAGCTCGACCAGAAGATCAGTCCGGCGACGACGAGGCTCGCGACGGGGTCCGCCTGGTTCCAGCCGGTCGCCAGGATGACGGCGCCCGCCACCGCGGTGCCGGCGAACGCGGCAACGTCGGTGGCGACGTGCAGGAAGGCGCCGCGTACGTTCAGGCTCTCGCGACTCGAGCGCGCGAGCACCGCAGTTGCCAGCACGTTCACGGCAATCCCGGCGAGCGCGACGATCAGCACGACCCCGCCGCGCACCTCCGACGGCGACACCAGGCGGCGAATCGCCGAGTAGACGATCACGACGCCGACGACCAGCAGCGTGATCCCGTTCACGTGCGCCGCGAGGATCTCGAGGCGGCGGAAGCCAAAGGTCCAGCGCCCGCGCGCGGGCCTGCCGGCGTACGCCGCGGCGCCGAGCGCCAACGCGAGCGCCGCGACGTCCGTGAGCATGTGACCGGCGTCTGCGAACAGCGCGAGCGACCCCGCCACGACGCCGAACACGACCTCGCCGACCATCAGCCCGGCGATCAGCGCGAGGGCGACGGCAAGGGGCCGGCGGCCGTAGTCGTGGCGGTGCTGGTGAGCGCTCATCCGCCCATTCTGGCGAGCGAGGCTGCGGCTATGCGCGGGCGAGCAGAAACGCGCAGCTGCGTGGCTCGCCGGGAACGGGCGAGCGGCCGACCTTGCCGACCACGAAGCTTCCCTCCGAGAGCGCGATCTCGTCACCTGCGCCGGGCGGCGGGCCCTGGCGCTCGACTAGCAGGTACTTCGCCGGTGTCGGCACGAACAGAAGGTGTGCCGACGGCAGCTCGGGCTCGGGATCCGGATCCGGATCCGGATCCGAAGCCTCGATGACTCCGCGTGCAGGAGCTCGATCTCGTCCTGCAAGCGGCGATTCTCTTCTTCGAGCCGCTCTAGCTGCGGGTCTGGCTCGGGCTCCATGACGGGAGTCTGCGTGAATTCCGTGTGCAGGCGCTCGATCTCGTCCCCCAGCCGGCGATTCTCTTCCTCGAGCAGCTCCAGTTGCGGATCCGGCTCGGGCTCGATGGCACGAAGCTCCGCGAGCTCCGCGCACACGCGCGCGACTTCGACCTGCAGCAGGCCGTTCTCTTGCTCGAGCCGCTCCAGTTGCGGATCCGGCTCGGGCTCGATGACCCGAAGCTGCGTGAACTCGGCGTGCAGCCGCTCGATCTCGTCTTGTAGCCGGCGATTCTCGTCCTCGAGCCGTTCCAGCTGGGGCTCGGGGTCGGGGACGGCCTCGAGGGAAGGCTGCGGCGGCTCGAGCTTCAAGACCGTCGCCTCGACCTTCGGCTCGTCCGACTCCTCGATCCCGCGCTCCGAGCGGTGACGCCGCTCGATCTCAGCCCAGAGACCGGTGCCGAAGCCTTGCTGCTGGTCGAGCTCGACGCCGTACTGCTCGGCCAGCGCGATCGCGAGCGCAGGTCCGGAGATGTACCCGCGGTCGACGAGGATCGCGCCGAGCAGCTTGCCGGTCTCCTCCTGCTCGCTCAGCGCCTGGTCGAGCTCGGTCCGCGCGATCAGGTTCTTCGAGAGCAAAAGTTCGCCAAGCGGCCGCCAGGCCTGTTCCGCAGCTTCCACGGTGCTGTTATCGGCCGAAAACGGCGACTCCGAAAGGGTCAATTCGTGAGCACAGGCCCGCGGCGCGGACACGTGGTCCGCGCCGCGTTACGGTCGCTCACGAGCAGCTGAACGTCGGCCGGTCGAACGCAACCCGCACGTCGCCGGCGCTCACCGTCAGGTGCGCCACTTCGCGGATCGTGATGAACGAGCCGTCGGTTCCGTGCAAGCGCAGATGCGTCGTCATCGTCGTCGTGAACGTCGGGCCGCTCCCCGCCTCGGCGATGTTGAACGTCTCCTGGCCCGTGTAGCTGACGCCGCCTCCGTCGGGGACGAAGGTGACTCGGGCGGTGCCGTGGCCGCTCAGTTCGAGCGCCCCACTCGCCTGAGCGGTCACATGGAAAACGTCCTGCTCGTCGTCGGTGATTGTTCCGACGTCGCCGTCACAGGGATTGGTCTCGCCGGGATTGACGTCGACCTGGCGTGCCACGACGGTAATCGTCTGAGCTCCCGACGCGGACGCGGTCGAGGCGCCTGTTCCGCCCGCGACTGCGAGCACGAGAGCGAGAAGGATCAGGTGTCGGATGCGCACGGTGCCTCCTTTCGGTCTGGTTGCACCGACGCTACGGCGAGGGCCCGGAGGCGGAACCTTGCCTCTGCCGAGCGGCCGATCTCTTTGGGGATCCAGCTCTGCCTTTCGGCCGATGACGCGGCGCCGCCGGGGCTGTACGGTCGCAGTATGCGGCTCGTCGAGAAGGCACGCATGCTCGTGACCGAGCATCCGTTCGGGGCCGACACGGCGCTCGCGCTCGTGCTCGCCGCATTCGTGCTGCAGGACGTGCTGGGGTCGCAGGACTACCTCACTGCGTCGAAGGCGATCTACGTGCCCGCCGCCCTGCTCATGACGCTGCCGCTCGCCTTCCGGCGCCGCGCTCCGTTCGCCGTCGCGGTGGTCGTGATGGGCACGATGGCAATTCAGGCCCTCGCGGTCGGCTCGGCTCCGACGCCGGACTCCGAGGTGTTCGGGGCGCTTCTGGCCGTCTACAGCGCAGCTGCTCACTGCGGCGCCGCCCGCGCACGAATCGCGGGTGTGCTCGGCATCGCGGCCGGGCTCATCTGGATGGGCGTGGCCGACTTCCTGTTCCCGCT
>VAXD01000090.1:493-5616 GCA_005884155.1 Actinomycetota bacterium | reverse complement strand
GGCTCGTCCGTCAGCGGCAGCTGTACGCCGAGGCCGTCGAGGAACGCGCCGCGGCGCTCGAGCGCGAGAGCAAGGCCGGCGCGCGGGTTGCCGCGGCGGAGGAGCGGACCCGGATCGCGCGCGAGCTCCACGACCTCCTCTCGCACAGCGTCAGCGTGATGGTCGTGCAGGCCGCGGCGGAGCGCAGCGCCCTCGGCAGCGAGCGGGCGGCGCCGGCCGAGGCCCTCGCGGCGATCGAACGCACAGGGCGGGAGGCTCTCGCCGAGATGCGCAGGGTCTTCGCGCTCCTGCGAACGGGCTCGCCCGCGGACCGGGCGCCGCAGCCGTCCCTCGACGCGCTCGGCACGCTTGTCGATCAGGTCCGGGACGCCGGTGTGCCGGTCGAGCTCCGGATCGAGGACGGGCAGCAAGAGATTCCCGCGGACGTCGCGCTCTGCGCCTACCGCGTCGTCCAGGAAGCGCTCACCAACGTTCTCAAGCACGCGGGCCCCGCGCGCGCCTCGGTGCTCGTCCGCTCTGGCGCCGAGGGCCTGCTCCTCGAGATCGTCGACGACGGGCGCGGCCACGGGCAACACGAGAACGGCGGGCATGGCCTCGTCGGGATGCGCGAGCGAGTCGCGCTCTACGGCGGCCAGTTCAACGCAGGCAGGCAAAACGGCGGCGGGTTTGCCGTTCGGGCGGAGATCCCGCTGCAGCCGAGGCCGACGTGAGTGTCCGCGTGCTCGTGGCCGACGACCAGTCGCTCGTGCGCGCAGGCTTCCGGAAGATCCTCGAAGGCGACCCCGAGATCGTTGTCGCCGGCGAGGCCGCCGACGGCGAGGAGGCCGTTGCGCTCGCACGGAAGCTCGACCCGGACGTCGTCCTGATGGACATTCGCATGCCGAAGCTCGACGGTCTCGAGGCGACACGACTGCTCGTCGGCGACGCCGGCCGCTCGCGCGTGCTCGTCCTTACAACCTTCGGCCTCGACGAGTACGTGTTCGAAGCCCTGCGGGCCGGCGCCAGCGGCTTCCTGCTCAAGGACGCCCCGCCGGAGCAGCTCCTGGCGGCCGTTCACGCCGTCGGCCGCGGCGACGCCCTGCTCGACCCCGCCGTCACGCGTACCGTGATCGCAGAGTTCGCCGGCACACACGTCGTCAGGAGCGAGCTCCTGGCGAAGCTCGACGAGCTGACCGAGCGGGAACGGGAAGTCTTCCACCTCGTCGCACGCGGCCTCTCGAACGCCGAGATCGCGCGCGAGCTGTTCGTCTCCGAGGGGACGGTCAAGACGCACGTCGCCCGCGTCTTGCTCAAGCTTGGGCTCCGGGACCGTGTACAGGCGGTCGTCTTCGCCTACGAATCAGGGGCCGTGGGATCCGAGCGTAGGCTGCGTGGCCTTGCTCGAGCTCGACCTCTGCTGAAGAACTGATCAGCGTCTTCGAGGTGCCGGGCCGCGCACCGGCGGCTCGGACATATGCTGAAACGCGCGCAGACTGCAAGTTTTGTCGCGCAAAACACTCGGTTCAAGTACGTACGGCGCTACTCTCCCTCAACCGAACGCTCGCCCAGACCGATCAACGGACCTTATGAAGGCGCCTGCCCGTTCAACGGACCTCGTCGTGCTCGTCAACGGCTTTCCGCGGCTCTCGGAGACCTTCGTGCTCCAGGAGCTGCTGGAGCTGGAGCGGCGGGGTTTGAGCCTCCACGTGTTCGCGCTCCGGCGGCCCGATGAAGTCGTGCAACAGGAGGCGCTCTCCCAGCTGCGCGCGCCGGTCGAGTACCTGCCGGAGAGCCCCGTGGCGCACCAGCGGCTCCGCGTCCGTCTTGCCCACACCGCGCTCTTCCTCCAGCGCCGGATCGGCTATCTGAACGCGCTCGCCGACGCCCTCGCCTCGCCCGAGTTCTCGCGCTCCCTTGGTGCCAGGTCGGCGTTGCTCGCGCACCGCATCGCCCGGCTCGGCTCCCCACCGCTCTATATCCACTTCGCACACAAGCCGGCGACCATCGGTCGGCTCGCCGCGTTGCTGGCCGGCGTCCCGTACGCGCTTTCCGCCCACGCCAAGGACATCTGGCTGACACCGGACGACGAGCTGGCGCGGAAGGTACGCGACGCCGAGGTTGTATTGACGTGCACCGAGGACTCGAGGGCGCACCTGGCGGCACTCGCCGGCGGCCGGACTCCGGTGCGGCTGGCCTACCACGGCGTCGAGTTGAAGGATCCGCCGCCCTCCCGGCATCCCGGCGACAGGCCGCGCGTTTTGGCGGTCGGCCGCCTCGTGGAGAAGAAGGGGCACGAGACGCTGCTGCTCGCGGCGGCGCAGCTCCGTGACCGTGGCCTCGAGTTCACCGTCCGGCTGGCGGGCGAGGGGCCGGAGTGGGCCAGGTTGCAGCGACTCGTCCACGAGGTGGGCTTGGGCGACCGCGTCGCTTTCCTCGGGCCGCTCAGCGAGAGCGAGCTCCAGGCCGAGTATCAGCGCGCAGACGTCTTTGCCCTTCCGTGTCGCAAGCTCGCCAACGGCGACCAGGACGGGCTCCCGAACGTCATCCTCGAGGCCATGGCGCACGGCCTGCCGGTCGTGAGCACGAGGCTCGCCGGGATCGTCGAGGCCGTCGTGGACGGGGAATCCGGTCTGCTCGCCGACCAGGACGACGCGGCCGCGCTCGCCGAGAACCTCGGCGAGCTGCTTCAGGACCCGAACCTTCGCGAGCGCATCGGGCAAGCAGGTCGCGACCGGGTTGCCGAGCGCTTCGAACGAAGCGCCAACCTGCCGCGCGTGGTCGACGCGCTCATCGACGCGGGCATCGTCGGCGCGTCCCACGACAAGCGCCGCGGGCCCTTGCAGGCGGTGGCCTGATGCGGCTGCTTTACCTCACCGCCGATCCCGGGGTACCCGTGCTCGGACACAAGGGTGCCTCGGTACACGTGCGCGAGCTCGCAACCGCGCTGAGCCACCTAGGCGCCGAGGTCGCGATCGCCTCTCCCCGGACTGAGCCCGCCGGCGACTCGCTTGATGCTCCGATCGATCTCGACCTCCGGGCTGAGTTGGCCGCACTGGGAGAGGCGGTCCTCGATGTCGCTCGGCTGTTCGGCGCCGAGGCGATCTACGAGCGCTACTCGCTGTTCAGCGCCGCCGGCGTCGAGGCAGCCGCGACGCTCGGGATCCCGCACGTGCTCGAGGTGAACGCGCCGCTGCGAGCCGAAGCCAGCCGTTTCCGAAAGCTGCCCCATCCCGTGCTTGCCGAGGAGATCGAGCGTGCAGTCTTCCGGAGCACCAGCAGCATCCTCGTCGTCTCGCCCGCATTACGGAGCTGGCTCGAGGCGGAGGGCGTCGCGCCCGAGCGGGTCGAAGTCGTACCCAACGCAGTCGCGCCTGAACGGTTTGGCCCGCGGCACGAGCGCTCCGACGGCGCGTTCGTGACCGGCTTCTGCGGCAGTCTGAAGGCCTGGCACGGAGTCGAGGCGCTGCTCGAGGCCTGCGCGGTCGCCTTCGCCGAGGAGCCGTCGCTGCGGCTGGAGGTCGTCGGCAGCGGGCCGCTCGAGAACCTCGTGCGCGAGGCGCGCTTGCCGGCAGACCGCTTGGTCGTCCACGGCGCGCTCCCGCATGCCGAAGCGATCGAACGCTTGCGAGGCTGGAGCGCCGGGGTTGCGCCCTACCTGCCGCTCGACGGCTTCTACTTCTCGCCGCTGAAAGTCTTCGAGTACATGGCCGCCGGCCTCTGCCCGGTCGCCTCTGCCCTCGGCGAGATCCCGGCGCTGCTCGGCGAGGGGGAGCGGGGCGTGCTCGTTCGCGCCGGTGACGCCAGCGGGCTTGCTACCGCGCTCGTAGAACTCGCCCGTAACCGCGGATGGGCCTCGGAGCTCGGAAGCCGCGCCCGGGCGCATGTGCTGGAGACGTACTCGTGGGAACGAAACGCACGCGCCGTGCTCGACGCTCTCGGCGTGCTGCCAGGGGAGCTCGCAGCGTGAGGCGCTGCCTCGTCACCGGCGCCGCCGGCTTCATCGGCTCGCATCTTTGCGAGGCGCTCCTCGCCCGCGGCGACCGCGTGCTCGGCGTCGACTGCTTCACGGACAACTACGAATCGGCCCGAAAGCGCGCGAACCTCGCGGACGCACTCGCGGCCGGGCTCGAGTTCAGAGGTCTCGACCTCACGCACGACCCGCTGGACACGCTTCTGGAAGAAGTCGACATCGTCTTCCACCTCGCAGCTCAACCCGGCGTGCGGACGAGCTGGGGCGAGGACTTCGACCTCTACGCGAGGCGCAACCTCGTCGCCACGCAGCGGCTTCTCGAGGCGACGCTGAAGGCCGGCCGCCCACGGTTCGTCTTCGCCTCCTCGTCCTCCGTCTACGGCGACCTCAGCGGCCGGCCCGCGCGGGAGTCCGACCGCCTCGCGCCGGTCTCGCCATACGGCCTGACGAAGGCCGCGTGCGAAGAGCTCGTCGATGTTTACCGCCGGGTCCACGGCGTCTCGGTGGTCTCACTCCGCTACTTCACCGTCTACGGGCCGCGGCAGAGGCCCGAGATGGCGTTCGCGTCGTTCATCCGCGCGGTCCTGGCGGGCGCACCACTCTGCGTGTTCGGCGACGGCGGCCAAACCCGCAACTTCACGTACGTGACCGACGCGATCGCCGCGACGATCGCCGCGGCCGAGCTGAGCACCGAGCCGGTTTACAACGTCAGCGGCGAAAAGAGCGCGACGCTGCTCGAGGCGATCGCGCATATCGAGCGCCTGGCCGGCCGTCCAGCTTTGATCCGCTTCGCACCCTCGGCCCGCGGCGACGCGTACCGAACGACCGCCGACCTGACAGCCGCAAGGCGCGATCTCGGCTACAGCCCCGAGGTCATGCTGGGCCAGGGGCTCGCGCGCCAGGTACAGGCGGCGATGCGCAACCCGACCGAGCTCGCTGAGGCGGTGGCCTGAGATGGTGCGCGCGGAGAGCCGCTGGCGCAGCGTCCGCGTGATCTGGCGCTACTTTCGCAAGGACGTGCGCAAGCGCCGCGGCGCGCTCGCCGGAGGCGCTTCCTTCGGCCTCCTCTATGCAGCCGCACGCATCGCCGAGCCGTGGCCGCTCAAGGTTGTCTTCGACCAGGTTCTATTCGGCAAGCCCGCCACCGGGATCGCTTCGATCTTCACGATCTTCG
>VAXD01000090.1:0-388 GCA_005884155.1 Actinomycetota bacterium | reverse complement strand
TACTCGATCAGAGCGCGGCTTTACCGCCACCTCCATCGCCTGTCGCTCTCGTTCCATCAGAGGCACAAGACCGGCGACACGCTCGTGAGGCTGAGCTCGGACATCATCCTGCTGCGCGACGTCCTCGTCGACGCGATCGTCAGCCTCGGAACCGGCGCGGTCCTGCTTCTGATGATGGTCGTCGTGATGGCGTTCGTCGACCCGCTGCTGACGGGTGTTGCGATGCTCGTGATGCCCGCGGTCTTCGCGCTCGCGTTCTTCTACGGCCGGCGGATCCGCGTGAACTCCAAGAAGCAGCGCAAGCGCGAGGGTCAGGTGGCGGCGGCGATGCACGAGGCGATCTCGGCGATGGCCGTGGTCCAGCTACACGGTGCAAGCGAGCGCGAGG
>VAXD01000096.1 GCA_005884155.1 Actinomycetota bacterium | reverse complement strand
TGCCAGCCGCGACCCCGAGCAGGCCCGCGTTATCGCCGAGACCGGCCGGAACCCGCGCTACCTCCCAGACGTTGATCTGTCCGGAATCGACGCGACCACGCTCGACGACCCGACGATCGCCTCCGCCGACCTGCAGGTGATGGCGGTGCCGAGCGACGCCTTCGGCGAGGTCGTGCGCGAGCTCCCCGGCGCCGCGCCCGTGCTCAGCCTCAGCAAGGGCCTCGACCCGGCCAGCGGCCAGAGGCTCTCCGAGCTCGTCGAGCGCCGAACCGTCGCGGTCCTCTCCGGCCCCAACTTCGCCGAGGAGATTGCCGACGGCCTGCCCGCCGCGGCGGTCGTCGCGAGCGAGAACGAAGGGCTCACGCTCGAGCTGCAACAGGCGCTCAACTCGCTCGCGTTTCGTGTCTATGCGAGCGACGATCCGACCGGCGTCGAACTCTGTGCGGCAGCAAAGAACGTGATCGCGCTCGCGGCCGGCGGCGTCGACGGCCTGGGCCTCGGCGACAACGCCAAGGCGGGGCTGATCGCCCGCGGCCTGGCCGAAATGGCGCGGCTCGGCGAGGCCTGCGGCGCGCGCCCGGAGACCTTCGCCGGGCTCGCCGGGATGGGCGACCTGATCGTCACATGCTGGAGCCGCCACGGCCGCAACCGGCGAGCCGGCGAGCTGATCGCGACGGGGTCGAGCCCCGAGGAGGCAGCCGCCGAGATCGGTACCGTGGAGGGCCTGACGACGGCGCCTGTCCTCCGCGATCTTTCCCATCGGCTCGGCATCGAGCTGCCCATCACCGAGGGTGTTTGCATGGTGCTTGACGGGAAGGACATCCATGAGTTAGCTGCGGGATTGATGGGCCGAGAGCCCACGCGCGAATGATCATCCGTCTTCGAATCATCGCCCTCGGTCTCCTCGCCGGCCTTGCGCTGACCGTCAGCGGCTGCGGCGGCGCGTCGACCGGTGCTTCGTCCTCGTCCGGCGCGACCTTCGTCCGCGCCGACTCGCTGCTCTTCTTCGCGGTCAACAGCGACACGAGCTCGAGCCAGTGGAAGCAGCTCGACACGCTCTCACAGAAGTTCCCGGCGCGCGACCAGGCGCTTTCGAAGATCGAGCAGTCGTTGACGGGGAAGGGCGTCAGCTGGCAGGACGATGTGAAGCCGGCCCTCGGGCCCGAGGTCGACTTCGTTGTCGGCGGCGGCGGCGCGAGCTTCAGCAACATCACCGGGATCGGCCTGACGAAGCCGGACGACCCGGACAAGCTCAAGGCGCTGGTCGACAAGATGAACGCGCAGCCCGACAGCGGCCACCCGAGCGTGATGCGCAAGCTCTCGGATGGCTGGTACGCCCTCGGCGACACTCAGAGCGACATCGACAAGGTGCTCAAGGCGAGCGACGGCACGGCGCTCGCCGACGACTCGACGTACAAGGACGCGCTCTCGAAGCTACCGTCCGACACGCTCGCGACGGCCTACGTCAACGGGCCGCAGCTAGCGGCCGCGATCCACAAGGAACTCAAGTCGCACCCGGGCTCCTTCTCCGGTTCGACGGCCGGGCTCGACAAGCTCGACTTCGTCGCGGCCTCGCTCAGCGCCGAAGACGATGGCGTCCGGCTCCACGGCGCGGTTCAGGGCCAGGGCGCGAGCAGCCTCGGCTCAGGCGACTACAGCTCGAAGCTGCTCGGCGAGGCGCCCACGGATGCCTTCGCGTTCTTCTCGTTCCGCGGCGGCCAGGCCATCGGCGCCGGCCTCAGTCAGACGGCGGCGCCTTTCGAGTCCGCGCTCGGCGTCTCGCTGAAGCGCGTCCTGGAGCTGTTCCAGAACGAGAATGCGCTCTGGGTGCGGCCGGGCGCTGTGATCCCCGAGTTCACCGCGATTCTCCAGCCGGACGACACCACGTCCGGCCTCGCGACACTCGACAAGCTCATGCGCTTTCTCGCCGGGAGCAGCGGTGCAACCGTTACGGGCGGCGCCGAGAAGACGCTCTCGTTCGGCAAGCAGTTCCAGCTCCACTACGGCGCGATCGGCTCGAAGCTCGTGCTGACGAGCGCGCCGGGCGGAATCGAGAATGTCGGCTCGCCGAGCGAGAACCTGGCGGACAGCGCTGACTTCACGGAGGCGACAGGCGCCGCGGGGATGCCGTCCTCGAACGGCGGCTTCCTCTACGTCGACCTGAAGAACGCGATCCCGCTGATCGAAGGCTTCGCCTCGCTGAGCGGGAGCAGCCTGCCGTCCTCGACGACGGAAAACCTGCGCCCGCTGCGCTCGTTCCTCACCTGGTCGGCCGGCTCGGGCGACGCGCGAACCTTCGACGCGTTTCTCGAGATCAAGTAGCCTGAGCCGCCGATGGCGGCACGGGAATTCCTCTTCACGTCCGAGTCGGTCACCGAAGGGCACCCTGACAAGGTCGCCGACCAGATCTCGGATTCGGTGCTCGACGCGGTGCTGGCCGACGATCCGACCGGCCGCGTCGCCTGCGAGACGCTGATCACGACCGGCCTGGTCGTCGTCGCGGGCGAGATCACGACCGAGACGTACGTCGACATCCCCGCGCTCGTGCGCAAGAAGATCTCGGAGATCGGCTACACGCACTCCGAATGGGGCTTCGACGCGCACACCTGCGGTGTCGTGGTCGCCATCGACGAGCAGTCGCCGGACATCGCGCAGGGTGTCGACGAGTCGTTCGAGCGCCAGCACGACCCCTCCGACGACGACCCGCTCGACCTGGTCGGCGCCGGCGACCAGGGGATGATGTTCGGCTACGCGAGCGCCGAGACGGCGGAGCTAATGCCGCTGCCGATCATGCTCGCGCACAAGATCTGCAAGCGGCTCGCCGAGGTGCGCAAGGTGGGCGAGCTGCCATACCTGCGGCCCGACGGCAAGGCGCAGGTGACTGTCCGCTACGAGGTCGACGAGTCTGGCCGCCAGGTGCCGGTCGAGATCGAGCGGATCCTCATCTCCACGCAGCACGCCGAGGGCTGCGACGCCGAGTCGCTGATCAAGCCCGACCTGATCGAGCGCGTTCTGCACCCGATCCTCCCGCGCGACCTCTACGACGAGAAGCGCTTCGGCGAGCGCGACTTTGTCTACGTCAACCCGACCGGCAAGTTCGTGATCGGCGGCCCGATGGGCGACACCGGCCTGACCGGGCGCAAGATCATTGTCGACACCTACGGCGGCGCGGCGCGGCACGGGGGCGGGGCGTTCTCGGGGAAGGATCCGACGAAGGTGGACCGCTCGGCTGCCTACGCGGCGCGCTACGTGGCGAAGAACGTGGTCGCGGCGGGTCTGGCCGAGCGCTGCGAGGTGAACGTCGCGTACGCGATCGGCGTCGCGCATCCGGTCTCGATCGCGGTGCGGACGTTCGGCACCGAGCAGATCCCGGTGGCGCGGATCGAGGAACTGGTCGGCGACCGGGAGTTGTTCGACCTACGCCCCGCGGCGATCCTGCGCGACCTCGACCTGCAGCGCCCGATCTACGCGAAAACCGCTGCGTACGGCCACTTCGGCCGCGACGACCACGACTTCACGTGGGAGCGCACCGACAAGGCCGACGCCCTCCGCGAAGCCGCCGGTCAGACGGCGGCAAGCGCCGAGACGGTCACCAGCTCGTAGCCCTCCGCGCGGAGGCACAGCAGCAGGTGGTCGAGCGCCTCGACAGTCGGCGTGCAGTCATCCCGCGCGGTCGTCGGCGGTGGCGGGTAGCCGTCATGAAGGTCGACGATCGCGCCGTCTCGGACGCCGTCGAGGACGTGGCGGAAGATCGTGTGCGAGTCTTTCTCCGCGCGCCAGTCCTCGGGGTCGACGTCCGCAAACACGGCCTCGAGCCCGAGCTCCGCGACGATCGCCAGCTCGCGCTCGGCGGCGTGGAATCCGGGCGCTCGGAAGAGCGGCGACGCCTCGCCGAGCACCTCTGCAAGCGCCTCGGCGCCGCCGAGAATCTCGGAGCGCACCTCGTCGTCCGGGATCTCGGTCAGACGCGGATGCGTGAGCGTGTGGCTGCCGAGCTCGTGCCCCTCGGCGGCGATCCGGCGCACATCGTCCGGCCGCTCCCGCACGCGCGCGCCGATCACGAAGAAGGTCGCGCGGGCCTCGTGGTCGCGCAGCAGGTCGAGCACGGTCGGGGTCCAGGCGGAAGGACCGTCGTCGAAGGTGAGCGCGAGCTTCAAGCCGGCCGGACGAAGAGGCCGGCCGCAGCCTTCTCGGCGATCGTCCGTTCGTCGCCGTTCAGCCGCACGGTGAGCTGCTCGGCCGCGGGCTGGGCCTCGCGCACCTCGACCTGGGTGCCCGGGACGAAGCCCTGGTCGTAGAACCAGTGCAGAAGCTCGCCGTCGTGCTCGGCAAGGCGGACGATCTCCGCGCGCGTGCCGGGACCGAGGTCGGCGAGCGCCGCGAGCTCACGGTTCTCGGCCTGCTCGAAGTCGGTGTCGACCGGCCAGCCATGCGGGCAGCGGTCCGGATGGCCCAGCCGTTCGCTGACGCGCTCGATCATGTCGTCGCTGAAGCTCTCGCCGATCTCGTCGGCATGGACGTGCGCCTCGGCGGGCGTGTAGCCCATGAAGTCGGTCAGGAGACGCTCGACGATGCGGTGCTTGCGGACGACCTGCTCGGCGCGAGCCCGCCCGGCCGGGGTGAGGATCGCCTCCTTGCGCTCGCCGCGCTCGACGAGCCCCTCGGCCTCGAGCCGCTTCAGCATCTCCCCTGCGGACGCGCGGGAGACGCCGAGCATCTCGGCCACGCGCGCCGCGAGGGTCGGCGCACCGGAGACCTGCGGGTGGTACTCGCCGATCGGGAAGGCGAGGAAGTAGATCGTCTCCAGGTACTCGTCGACGGAGTGGCCCTGAGCCATGACGCGAGTGTATGCACCGCGTCTGTAAGGTGAGCCTTACAACGTGTCGACTGGCCAAATTCTCCTGCTCGGCGCCCTCGCCGGACTGACGATCTTCATCGGCCTGCCGATGGGGCGGCTGCACGACGTCGGCCAGAGCTTCAAGGCCTTCCTGAGCGCGACCGCGACCGGGATCCTGCTCTTCCTCTTCTGGGACGTGCTCACCGATGCGATCGATCCGGTCGAGGCCGCGCTGCACGCGTCGAACTGGGGCCGCTTCTCGTGGCTCGCGGCGCTCGCGTTCGGCGGCTTCGCGATCGGCCTCTTGACACTCGTCTACTACGACTCGTGGATGAAGGCGCGGCGGCGAAAGAGCTTCCTCGGCCCGGGCGCCGCGTCGGCAGGCGAGCTGGAACGCTCTCACTTCGTCGGCCTCACGCCCGCGCGCTGGCTCGCGCTCTTCATCGCGACCGGGATCGGGCTGCACAACTTCTCCGAGGGACTCGCGATCGGGCAGGCGGCGGCGCTCGACAAGCTCAGCCTCGCCTATGTGCTCGTGATCGGCTTCGGGCTGCACAACGCGACCGAGGGCTTCGGCATCGTCGCGCCGCTGACGGGAGACGCCGAGCCGCCGAGCTGGCGCTTCCTCGGGCTGATGGGCGTGATCGCCGGCTTCCCAACGTTCTTCGGCACCCTCGTCGGCCAGGCCTGGACGTCCACCGCGATCTCGGTGCTCTTCCTCACGCTTGCGGCGGGCTCGATCCTGTACGTCGTGATGGAGCTCTTGAACGTCTGCCGGCTCTTCTCGAGCAAGACGGTCACCGCGTGGGGGCTGCTGCTCGGGCTGACGCTCGGGTTCGCCACGAACTTCGTGCTCGTCGCGGCCGGCGTTTAGTGCTCCGGCCGGTGATGCCGCCGAGTCTCTGGGTCGCAAGCACCAAGCCAGAGTTCGCGCTTGACCGCGGCAAGGCTGGACTGCCTTGCCAAGGGCAAGAGTGGGCTCTGGCGCCGTGTGATCGCGGGCCAGCGGCCGGCATGCATTGCCGGTCGGGGCACTA
>VAXD01000099.1 GCA_005884155.1 Actinomycetota bacterium | reverse complement strand
GTGGGCGGAGCTCGCACGCTCAACATGCCGGCCGCTGGAGAGCTGGGCGTGCGGTTTTGGTGTTTGGGAGCCTCCCGGCCGGCTAAGCCGGCCTCCGGCGGCGGATGTCTTGTGCCGACTAGCTGGTTATTGGCTGCTGCCGGTCATCCACTCGCGCCGGCTGGCGACGATGTCCTCGAACTCGCCGCCGACGAGGTTGCCGAGGCGGTGGTCGATCGTGCTCAGCAGTCCGAGCGAGATGAAGATCCACGCCTCGGCGTCAGGGTCGCGCTCGGCGACGATCCCGCCCGCTGCCTGGGCGCGCCGGATCACGTCGGCGACGAACTCGTGCACCTCGCGCACCTGGCCACGCAGCGCGCGGCGGATCTCGGGGTCGTCTGCGGCCTCCGTCAGCGCCTGGATCCAGAGGTCGACGAGCACGATGCGCGCGGCGGCGCGCGCCTCGAGGTAGGCCTTGCCGATCGACTTCAGCCAGTTCGCCGGGTCCTGCTCACGCGCGATGGCCTGCTCCCAGAGCACGCGCACCTGCTCCCAGACCGAGTCGAGGCAGGCGAGGTAGAGCTCCCGCTTCGACGAGAAATGGCGGTAGAGAACCGGCTCGGTGACCCCGGTCTCGCGGGCGATCTGCGCTGTGGTCGAGCCGCGGTAGCTTCCCTTCGCGAAGACGCGGCAAGCCGTTTCGACGACTGCGCGCTTGCGCTCGGGGCCGGTTAGCCTGCTCACGCGGCTGCCTCGAGCGCGCGCTCGGACTCCTCGACGTGGCGATAGCGGCGGACGAGGGTCGCGGCCGCAACAGCGGCGCCGAGGCAGATCACGGCGCTGACCCGCATGCCGAACGTGAGCCCATAGACGAACGCCTGCGGCGGTGGGCCGCCGTGCGCCGCGGCGCGGTCGGCGACGATCGCACCCATGATCCCGATTCCGAGCGCGACGCCGACCTGCCGGAACGTGTTGAGGACACCCGAGGCGACGCCCGCCTTCGCGACCGGGGCGGCCCCCATCGCCGCCGCGGACATCGGCGTCATCACGAACGACATCCCGAGCCCGCCGAGGACGAATGCGGGCAGCAGGTTCCAGAAGCTCGACTGGAGCGTGACGGTCGAGAGCAGCAGGCAGCAGATCGCGACCACAGTCATCCCGCCGGCCATCAGCCAACGGGAACCGACGCGGTCGGAGAGCTTGCCGGCGATCGGCGCGAAGATCACGATCATCAGCGTCCAGGGGAGGAGCGCCGCACCGGCCTGGATCGGCGACCAGCCGAGGAACGTCTGCATGTAGATCGGGAAGAAGACGAAGATCCCGAACATCGCCATCGTGACGAGGATCGCGACGATGTTCGCGCCGGCGAACGTGCCGTTGCGGAAGAGCGAGAGGTCGAGCATCGGCAGCCGCTGGTGCAGCTCGAGCAGGACGAACGCTGTAAGCGCGACGGCCGCGACGACGAAGAGGCCGACGATGCGCGCCGACGTCCAGCCGTACTGGTTCGCCTCGATCAGCGCGTAGACGAGCGCGAGCAGGCCGATCCCGGAGGTGGCCAGCCCGGGCAGGTCGAGCCGCTGCTCGCGCGAAGTGTCCTTCGACTCGGGCACGACGAAGATCGCGGCGAGCACGGCCAGCACGCCGATCGGGACGTTGACGAAGAAGATCCAGTTCCAGGAGATGTGCTCGGTGATGATTCCGCCGAGCAGCGGGCCGATCGCGAGCGCCATCGCGGAGACGCCTGCCCAGATGCCGATCGCCATCCCACGCTCGCGGGCGGCGAAGGTCGCGGAGATGATCGAGAGCGTCGCGGGCATCATCAGCGCCGCGCCGACGCCCTGGACCGCGCGTGCGCCGATCAGTTCCGGCGCGGTGGAGGAGAGCCCGCAGGCGAGCGAGGAGAGCGTGAAGATGACGAGGCCGATCGTGAAGATCAGGCGACGGCCGAGCAGGTCGCCGAGCTTCCCGCCGGTCAGGAGGAGCGATGCGAACGTGAGCGCGTAGGCGGCGACCGTCCACTCGAGCTCCGCTGTCGAGATCCCGAGGTCGGACTTGATCGCCGGCAGCGCCACGTTCACGACCGTGTTGTCCAGCATGATCATGAACAGCGCGAAGCAGAGCGCTCCCAGCGTCCACCAGCGTCTGTTTTCCTCGGCAAAGATCTTCGCGCGCACCAGGCTCCTCTCCGTCGTAAGTTAGTCGTGACTACGTTAGCGGTCACTAGCCTCAGGCGTCAAGTTACGCTTGCTCGGTGGATGTGATCTGGCGCCCGAGCGAGGCCGTGCGCGAGGGCTCGAACGCGATGCGGCTCGCACGGCGCCTCGGTTTCGACGACTACTGGGAGCTCGTTCGCTTCTCCGCGGAGGAGCCCGAGCACTTCTGGCCCGAGGCGATCGAGGACATGGGACTCGAGTTCTCGCGGCCCTGGGACGCGGTGGCCGACCTCTCGCGCGGGCCGGAGTGGGCGACTTGGTTCGTCGGAGGGCGGCTCAACCTCGCTTGGAACTGCGTCCACCGCTGGGCGCGCGGGCCCCGCGAGCGAGGACGGCGTACGGCGGGAGCTCAGCTACCGCGAGCTATCGGACGAGGTGACGCGCCTCGCCGAAGCCTTGGCGGCTCTTGGCGTGGAGCCGGGCGACCGGGTCGCGTTGTTCCTGCCCATGTCGCCGGAGGTCGCGATCGCCTCGCACGCGTGCGCGCACCTCGGGGCGATCCAGGTGCCGGTCTTCTCAGGCTTCGCTGCGCCGGCCATAGCAGCGCGCCTGCAGCACTCCGAGGCGAAGGTCGTCGTGACTGCCGACGGATCGCTTCGCCGGGGCCGCGAAGTGCCGATGAAGGAGCTCGTCGACGAGGCGGTCGCAGAGTCGCCGTCGGTCGAGCATGTGGTCGTCTGGCGGAGGCTCGGCGGCGAGGTGTCGATGCAGGCGGGCCGTGACGTCTTCTGGGACGAGGCGGTCGCGTCGTCACCGGGTGAGCTGGAACCGCTCGAGGTCGACTCCGAGCACCCGTACCTGCTCACGTACACGTCCGGGACGACCGGCCCGCCGAAGGGCATGCTGCACGTCCAGGGCGGATTCCTCGTCTCCATCACTCGCGAGGTCGCCTACCAGGCGGACGCGCGGCCCGGCGACGTGATCCATTTCGTCACCGACATGGGCTGGATCATGGGCCCGTGGGAGGTGGTCGGGGGGATGGCGCTGGGCTGCTGCGTGGTGTTCGCCGAGGGTGCGCCGGACTGGCCCGCCGCCGACCGGCTTTGGGGGCTCGTTGAATCCGAGCGCGTGTCGATCCTCGGGTTGTCTCCGACGCTCGTGCGCGCGCTGATCCCGCACGGGGCGGAGCTCGTCGAGCGGCATGATGTGTCGTCGCTGCGCGTGCTGGTCACGACGGGCGAGCCGTGGAACCCCGAGCCGTACCGCTGGCTCTTCGAGCACGTCGGCGGCTCGCGCTGCCCGATCATCAACTGCTCCGGCGGGACCGAGGTCGGGGCGTGCTTCCTCTCGCCCACTCCGGCCGTCCCGATCAAGGAGTGCTCTCTGGGCGGGCCGGCCCTGGGGATGGCGATGGACGTGGTCGACGCGAAGGGGCGGCCCGTGCGCGGCGAGGTCGGCGAGCTCGTCTGCCGGCGTCCGTTTCCCGGGATGACGCGCGGGTTCTGGGGCGATCCGGAGCGATATCTCGACACGTACTGGCGGCGGCTGCCGGGGATCTGGGTGCACGGCGACTGGGCGTTCGTCGACGAGGACGGCTTCTGGTTCCTGCACGGGCGCTCGGACGACACGCTCAACATCGCGGGCAAGCGGCTCGGGCCGGCGGAGCTCGAGTCGGCGGTGGTGGCGCATCCGTCGGTCGCGGAGGCGGCCGCGGTGGGGGTTCCGCACGACGTGAAGGGCGAGGTGGCCTGGGTCTTCTGCGCTTTGGTTCCCGGCGCGGAGCCGTCGGAGGAGCTTGCGGGCGAGCTGCGCCGGCTGGCGGCGGCGGAGCTGGGGAAGGCGTTCGCACCCGAGCGGGTGCTCTTCGTCTCGGCGCTGCCGAAGACGCGCAGCGCGAAGATCGTGCGCCGCGCCGTGCGCGCGAAGGCTCTCGGTAGCGACCCCGGCGACCTCTCGTCGCTGGAGAACCCCGAAACGCTGGACGAAATCGCTGCGGCCGCGCGCGCCTGAGTGTCCATTTCGGCCATGTCGTAGGGACAGTCCCTGGGACCTGTCCCATAAGCGCGCGGAAGCTCGGAGAAACAGCTGATCGGGTTGCGAACGGACACGGCCGAGGGACTGTCCCTGGGCCGCGTATTCTCCGGACATGCCCAACGAGCTCGCAGGACAGGTCGCGCTCGTTACCGGCGGCGGGCGCGGGATCGGTGCGGGAATCGCGCGCGAGCTTGCCCCCGCCGGCGCGCGCGTCGCGGTCGCGGCCCGCACCCGCGAGCAGGTCGAGGAGGTCGCGCGCGAGATCGACGGGCTCGCGCTCGAGGTCGACGTCACCGACCGCGGCGCGGTCGAGCGGATGGTCGCCGAGACCGAGAGCCGGCTCGGCCCGATCGACCTTCTCGCCGCCAACGCCGGCATCGGCAACGTCTCCGGGGGCATCTGGGAGAGCGACCCAGACGATTGGTGGCGCGTGCTCGAGGTCAACGTGCTCGGCGTCTACCTCTGCTGCCGCGCAGTGATCCCCTGGATGCTCGAGCGCGGCTCGGGCCGGATCGTGATCACCGGCAGCGGCGCCGGCTACCTCCCCGGCGCGAGCAGCACCGCCTACACGTCGAGCAAGGCCGCGGTCAACCGCCTCGCGGAGACGCTCGCAAACAGCCTGCGGGACACGCCCGTCCGCGTGTTCCTGATCAGCCCCGGGCTCGTGCGCACGGAGATGACGGAGGGGAACTTCTCCGACGACGCGCCCTGGACGCCGCCGGAACTCGCGCCCCGGCTCGTGCGCGTGCTCGCCTCGGGGCGGGCGGACGCGCTCGCGGGGCGTTACCTCCACGCCGAGCACGACGACATTGAGGACCTGATCGCCCGCGCGGACGAGATCCAACGCGACGACCTGAACGCCATCCGCCTCCAGCGGTGAGGTTTTCGACTGATAGTCTAAAACCACTGCTATGAGGCTCGCGCTCGCCCAAATCAACACCACCGTCGGCGATCTCGACGGCAACCGCGAGCGCATCCTCGAAGCGATCGGCGAAGCATCGAGTGCCGGTGCCGATCTCGTCCTCCTCCCCGAGCTCGCGGTCACCGGCTACCCGCCGGAGGACCTCCTGCTCCGCCCGGGGTTCATACGCGCCGCCGAGGAGTCGCTCCGCGAGATCACACTGGCAACGCACGGGATCGTCGCGCTCGTCGGCTACCCGCACCTCGAGGCCGACCTCCACAACGCCTGTGCGGTCTGCGCGGACGGCGAGGTCAAGGCGGTCTACCGGAAGCGCTTCCTGCCGAACTACGGCGTGTTCGACGAGGACCGCTACTTCGCGCCCGCCCGTGACCTGCTCCTGCTGCAGCTCGGCGAGACGCTGATCGGGCCGACCATCTGCGAGGACCTCTGGCAGCCGGGCCCGCCCGCGACCGACCTCGCGCTCGCCGGCGCGCAGCTGATCGCCAACATCTCCGCGTCGCCGTTCCACCTCTGCCGCGATCGCGAACGCGAGGAGATGTTCGCCACCCGGGCGCGCGACAACTCGTGCTTCATCGCGTTCTGCAACTCGGTCGGAGCGCAGGACGAGCTCGTCTTCGACGGACATTCGCTCGTGCTCGACGAGGACGGCGCTGTGGTCGCGCGTGCGCCGGGCTTCGAGGAGGCCTTGCTCGTCGTCGACGTCGAGCCGGCCGAGGCCGTCGGCCGGCGCCTACGCGACCTGCGCCGACGCGCCCTCGCGCGAGAGCGCCAGACGCCGCCGGACGTGACGCTGGTCGAGCTCGACGAGCCGCGTGAGCAATCGGACCGGATCGAACCGGTGGTCGCGCCGGCTCTCAGCGAGCTCGAGCAGATGCGAGTCGCGCTCGAGCTCGGCCTCGGCGACTACGTCAACAAGAACGGCTTCCGCGACGTCGTGATCGCGGTCTCCGGCGGGATCGACTCGGCGCTGACGGCCGCGCTGGCGGTCGAGGCGCTGGGCGCGGAGCGCGTCCACAGCGTCTCGATGCCCTCGCGGTTCTCGTCCGAGGAGACGCGCCTAGACGCACGGCTGCTCGCGGAGAGTCTCCACACCGACTTCCGCGAGCTGCCGATCGACGACGTCGTCGGTGCGGCTGAGAACGCGCTCGCCGAGAGCTTCGCCGGCCGGGAGCGCGACATCGCCGAGGAGAATCTGCAGGCGCGGGTCCGCGGGCTGCTGCTGATGGCACTCTCGAACAAGTTCGGCTGGCTCGTGGTCGCGACCGGCAACAAGTCAGAGCTGTCGGTCGGCTACGCGACGCTCTACGGGGACATGGCGGGCGGTTTCGCGCTCCTGAAGGATGTCTTCAAGACCGACGTCTTCCGGCTCGCTCGTCACCTCAACGAGCAGGCAGGCAGGGAGCTGATCCCGGTCTCGATCATCGAGCGCGCGCCGAGCGCCGAGCTGCGCGAGTCACAGCTCGACGAGGACTCACTGCCGCCGTACCCGGAGCTCGACCGGGTGCTCGAGGCATACGTCGAGCAGGATCGCTCGCTCGAGGAGCTCTCTGCCGACGGGTTCGACCCGGATGTCGTCGATCGCGCGGTCGAGCTGATCGACCGAGCGGAGTACAAGCGCCGGCAAGCGCCGCCGGGGGTGCGGCTGACGCCGAAGGCGTTCGGACGCGACCGGCGCACCCCGATCACAAACCGCTGGCGAAAATGATTCGAAGTCCACTGCCGGGGTAGGCGTGGTCGGCGTCGGCGGCAGCTAGCCGAGAGGTCCCACACCCCCACCCTTCAGATGGGTGGGGCCGCATCCCACCGCCCTCGAGGCGAGCTTGCCGGCCTGGTTGCCCGCTCGCAAGGGTCTGTGCGCCAATCGGCGCACGATTTTCACACTCCTGCGTCGAGCGGTTCCAGCCATGCCCGCAGCTCGCGGAACCAGTGAAGGCGCTCGGCGTACGGCACGGCCGCGTTCGCGGGCGAGGTCGACGGCAGCACGAAGAGCTCCGCGTCGCCGAGCGTCCGCTGCTGACGCCCGAGCTCCGGCCGCTGCCCGAACGTCCCGCGGTAGGCCTCCTTCCCGACGAACGCGATCGCACGCGGCCCCAGCTCCAACCCGAGCCGGCGCAGACGATCCTCCGACCTCGCGAAATCCGCGCGCCGCAGGTCTCCCGATCCGGGAGTCGTCCGGTACGCCGCGTTCGTTAGCCCGATCCCGAGCTCGAGCAGCTCGAACTGCTCCTCGGGCGCGTACAACCTCGGCGTAAAGCCGCCGTCGAAGAGCAACCGCCAGAAGTCGTTGCGCGGATTCGCGAAGTGCGCGGCCGCTGCGGCAGAAACCCGGCCGGGATTGATCCCGCAGAACACGACCCGCAGGCCGGGCCCGAGGACGTCCGGGACGGCGCTAGCAGGCTCGGCGCGCCTGGCGCCTCGGCGAGCAGGGCCGCTGCTCACCGAAGGGCCGCGGTCTCCGCGGACCGGCGAGCGGACGCCGCCGCGTCCTGCTCCAGCGCGGACACGTCCTCACGCAGCCAGCCCGGCCTCGCGGGCATCCAGCCGCACCTCGAACAGGCGCCGCAGCTCCTCACCGGTCAGCCGAGCCAGCCCACGCGGGCGCGGCGGTTCCAGCTGAACGACCCGCACCTGAGAATCGCCGGCGCCGTAGCAGCGGAGGTAGCACTCCTCCTCGCTCAGCGGCCTCAACCGTCGCACGGCCGCAGCCTACGGAGCGGCCCGGACAGAACCTACTCGTACTGCAGCGCCTGCAGGATGTTGAGCCGTGACGCGCGCCGCGCGGGCACGACCGCGGCGAGGATCCCGACCAGGAGCGCAGCGATCACGAAGTAGACGATCTGGATCCACGGAATCGCGAACACGATCCCGGACCCCGACGTCGCGCGGGTGACCAGCGCCGCCAGGAAGATGCCGACCACCATCCCGAGCGCAGCGCCCATCAGCGCGGTGACGATGCTCTCGTAGCGGATCATCATCCGCACCTGGCGCCTCGTCATGCCGACCGCCCGCAGCATCCCGAGCTCGCGGGTCCGCTCGAAGACCGTCAAGACAAGCGTGTTGATGATCCCGACGAGACTCACGATCACCGAGAGCGCGAGCAGCGCGTAGAGCAGGTTCAGCAGCTTGTTGATCGGGGCCTCGAAGTTCGACTTGAACTCGTCGCGCGTCTGAATCTTCGCGTCGGCGAAGTCGCGCACCACGTGCTCCAGGTGAGCCGTATTCACGTCGGTCACACCGCCTGGCGTGTTCATCAGCACCATCAAGTCGGTGGGGCGCGGCGTGTACTTGTCGAAGAGCGCGGTCGAGATCGAGATGTGCCCGAACGGGGAGCCGCCCTTCGGCTCGTCCCAGACGCCCTTCAACCGAACGGTCGTCTTCTTCCCGGTCGGGAACTCGAGCTGAACAGGCGAGCCGA
>VAXD01000098.1:4745-10497 GCA_005884155.1 Actinomycetota bacterium | reverse complement strand
GTGGCTACGGACGTAGGCGGCGTCGCCGAGAGCGTCGTGGACGGCGAGACCGGGCTACTCGTCCCGTCCGGCGAGTCCGGCGCGCTCGCGTCGACGCTCGACCGCCTCCTGTCGGACATCGGGCTCCGGCGGCGCCTGGGAACGGCCGGGCGCGAACGGGCGCACCGGCACTTCGACGTGACGGGCTTCCGCCTAGCCCACGTCGAGCTCTATCGCCGAGAGCTGGAACGCCACGCCGCGGCGACCGACGGCCCGCGGGTGGTCAGCGTCGCAGCTGAATCCGGCGAATAGGGAAGGGCTCCTCCGGAGGACGTCGCCTCACGGGGACCCGGGCGCCGGCGACGCCGAGGCGGGAGCTCGCGAGGCCCAGGAACGTTGTCTCGCCGATCACGAGCAGCAGGAGCGCAATGCCAGCCGCGAGCAGCAAGGCGGAGCTGCTCGAGCTTGCGGCCGAGCGCAGCTCATTCAAACCCGCCGCGTCCTGGAACCCGACCGGCCGCCCGCGATTCGGCGCCGGCGGCTGGGTCTTGGTCTGCGGCGCGGGTCGTTTGCTGCGCGACGCGGGTCGCTGCGGCGCGGGCGATGCAACCGGCTGGTGGAGCGCGCCGTCGACGGCGGTCGATACGACCGTGAGCCGCGCCGCAGTAACGTGTGTCGACGAAGAGCTCGTGCTCGACGAAGACGTCGTCGTCGAGGCGCCGGGGTACGGAACCGGATGCAGCGTGTTGTGGTGCGCGGGCGGCGGAGCCACCGGCTTGGGCGCGGCGTGGGCTCGTTGCGCTGATGCTGCAAACGCCAGAAGCGTGCACGCCGCTGCGAACATCTTGCCGAGCATCGAAGCCTTCGCACTCACGACTCGAGTCTCCCCCTCTAGTCGGTGACGTGATGCTAGCGCAACGTGGCGATGAGCACGATAATCGCGATGATCGCCACGACTGCCACGATGACACCGTTCGCGATCAAGACGGCGTTCGAGACTCGCGGGCTCTTCGACGCGTGTGACGCCGGCGCCTCTGCCTCGAGCCCCTCCTCCGGCACAACCCGGGTCGCCCCGGGGGTGTCCCGGTTTGGTGCGCGCCACCCCAACGCTCCGGAGAGGACACCGGTGATGAACTGGTTCAGGCTGACCCGCTCGCGCTCCGCTGCCCTGGCAAGCTCGGCGTGAAGGGTCTGGGGCATCCGGAGAAGGAGACGGCCACTGTGCGACTGGGCCGACTTCGGCTCGGGAACCTCCTTGCCCTCTCGCCCGGCAGTCTCGACCCAGGCGGCCACAGCCGCGGCAACCCGCTCGAGCGCCTCGTCTGGGCTCGATCCGCGCGCGCTGCAACCAGGGAGTGCTTCGACCGTCGCAACCCACACGGCGTCGTCGGTGTCGTCGCGGACCAGGGTTACTGGATAGGGGACGTCGCGCGGATCGGCTGTGGGTTCCTCTGGAGGCGAACGCGTCGCTCGATAGGCGCTCGCCGTGGTTCGCTGGCGGCCTCGCGATCTCACGGGCTTCAGATTGTACGGCGCTAGCAAAAAAGCACACCTCGGCCGCTCAGAGCCCGCCCGACGCGGCAGCCGGGCCTGCGTCCTGGACAGGGCCGATCTCGGCCCGGAGCTTCACGAGCGCGCGCCGGGTCAGCCGCGAGACGTGGATCTGCGAGATCCCGATCTCCCGGGCGACCTGAGGCTGGCTCAGCTCCCCGAAGAACTGCAGAGCCAGTAGCCGCCGCTCGCGCTCGTTGAGCACCCGAAAGCCTGCTGCGAGCAGCGCGCGCTGCTCGCCCCGCTCGTACCCGCCGTCGAGCACCTCGAGATCGGCATAGGCATCGCGGTCTTCGTCAGGAGCCGGCTGCGACAGGGAGACCGGAGACTGCAGCCGCTCTGTGTCGAGCGCGGCGGCGACTTCCGGTTCCGCCACGCCGGACGACTCCGCGATCTCGGAGATCGTCGCGGGCCGCTCGAGCCGTGCCGAGAGCTCGGCGGAGCACGCGCACAGGCTGGGCCGCAGCTCTTGTAGACGCCGCGGAACCCTGATCGGCGAGCCGCGGTCGCGGAGATGACGCTTGATCTCGCCCGCGACGTTCGGGATCGCGAAGGCACCGAACTCCACGCGCCTTTGCGGGTCGAAGCGGTCGACGGCTTTGATCAGGCCGATGCAGCCGACCTGGACAAGGTCCTCGTACTGCTCGCCCCGCATGCTGTGGCGCCGGGCCAGGCTCTTGACGAGCGGCATGTATTGCTGGATGAGGCGTTCGCGCGCTCGCAGGTTCCCTTCCTCCCGGTACTCGCGGATGAGGCTGTGAACGTGCTCCCGGCTGGCGCCGGCCGACCTGCGGCGGGGCTGCGGATCCCCTACTTCCAGGCTGACCACTCGAGCCCGTACCGGCCGTTGCCGATCGATCCCCGCCGCAATTGCAGCCATTACGCTCGCCTCATCTCCCCAGGTGGGCGGTCACATTTGGCGTTCTCTAACTCCGCCGCACTATAGCGCTCGTATTTTCTCTTTGCAAATCTCTGGACTTTCTCTCGCGGTCGATCTAAATGGTTCGCTTGCGATGTGCCGGGGTACTTACCGCATATCAGTGCTGAGACGGACCGAGCGAGGTGGCTGTGGGTAGGAACGGGAGAGAGGCGCACATCGACCGACTCGACCTTGGCGAGCTGTCGGACCGGTTCGGAGGCCGGGGGCGTCTTCGGCTGGTCACACTCGCCGCTGCGAGCGCGTGCCTCGCGCTCTCCGTGGCAATTCCGGCCGCAGAAGCGCTGGTATCACCGCAGTATCAAGCGAAAACAACTGATACTGGGCCCAAGGTCGGGGCAGCCGGCCCTGCCGCAGATCCGTCCGGCGGCGGTGTCGCCGATGTCGCCGCAGGCTCGGATTCCCAGGGCCGCCTGACGCAGTTCGGCAGCTCCCTTGTGGGCGGACACCTGCCAAATACGCCCTCGACTGTGGTGTGGTATCGGACGCAAAATACGCGGTATCAATTGCATCAGAGATCATCGCAACGAGGAGGTGCTAGACAGAGCGACATGTCGCTGTCATTCGTGCGATGGAACGGGGATTCAAAGACCAATCGGATCGACCGGCAGATCGTTCTGAACGTCACCCAAGCCCACGGCTCAAAGGTGATATCAAGCGCGGTTCACTCAAACGAGCAAGTGGCCGACGCAAGGCTGCTGCTGCGGCTCGGGATCGCGCTCGGTCTCGCTTACCTTGTCTTCCTCGTCGCCTGGTTCTGGACGACGCGAGACCGCAGGCACGGCGTGGCACGGGTCGTGCGCTTCTAGCGATGCCTCGCACGGCGCCCACACCCGCAGCTGCGCCGGCAAAGGCGGTTTCGCGACGAAAGCATCTCGACCTCGTCCCGGCGCCGCGGGCCGGGCGGGTGCTCATCGTCTCGAGCTTCGTCCTCCCGCATGCTGGAGGCGTCGAGCAATTCGTCGACACCGCCTCGAAGCTCCTGGCCGCGCGCGGTTGGGCGGTGCGCGTCCTCGCTTGTCGGCCTCCCGAAGGGACTGCCGCGGCCGATGTCACCATGCCGAGCCGCTTCCTGCCGCCGGGAGGATGGCCCCTGCCGGTTGGCGGCTGGCGTGCCCTTTGGCGGGAGATCGGCCGCGCGGACGCCGTCGTCGTGAACGGCAGCCGCAACCTCCTGCCCAACATCGCCGCCCTTGTCGCCCGGCTGCGCGGGCGAAGGGCGATTTTCGTCCTACACGGCTCCGGCGCGCCGTTCACAACGAGCTCGTTCGTCTACCACCGCCTGCTCGGGTCGGCATTCGAGTGGCTCGTCGTCCGTTTAACGCTGCGACTGTCGCTGCCGGTCTCGCTGTCGCGCGCGGGGGTCGGAGGCGCGCGCCGGCGCTACGGCGTCGAAGCCGCGCACGTCCCGTACCCGCTGCGGGACTTGCCGCCCGCGACACATCGTTACCTCCGCCGGGACGAGCCGCTCAGGATCGTTTGGGTCGGCAGGCTCTACCGGGAAAAGAACCCGCTGCTCGCTGTCGAGGTCGTCGAGCGCGTGCGCCGCCGGCGGGACGCGACCCTCCACGTCTACGGCAGCGGCGTCCTCTGGGACGAGCTCTGGAAGCTCGCGCGCGACAGGCCGTGGCTCGTTCTCTGCGGGCCGCGCAGCTGGGGTGAGGTCCAGGAAGCCCAGGACGCGGGTCACGTCTGCCTGTCGACGTCACTGCGGGACGCCACTCAGATCGCCATCCTGGAGCCGCTCGCGCGCGGCATCCCCGTCGTCTCCACTCGGGTCGGGGACGCGCCCGCCCACTACGTCTCCGCGTACCTGCAGCGGTTCTGCGTCGACGCAGCCGATCCCGACGCTACGGCTGCGGCAATCCTCGCGCTCGCGTCCTCGTACCCGCACCACCGGAAGGATTTCGCGGCGAACGCGAATCAGCTGCGCGCCCGCCACGCGTGCGGCCCGGAACGGCTGAGCTCGCTCCTCGAGATCGCGGCCTTCGGCGAGCCGGATGAGTGACAAGTGCGTGAGCGCGCGAGAACCCAGCCACACGGAACCTCGGAGCGCGGAGCACGCCTCGAGCAGAGGGCCGGCGCTCCTCTTCTGGGCCCAGGTCATCGGGAACTCGGGCCTGTTCGTGGGCATGTTGCTGGTCACCCGCGCACTTGGACCGACCGGGCGCGGGACGGTCGCATTCCTGACAGTGACCGCGCTGATCACCGCCTGGATCGCGCGGCTCGGCGTGACGGAGGCGACGGTGGTCTTCGCGGCGCGGCGGCCGGAGGAGCGGCCCGCTCTTCTCGCAAACAGCCTCTCGTTCTCGGCGTTGGCAGGCATCGGCGCCGCGGCGCTCGTCTGCGGGGCGCTCTGGCTCGTTCCGATGCTGCGGCCCGAACACGTGGGCGCGACGGAGCTGGCGGTCCTCGCGTTCAGCATCATCGCCGCCTGCCTCGCCGACGCCGGCTACCGCTTCATGCTCGGCTGCAGTCGCTTTCGCGCGCATGCGCTCGTCACCGCGGTCACGTCGTGGGTCTATCCGCTACTGGCCGTGATTCTGTGGGCGTTCTTTGGGCTGACGATCGCGCTCGGCGCCTTCATTTGGGCGGCCACGCAGGCACTTCGGGCGATCCTGCTGATCTTCCTCGCCGTTACTCGCGAGGGCCTCGGCCGGCCGAACCTGCGCCTGCTTCGGGAATCGATCTCGTTCGGCGTGCGGGCCTGGATCGGGACGCTGGCCGACTCGCTCGGCTTCCGCATCGACCAAATCCTGCTGGTGATCATCGCGTCGGAGACCGCGCTCGGCTTCTACGTCGTCGCCGTGAACCTCTCCGAGATCCTTCTCTACTTCCCGGGCGCGGTGGCGACGGCGCTCTTGCCCCTCGCGGCGCAAAGCGCCCCGGTGCCGCGGCTCGCCCAGACGCTGAAGGCGTTCCGATCGGCCGCGTACGTCACCCTTGCCACCTTGATCCTGAGCGCGGTGCTTGGCCCGCCGTTGATCCCGCTCGTCTTCGGCAGCGCCTTCCGCGCCTCGGTGACGCCGTTCCTGCTCCTGCTGCCGGGGCTGATCGGTTTCACGGCACTGATCGTGTTCTCGAACGCGCTATTCGCGTACTCGCTGCCGACCCGATCGTCGGTGGCCGCAATCGCCTGCTTCCTCGTCGGGCTCGCGCTCGACATCGCGCTGATTCCCTTCTTCGGAGCCTCGGGCGCAGCGGCAGCCGCAAGTGGTGCTTACTGCGCCGGAGGCGTGACCGCCCTACTGCTCTACCGCGCACGGGCGCCGTTCCGCCTGCGCG
>VAXD01000098.1:0-4726 GCA_005884155.1 Actinomycetota bacterium | reverse complement strand
ACTTCGAGGTACTGCGGGCGCTCGCACCCATGCCTCTCGTCCGTCCACGTCCACAGAGGAGCTGATCCAGTGATTGAAGAGCGACAGATCCGCGCCCCCGTTTCCCGGCTCCACGCCCTGGAGTTGCCGGCCGAGGAGCCCATCGATGTTCGGAGGTACGTCAACGCGCTGCGCCGCTCACGCGTCCTGATCGCGGCAATCGTCATCGGTCTGACGACGCTCGTGCTGCTGCTCTCGCTCGCGCTGCCGAAGACCTACACGGCGCAGGCCACGATTCTCTTCGAGGAGTCGCCGAGCGTCACCACCACGATCGACGCGCAGCGCCAGCTTGCGACGATTCAGAAGCTCCTGATGACCCGCGACGTGCTCGCGCTCAGTGCGCGGAGGCTCCAGACGTCGGTCGCGTCGCTCCAGCCGAAGGTGCAGGCGACGGTCGACCCGAACGCCAATATCGTCAGCATCTCGGCCTCCGCCTCGAGCCCGAAGGCCGCCGCGGCCACGGCCAACGCGGTTGCCGCGGCGTTCCTCGCGCGGCAGCGGGCGGTCGAGCTGTCGACTTTGCAGACGTCGAAGACGCGCTTGCAGAACGCGATCCTCCGGCTCGCCGGCACTCCCGGCGCGAAGGCCGAGATCGCCCTGCTACGGGAGCGCCTGAGCGAGCTCAGCGTCACCGCTGCGACAGCCGGGAACGAGCTTCAGCTCGCCGACGCCGCCCGTCCCCCAACCAAGCCGACGTCTCCACGCCCGGTCCGGAACGCGGCTTTTGCATTCGTGGCGGCGCTCTTCATCGCCGTCCTCGTTGCGCTCGGCCGCGAGCGGATCGCGCCTCGGGTGGGAGAACGCCGCGATCTGGAGCGCCTCAGCGGCGTCCCGATCGTGACCGAGATTCCCGACGCGGGCCGCAGCGCGGCCGGCGCTGCAGCCGAGCGGGACGCCTTCGACACCCTGGCCGCCGTGGTCGCAGCCCAGCTCCCCCCGCAGCGTCAGAAGGTGCTGCTCGTGACCAGCGCGTTTGCAGACAAGGGCAAGGGTCGGGTGACGGCCGGTCTGAGCCGTGCTCTCGCGCAGTCCGGGGAGACCGCGCTCGTCGTCGATGCCGACCTTCGCCGGCCGTCGCTCGAGCAGCTCTTCGGAATGGAACGGGCGCCCGGGCTCGCCGAGATCCTCGCCGCAGCGCGGCACGGCGATGCCGAGACGGCTGCCGGGATGATCGTCGAGCCGCCGGCTTCCGCCTCGTCGCGGCGCACCGGCATCCTGGCCGTTCTCGGAGCCGGCGAGGCCGCCTCGCCTGCACTTGTATCCCCGGACGCCCTCACGGTGCTGTTCGGCGAGCTGCGCGAATCGGCATTCACGTTCGTCGTCATCCACGCTCCGCCGCTGCTCGAGCCCGAGGGGTGCCGAGCCTGGGCTCAGCACGCGGACGCGCTGCTGGTCGTCTCGCGGCTGGAGAAGAGCTCGCCGAACGAGCTGGTGGAGCTGCGAAACCAGCTCGAGCAGGTAGACACGACGGTGCTCGGGCACGTGGTGCTCGGCTCGGGGGGAGCCGCCTAGCCGGCTGGCGAGCCAGAGCGCCGCGCGCTTCCGGCCCAGATCAGCGCCGCCAGGAGCCAGAGATGGCGCCAGTGAAGCGTGTCCACGAAGAAGCCATTCAGGAGCGCACCGACCCACGCGCCGAGTAAGGCCGCCGAGCCGATCCCGTACGTGTGGCGTCCGAGGATCGCGTTTCTTCCGGCCCAGTACAGCGTGGCGAGCATGAGAATCAGCAGGGACAGGAATCCCGGGACGCCTTCCTCGGCGAGGGCCCGCGCGTACATGCTGTGGGCAGCGATGTGCGCGTACGACTCGAATTGCCCGGGCCCGATCCCGAACGGATAGCGCGTCGCCCACTTGATGCTTTCGGACTGCGCCCCGAAGCGGCCGGTGTCGTAACTCTGCACCTTCGCGCGTTGCTCCAGGAACGACAGGGAGCCGGTGAACGACACCACCGCGCCGAGCGCGACGCAGGCAACGAGCACCAGGGCGACGGTCCGTGCGGCCTGCCTGCCGGCCCCACGGCGGAAGCTGAACACGACAACCATCACCGCAAGGCCCGCAGCGAGGTTGAGCCAGGCCGCACGCGAGTAGGAGAAGAGCACTCCGATCGTCAGGATCAAGAACGCGAGCACCTTCGTCGAGCGGCGCCACGAGAACAGGCGCGGCATCAGGATCTCCTCCAGCATGATCAGCGCTGCCGGCACGAGGAACGGCCCGAAGACGTTCGGATCCTTGAAGAGCCCTTCCGCCCGGCCGATTCGCGTGAAGAGGTTGTGACCCGGGAACGGCACGACCAGCGCGAGAGCCGAGAGGAGAGCCGAGATGACCGCGCCGACCACGTACCAGCGCGCGATCCGTCGGGCGACCGAGAGCTCCGTCACCGTCGAGGCCAGCCAAAGCGCGAAGATCAGCACGTAGATCGTGATCCCGAGGAACTGCACGGCGCGCAAGCCATCGAGGACGTCGATCATCGATACGAGGTTGAAGGCCAGAAACCCGCCGGCAAGCAGTACAGGTCCGGCGGTCAGGCGCCGAAGGCTGAAGCGGCCGGTCACGAGCGCGACCACCATCAGCACGGCGAAGACGACGTCCGTCGGCGCCGGTTGGAAGCGGACCGCCGCGAGCAGGAGCACGCCGACCGCCACGGCGGCGTCGTAAGCGAAGATCGCGAGCGCCAGCGACCCGAGCAGCACGAACGCGAACCCCGCGATGATCACCAGGCTCGGCGGATGGCGGTAGAGGAGGTAGGCGAGCGCCGCGGCGAAGGTGCCGATCCCGACCGCTCCGGCGAGCAGCCACAGCGTCTCGGGCACTGGGAGCCTCGATCTACGGACGGCGACCGCTTCGACCATCAGCTCGAAGCTCGGAGCCGCTGGTTGACCGGTGGTTTCCGACGTTGCTCGCCGTAACGAATCCGCCGGTACAGCCCTCGAAGGGGCAGCGGCGTGTCGTGGCCGCCGGCGACCTTGGCCCGGAAATCGAGCTGCCGGTCGCGCCGGTCGATCTGTCGCCGCCGCAGCGCCAGGGGGTCGGTGCGGCGCACGTTCACGCCGGGCTCGCAGCTGACTGCCAGCCGGTAGCCCGCATCGGCGACGAAGCGGAGCTCACGCTCGCCGAAGAGGCCGGCCGGGTAGCAGAAGGCCTCGACGGGGCGGCCGAGGCGCGCCTCGAGTGCGGCTTTCGACTGCGCGATCTCCCGCCGCGATTCGTCGTCGCTGAGCAGCAGCAGATTCGGGTGCGTGACCGTGTGCGCCTCGAAGCGCAGGGTCCCGGCCTGGTCGAGCTCCACGATCTCCTCCCAGCTCAGAAGCGGCGGCTGGTCGGCGTACCAGGGGAACGAGGCCGTCCCGTCGATTACGCCGGTCGGGACGAAGACGGTGGCGCGGAAGCCGAACAGCTCCAGGATCGGCAGCGCGTTCTCGCCGACGTCTCGGAACCCGTCGTCAAAGTTGAGAGCGATCGTGCGCCGCGGGCACCGCCCCTCCTCGACCAGCGCCACAGCTTCGGCGAGACCGAAGACGCGGAAGCCCGCGTCGGCGAGGAACTCCATCTGCTGCCGGAACCGGCCCGGGGAGACCGCAAGCGGATCGTCGTCCTCCGAGACGCGATGGTAGAAGAGGATCCGCAGGCCGCCCGAGTCGTCGAGCTTCCCGCGGGCTCGAACGAGCCACCAAGTGGACCGCGTCCTCGTGACTGCCGCCTTGAGCGGTGAGGGCAACGAGGGTCCGACGCCCGGGATACCCCGACCGGCCACGCTAGTCGCGAAGCCGCCGGACGCCGCTCGGCCGCAGCACGTCCCGCTGCCGCATCAGGTGGCCGCGCACCGAGGCGGATCCGTAGTAGACCTTCGTCACGAGCCCCGAGCTCTTGCCGCGGCGACGGAGCCGAAGCCACCTTGCCCGCGCCGCGACAGCCGCGCGGCCCCGTGCGCTGCCGGGCAGGCCGAGCCCGAGGTGGAGCGGCTCGAATCTGTCGGCGAGCTCGACCTTGTACCGCTCCGCGCCGCCGAGAAACTCGGCCCTGGTCGCGCCTTCCCCGGCCGCGAGACTCAGGGAGTCAAGCGCGTTCACTATTCCGGGCGAACACCGGCTGTAGGCGGGATCGAACGCGAGCCGGTGCAGGTACACGTTCCCCTCGAGCACGAAGTACCAGCAGAAGGCGACCGGCCTGCCGCCGACCTTCGTCAGCACGATCCGGGTCGCGTCGATTTCCGTGAGCCCCTTGACGACGGCGCGGGTGAACCGCTTCCCGGTCGCCGTCACGAACCCGGAGCCGTCCGGCCGGCCCTGCCAGCGCAGCTCGTGTAGGCGGAAGGCGGGCTCGAGCAAGGGCTCGAGCTCGTCGAGCGTCCGCGCATGGATGACCTCCAACTTCCCGAGCTCCGCGAGCTGGCGGCGCCGGCGGTTGTGATGAGCCCGCTTGCGAGAATTCGTCTTTGCGCGGTACGCGGCGTCCCAGCCGTCGGACAGATCCAGGACCGGAGCCTCGATCCGCTGAAACAGCTCGAGACCGCGCGGCCCCTCCAGGCCTGCGAGGCGGCCCTGATCGGAGAGACCGAAGAGGTCGACATAATCGTGCTGGGACGCGAGGACACGGTCGACGAGCGCTTCCACTACCTCCTGCCCCTCGCCTTCGGCGACCAGCGCATCCGCAAGCGCGGACTGGCGCGAGCCGACAAAGGTTCCGACTCGCA
>VAXD01000104.1 GCA_005884155.1 Actinomycetota bacterium | reverse complement strand
GACGGCGCCGATCTCGTGCACGCGCACTGGCTACCGACTGGGCTCGTCGCGGCGAGGCTGGACAAGCCTTTCGTGCTGCAGCTCTGGGGGACTGACGTCGAGCTGGCGCGTCGGGCTCGATCGCTGGCGCGCCGGGTCGTGCGGCAGGCGCGGCTCGTGATCTGCCCGTCGCGCGCTCTCGCGGACGCGGCACGTGAGCTCGGCGCCGGCGACGTGCGGGTGATCCCGAGCGGCGTGCGCGTGCCGGAGTCGGTCGGAGAGCCCGCGGAGCCGCTTGAGGTGCTGTTCGCGGGACGGCTCTCGCCAGAGAAGGGGATCCTGGAGCTGGTGGACGCGGCTCGCGGGATGAAGCTTGTGGTTGCGGGCGACGGGCCGCTGCGCGATCGCGTTCCCGGCGCCCTCGGGTTCGTCCCGCACGCCGAGCTTGGGGCGTTGTACGAGCGGGCGGCAGTAGTCGCGTGCCCGTCGCAGCGCGAGGGTTTCGGCGTCGTCTGCGCCGAGGCGATGGCGTACGGGCGGCCGGTCGTGGCGTCCGCGGTCGGCGGCCTGCTCGACTTGGTCGTCGACGGCGAGACGGGCCTGCTCGTCCCGCCCCGCGACGTGTCCGCGCTGCGGTCCGCGCTGGAGCGCCTGCTCGGCGATGCCGAGCTCCGTCGGCGCCTCGGGACGGCTGCGCGGCAGCGGATCCAGGAGCACTTCGCCTGGCCGGCGGTCACCGACGCCACGATCGCCGCGTACGAAGAGGCCCTGTCGTGACCAGCCATGTCGGAGGGACAGTCCCTCGGCCGTGGCCGAACGAGACAATGCGACCACTGCTGGAGCCACTTCGAAGCCGAACGGACAGGTCCCAGGGACTGTCCCTGGAACAGGGCCAATGAGGCCGGCGGTCGTTTACGGGTTGCTTCACGCCGGGCTGGCGATCGTGCGCAGCCTCGGGCGCGACGACGTTCCGGTCGAGGGAATCGCGCTGCACCGCTACGAGTTCGGTCTGCGCTCCCGCTACCTGCGGCGCCGCACGCTCGCGCCCGACGACGACGCGGTTCTCGAGGCGCTGCGCCACGCGGCCGCGGGAGGCGAGCGGCCTGTCCTCTTCCTCGAGCGCGACGAGAACGTCGACACGGTCCTGCGCCGCTGGGACGAGGCTCGCGAAATTGCCGATGTCCCGCTTCCGGACGATCCCGAGGCCGTCCGCCGCCTGCGCCGCAAGGATCTCCTGCCCGAGGTCGCTGCCGAGGCCGGTGTCCCCTCGCCGTACACCTACCGCGCCGAGAGCGCCGAAGCGATCCTCGACGCGAGCCTCAACCCGCCGCTCCTCGTCAAGCCGCTCGAAGGCCAGGAGTTCGCCGCCGCGCTCGGCGAGAAGGCGGTCCCGGCGGCGACAGTCGAAGAAGCCGTGACCGCCTGGAAGCGGGCCAAGGAACGAGGCTTCGAGACCGTCCTCCAGGAGCTCGTACCCGACTCGCACGAGCAGGTCTACTCGCTCTTCACTTACATCGGCCGTGCAGGCAGCCCGCTCGCGAGCGTCGTCGGCCGCAAGATCCGCCAGGGCCCGCTCCGCTTCGGCACGAGCGCCGTCTTCGCATCCGGCCACGACCAGGAGGTGCACGACCTCGGCCAGCGCCTGCTCGCAGCCGTCGACTACCGCGGCCTCGCACACGTCGAGTTTGTTCGCGACCCGCGTGACGGCCTGCTCAAGGTGATCGAGGTGAATACTCGCCCGCCGGTCTGGGCCGGGATCGCCACGGGCCCGCAGCTCAGGATCGCCAACATTGCCTACGACGACCTCTGCGGCAGCCCCGCCGCGGACGCGCGGACGATGACCGAGCAGCTGACCTGGATCTACCTCGCGAAGGATGTCTGGGTCTCGGCCCAGATGGCCCGCCGCCGCGAGCTGCCCGCGCGCGAGTTCCTGCGGCACTACCTGAACCGCAAGAAGGTGCGCGCGACCTTCGCCGCCGACGACCCCGCGCCCGCGGTCGCCAGCCTCGGCTACCTGCGCTCCCGCGTCTGATGCGGATCGCGCTCGTCGACCCGCTCGCGTACACGCCGCCGTACGACCACGCGCTCGCGACCGCCCTCGCCGCCGAGGGCCACGCGGTCACGCTCCTGACCTCCCGCTTCCCGCACGGCCGCACGCCCGAGCCGGAGGGCTACGGCCGCGAGGAGCTGTTCGCGCCTGTCTCGACGCGTGTCTTCCGCCGCTCGCCGCTCCGGCTCGCCGCGAAGGGGCTCGAGTACGCGCCGAGTGTCGCGCGGCTCGTGCGCCGGATCGAGCGGCTCGACCCCGATGTCGTGCACGTGCAGTGGCTCCCGCGTCCCGAGCTCGACCTGCGCTGGCTGCGCCGGGTCGCCGACGAGCGGCCCGTTGTCCTGACCGCCCACGACGTCATGCCCCGCCGCCGCCGCGCGCAGCCCGTCTGGCCCGACGTGCTCGAGACCGCCGAGCGCGTAGTCGTCCACTCGCAACGCGCGGTCGAGCAACTCGTCGAGCTCGGCCTGCCGCGCGAACGGATCGTCCGCATCCCCCACCCGGTCTTCGAGGGCGAGCCGCTCCCGCCGCCCGGAGGCCGGACGCTGCTCTTCTTCGGGCTGATCCGCGACTACAAGGGACTCGACGTCCTGCTCGACGCGCTGCCGGAGATCCCGGACGCAAAGCTCGTGGTTGCCGGCGACCCGCTCGACCCGGTCCCGAAGAGAAACGGCGGCGTCGAATGGCAGCTGCGCTTCATCCAGGCGGACGAGGTTCCCGGCCTGATGGCCCGCGCGGCCGCTGTCATCCTGCCCTACCGGCAGCTCGACTCGTCCGGAGTGCTCGCGACGGCGATCGGCTACCGTCGCCCGGTGGTCGTGACCGACATCGGCTCCCTCGGCGAGATCGTGCGCGAGTTCAAAGCGGGTGAAGTCGTGCCCGTGGACGACCCGAAAGCGCTCGCGGAAGCCTGCACGCGCCTGCTCGAGCCGAAGGCGCTCGCCGCGGCCGCCGCAGGCGCCGAACGTGCTGCGAAGGAGCTCACGTGGAAGCGCTCCGCCGAAGCGCACGACCGCCTCTACCGCGAGGTGCGGCGGTGAGGCTCGTCAAGTGGATCGCCGACCGCATTGCAGCCGCGCTGCTTCTCCTGCTTCTGTCACCGCTGCTCGTTGGGATCGCCCTCTGGATCCTGCTCGACTCCGGCCGCCCCGCGATCCTGGCCCAGGACCGCGCAGGCAAGGAAGGCAAGACGTTCCGGATGCTCAAGTTCCGGACGATGGTGCAGAACGCGCTCGAGCTCGCCCCGCAGCTGACCGAGGACCCGTTCGGCGTCGTCGAGAACGACCCCCGGATCACGCGCGTAGGCCGCTTCCTCCGCCGCAGTGGTCTCGACGAGCTACCCCAGCTCTGGAACGTGCTCCGCGGCCAGATGAGCCTCGTCGGCCCGCGCCCGGACCTCGTCGAACAGGCCGCGCACTACACCGAGCACGATCGCCGCCGCCTGTCGGTCGAGCCCGGCATTACCGGCTGGTCGCAGGTGAACGGCCGCGAGGCGATCGGCTGGCCCGAGCGGATCGAGCAGGACATCTGGTACATCGACCACTGGTCGCTCCGGCTCGACGCGAAGATCCTCTGGCGGACCTTCAGCGAGCTCGGCCGCAGCGGCGAGCAGCCCGTCGTCGACACGATGAACATCGAGCGCGCCCGGACCGACAAGTGAGCCTGGAGGAGGTCGCGCCCAGCGACTGGGACGCGGCCGTTCCCGCCGACGCGTACTTGCGTCGCGAGTACGCCGAGACCGCCGTCCTACTGGATCCCGGCGAGCTGGTTCTGCTTCACACCGAGGGCACGGTCTTCCCGTGCATCGTTCGCGAGACTGACGGCACGCGCGACGCCACCGGGCTCTACGGCTTCGGCGGGCCGGTCGGCGACTCGCCGCGGTTCTACGAGTTGTACGAGGACTGGTGCCGCGAGCGCGGGCTCGTGACGACGTTCACGTGGTTCCACCCGCGTTTCCAGAACCACCGGCCCTCGCGCTTCCACGTCGAGTCGCGCGGAGGGACCGTCGCGTGGCGGCTCGAGGGCGATCTCTTCGAGCGGCTCCACCGCCACCATCGCCGAGCCGTGCGCAAGGCCGA
Organism: Actinomycetota bacterium; assembly: GCA_005884155.1. Classification (GTDB taxonomy): domain Bacteria; phylum Actinomycetota; class Thermoleophilia; order Gaiellales; family Gaiellaceae; genus AC-32. Next base: position 5,576 of record VAXD01000104.1, on the reverse strand, counting down.
GGCGGCCGGGATCGAGATTCGGATCACAACCGCGCCGCCCGACCTCGGGCCGTTCGCCCGCCTCTACGAGCGCACGATGGCCGAAAAGGGCGCGACCGGCTTCTACTACTTCCCGGAGGAGTACTGGCAGTCGCTCGCAAACCGCGACTGGCTCGTCCTCTTCGAGGCGCTGCAGGACGGCGAGCTGACCGCGGCCCTGCTCGGCCTCGCAAGCAAGCCGTGGCTCCACTACCACCTCGGCGCCTCCGAGCGTTCAGGTGGCGCGAACAACCTCCTCTTCCTGCGCACCGCCGAGTGGGCACGCGACGAGGGCTACGAGCGCTTCCACCTCGGCGGCGGCGTCGGCGGCGCCGACGATTCGCTGCTTCAGTTCAAGCTCCGCTTCGACGAGGGCGGATTGATCGAATCCGCGGTCGGGAAGGCCATCCATGACGACGATGCGTATCGCAGGCTTGGTGGGAAAGGCTTCGACGGTTTCTTTCCTGCTTACCGCCGGGCTCTTTAGCTGCAGCGGACACTCGACGCCGGTCACGCAGACGCTTCGCACGTGCGTCGACCGCTGGAACCAGGGCAACATGGTCGGCTGGGGCCCGGGGCCTGTGAATGTCGCCTTCCGCCGGCCGAATGCCAAGGAGCATTCCACGATCCAACTGGCCTCGCGCCGTTTCTGCATCGTCGGAATCGACGTAGGAGACGGGACGTGGACCTGCGTGCAATCCGACCCCGGCGCCTACTGGTGCCCGCCGCTCCACGAGGCCACCGGGCCGCGCCTGCCGGAGAACGCCAAACTCGACAGACATGGTGTGCTCAAGCCCGACTCGCCGTTGAAAGGGACGCACCCGACGCCGCCACTCGCATGGCATCGCTATCCGCGCGTGGACGGCTACATCCAGCCATGGACGGCGAGTGGAAAGCTCCGGCCTGGCCTCCGCTTCAAGGGGGAGCAACGAGGCCGTTGCTTCCTCGCCGAAGAGTCGGCCAGATCCGCGGTCAGCTGCCTCTACCCCAACGGCGGCCGTAGCGAGGCATGCTTCCCGCGGCGGCGACCGTGGCGCCGCGGCGACCTGGCCGCGTGCTCATTGGGCCCCGGCTCCACAACGTTCACGCGCTGGCTGATCACCCAGGGCTCGGATCCTCCGGTGTTCGTTCCGTGGAGCCGAATCGGCGACATCTCGCTCGGCGGTTTCAAGGAGGAAGTGGCGGCCGACTATGGCCCCGAGCCGAGGTACGGCTACCGATTGCACGGCGGAATCGTGGATGTCACGTTCGACCGGGGCCAAGTCAGCGCGATTCGTTTCACGACTCCGTACTACCGAACGAAGAACGGCTTCGGCGTCGGAAGCCGGATCCCGCTCGGCCTGTGCCACAGGACGATGGGCTACGCATGCCTGCATCTCTGGCACGGGTTCATGTGGAATCTCCGGCTCCGCGAAGGGCCGTGCCGGTGCTGGGTCAAGGTCGGCCGTGGCAAGCGCTCCCTTCCTGCGACGGGCGACAACTTCCTCAAGCCGTGGTTCTTCATCAACGTTCACCGAGGCCGGGTCAGCAGCTTCTACTTCGCGTTGAAGTTCGTCGATTAGCCTGCCCGCGTGCAGCGGCTGAAGCGCGTGCTCCGCTGGCTCGGCATCGGGCTGCTCGGCTTGTTCCTCGCTCTGACGGAGGCTTCGCTGATCTTCAACGCGGTCACGTCCGGTCGCGACGTCGCCGCCACGAAGCTCTACGCGGGCCCGTATGTGCGCGTTGACGGCACCGAGCTCGCCTACCGGACCTGGGGGTCGCACGGAACTCCGGTCGTGCTGCTCGGCGGGTTCATCGAGCCCGCCTGGGTCTCCCACCGTTCGGCTACTCGGAGCGGCGCGGCCCGTACACGCTTGTCCACTGGGCCGAGCTCGTTCGCGGCTTCGACCAAAGCCTGGGCCTGCACCGGCCGGTCCTCGTCGGGCACTCGCTCGGCGCGGCGGTTGCGGTGTCGCTGGCCAAGAACGCGCCGAATGCAACCAGGCGGATCGTGCTTTTGGACGGTGACGCACGACCCGGCGGCGGAGGGGCTGCCTGGCTTTCGCATCTGCTCGTGCCGCCCTGGTACACGAGCCTCTACCGGATCGCAACGGACTGGGACTGGCTCTATCGCAAGGGACTGCGCAGCGCCTGGGGGTCCGGCCCGCCGCCCTTCAACCGCGCCTTCATCGAGCAGTGGGAGCGGCCATTCCGTGTCAGCGGCACCGCGGCCGCATTCGCATCGATGCTCGGGCACGGCATCCAGGGCGTCTCCGCCTCGACGTTGGAGAGGGTGAAGGTCCCTGCGCTGGTCGCCTGGGGAAGCCATGACACCGTCGACTCTGTGAGCGCCGGGAGGCAGACCGCTGCGCTCCTGAAAGTGCCCTTCGTCGACATCCCGGGCGCCGGCCATCTCTCGATGCTCGCCCGTCCTGCGCTTGTCGCCAGAGCGATCGACCGTGCGGGCGCGGTACCGTGACGGCGTGATTCTGAAGACGCTTTTCTGGGCGAGCCTCGGCGGGCTCGCATGGACCCACGTCGGTTATCCGGTTGCTGCGGCTGGTCTGCGGCAGCTTCGGTGGCGCGACGTCGCAAAGGACGACATCACACCCTCCGTGACGCTGATCGTCCCCGCGCACGACGAGGAGGACGTGATCGGGGCTCGCGTCGAGAACCTGCTCGAGCTGGACTATCCGGAGGACAAGCTCCAGCTCGTCGTCGCCTCGGACGGTTCGACAGACCGCACGCACGAGATCGTCGAGAGCTTCGACGGACGAGTCCGCCTGCTCGAGTGCGAGCGTGGCGGGAAGCTGCCGACGATGAACCAAGCCGTCCGGGAGACCGACAGCGAGATCGTCGCGTTCGGCGACGCGAACGCGACCTGGGCCCCCGACGCCCTTCGCAAGCTCGTGCGCAGCTTTGCTGACCCGGACGTCGCGTACGTCTGCGGGAAGGTGCAGTTCCAGCGGCAAGACGGCACGAACAAGGAGGGCCTCTACTGGCGCTACGAGCTCTGGCTGCGGGAGAGCGAGTCCGCGCTCGGCTCGATCACTGGCGGCAACGGCGCGATCTACGCCGTGCGGCGCGATGACTACGTCGAGTGGCCGTTTGGGCACGACCTGGGCTTCCCCGCGCTGATGGTGCAGCGCGGCCGCCGCGCGGTCTACGAGCCCGAGGCGCTCGCGTTCGAGAAGCCGAGCAAGGACAACGAGGACGAATTCCGGCGCAAGGTGCGGATGCTGCCCTGGTCGTGGCGGCACCTGTTCGAGGCCGGGAGCCTGCGCGGCCAGCCGCCGCTCTACCTGGCCGAGCTGCTCTCCCATCGCGTCCTGCGCTACGCGAGCGGCTTCCTGCACCTGACGCTGCTCGCGACGAGCATCGCGCTCGTCGGCGAAGGCTGGCCGTACCAGGCCGCGCTCGCCGCCCAGGCCGCCTGGCTTGCGCTCGCCGCGGCCGGCCGCCTACGTCTGCCGGTCCCGTGCGCAGGGATCGCCTACTACTACCTTCTGATGACCTCGGCGACGGTCGCGGCGCTCGGGCGCTACCTGCGGGAGGGAGCGCCTCTGATGTGGGAGAAAGCGGAAGGGACCCGCTAGCCGGGAGGCGATCTAGCCTGCTGTGATGCGTCGGTTCGGGGTCGGTTTGGTCGTTCTGCTGCTGCCGCTGCTGCTTCTAGTCGGGGGCTGTGGCGAGACGCAGCACGCCCAACTAACCACACGGCACGCGCCCGCCGCAGCTCTCCAGCCGCCGAAGCGCCCGAAGCCGTCGTGGATCCGTCTCGTCGTGCTCGACGGCGACCTGAGCACGCCCGTTCGCGGCGCGACAGTCCACGTGATGGGTCGCCCGGGCCGCACGAACCGCCACGGCATCGCGCGGATCCTGCTTCCGCACCGCGGCCGCCTGATCACGACCGTGGCCAAGCACGGCTACGACCCGTTCACGCGCCGGATCAAGTGGAGCAACCGCCCGCTGGTCGCCGTCCGCGTCTTCCAGACGAAGCTGCAGTGGACGATGTACGGCGCGACGCCGCAGCGGACCCAGGGCCAGCCGTACATTCACGTCCGTCCGCCGTTCCGGCTCGTCTGGAGCAAGCCGGTCGGCGCGCTGATCGAGTTCCCGGCCGTCGTCGACGACGAGGTCGCGTTCGTCTCCAACTTCCACGGCGTGGTGCGCGCGTTCTCGATGCGCACAGGCGCGACCGTCTGGCGCCGCGCGACTCCGCACGGGAAGATGGCCGCCTCGCCCGCGGTCGTCGGCAAGGTGCTCGTCGTCCACGGGATGGACGGGCACGTCTGGGTGCTCGACCGCTACAACGGGCGCGTCCTCTGGACGTACTACACGGGGGCGCCGATCGAGTCGTCGCCGGTGGTCGTGGACGGCGTGGATTACTTCGGCAACTGGGCCGGCAGGATCTACGCGCTCGACCTGCGCACGCACCACGCACGCTGGACGTATGGCTCCGGATACAAGATCACCTCGAGTGCGGCCCTCGTCAACGGAACGGTCTACATCGGCGACTACGGCGGTCGGCTGCTCGCGCTCTCCGCACGCAACGGCCGGCTTCGCTGGTCGAGCTCGGTCAACGGCCGTGTCTACGGGACTCCGGCAGTCGCGAACGGGCGGATCTTCGTGCCGTCGTCCACCGGCAACTCGCTGACCGCCTTCTCGAGGACCGGGAGGCGGCTCTGGTCGCTCAACACCGGCGCGTACGTCTACTCGTCGCCCTCCGTCTGGAACGGGCGCGTCTACATCGGCTCCTACACCGGGGCCCTCTACTGCCTCTCGGCCTCGAGCGGGCGGATCCTCTGGACGTTTTCGAGCGGAGGCGCGATCGGCGGCGCCTCGACGATCGTGGACGGGATCGTCTACTTCGCGAACCGGCGGCACCGGATCTACGGCGTGAACGCGCGGACCGGACGGCAGGTGTTCCAGTTCCCCGACGGCGCGTTCGTCCCGGTCTCCGGTAACGGCCGCCGCTTGCTCCTGCACGGGTTCTCGCGCCTCTACGCGGTCGAGTCGCGGCACCGATGAAACGCGCGCTGATCGTGCTGGCGGCCGTCGTCCTGGCCGCGGCGGCAGCGCTTGTCGCCTACGGGCTCTACAAGAAGCACGAGGGCCGGGACGTTCGCGGTTCGTCGTCGGTCGAGTTCGTTACGACCCAGGCGAAACGGCCGCCGAAGCTGCCGACGAGCGTCTTCTGGCCGACCTACCGCTACGACGCCGGGCGCAACGGCGCGCCCCGCGGGATTCCGGCTTCGACGCGGCCGCCGTTCAAGGTGCGCTGGTACTTCCGCGGTCGCGCGCTCGTTGAGTTCCCACCCACGATCGCCTACGGACGGCTCTACTTCGCGAACGCCAACGGGAAGCTGTTCGCGGTCGACATCAAGCTGCACGGCGCCGTCTGGCAGCGGTGGACGAGGCGCTGCACCGCTGCGACGCCCGCTGTCGCCGACCACACCGTCTTCATGACGTTCCTGAACAAGCCGCCGTGCAACGCCGACCGTTCCGGCCTGGACGGCGAGACGATCGCGATGGACGCCGACACCGGCAAGGTGCGCTGGCGCGTACGGATGGGCCCG
>VAXD01000103.1 GCA_005884155.1 Actinomycetota bacterium | reverse complement strand
TACGACGAAGTCGCGCATCACTCCGGCATCGAGCGCAGCGACACGATGGAGGCGCTGCGCAAGCTCGACCAGCAGTTCGGCCGCATCGACCGGGCGCGCCGGTACGCGCCGCGGCCGTACGAACTCGTCGTCCTCTCCGACCACGGGCAGACGCAGGGCGCGACGTTCAAGCAGCGGAACGGCTACGACCTCGAGGAGCTCGTCCGCCGCTCCGTCGGTAACGCGGACGTCGCCCGGGTGGAGGCCGGCGACGAGAACCAGACCGCGGTCGGGCGCGCGGTCGACGAGGCCTCCGGCAAGAAGGCGCCAAAGCAGTCGAAAAAGGACGTCAGCGGGCGAGACGTGGTCGTGCTCGCCTCCGGGAACCTCGGGCTGATCTACCTGATGGACGAGGCGCGCCGCCTCACCCTCGAGGAGATCGAGTCGCGGCATCCGTTGTTGCTGGCGAACCTCCGCGACCACGAGCACCTCGGCTGGCTGATGGTGCAGTCGAGCGACGGACCGCTGGTCCTCGGGCCGAGCGGCACGCGTCGCCTCGAGACCGGCCTGGTCGAGGGCGACGATCCGCTTGCCGGGTTCTCGCCGACGGCGCCGCAGCATCTCCTGCGCGCCTCCGGCTTCACGCACGCACCAGACATCCTCGTCGGCAGCTTCTACTCCGCGGCGACCGAGGAAGGCTGCGCGTTCGAGGAGCTCATCTCCTTCCACGGCGGGATCGGTGGCCCGCAGACGCGGCCGTTCCTGCTCTATCCGGCGGGGCTGCCGGAGCCGGTCGAGCCGATCGTCGGCGCCGCCTCCGTGAACGAGATCCTGCTCGGCTGGCGGCACGGGCTGCAGGGCGAGCCGGGCTCGACGGAGGCCGCCCTCGCGACCGCGGGTGCGGGCGCGTGACGACCGCCGCGGCAGCCACCCCAACCCGCACGAAGGCGGCGACACTCGTCCTGGTCACCCTTGCGTCCGGCCAGTTCTTGATGACGCTGGACACGTCGGTGATGAACGTCTCGATCGCGACCGTCGCGAACGACGTCGGCACGACCGTGACCGGGATACAGGGCGCGATCACCGCCTACACGCTGGTGATGGCCTCGCTGATGATCATCGGCGCGAAGATCGGGGCGATGATCGGGAGGAAGCGAGCCTTCTCGATCGGTTGCGTCATCTACGGCTGCGGCTCCTTCACGACCTCGATCGCTCCGAACCTGCCGGTGCTGCTCTTCGGCTGGTCGTTCCTCGAGGGCGTCGGCGCGGCGCTGATCCTGCCCGCGATCGTGGCGCTCGTCGCCGGGAACTTCCCGGTCGCGCGCCGCCCCGCCGCGTACGGGATGGTCGCGGCCGCCGGTGCCATCGCCGTAGCAGTCGGCCCGCTGATCGGCGGCATCTTCACGACCTACTTCTCCTGGCGCTGGGTCTTCGCGGGCGAGGTGCTGATCGTGATCGCGATCCTCATCCTCACTCGCAGGATCGAGGACGCTCCGCCGCCGGAGACGCGGCCGAAGCTCGATCTGGTCGGCGCGGTGCTGTCGGCGGCCGGGCTCGGCTTGCTGGTCTTCGGCGTGCTGCGCTCAGGCGAGTGGGGCTGGATCAAGCCGCGGGCGGGCGGTGTCTCGTGGGCGGGGATCTCGCCGACGACCTGGCTCGTGCTCGCCGGCTTCGCCGTGCTCTGGCTGTTCCTCCACTGGGAGAATTACCGGGAGGAGCACGGGAAGGAGCCCCTCATTCAGCCGGCCCTGCTGAAGAACAAACAGCTGACCGGCGGCCTGACGATGTTCTTCTTCCAGTACCTCGCGCAGGCGGGGCTGTTCTTCGTCGTGCCGCTCTACCTCTCCGTCTGCCTCGGCCTCTCGGCTCTCGCGACGGGCGCGAGGCTGACGCCGCTCTCCCTGACGCTGCTGGCCGCGGCGATCGGAATTCCGCGGCTGCGGCCGAATGCCAACCCGCGCCGGGTCGTGCGGCTCGGGCTGGCGGCGCTCCTGGTCGGGACGCTGATCCTGCTCGGCGCGCTCGACGTCGACTCCGGGCCGGAGATCGTGCTGCTGCCGATGCTGATGATCGGGCTCGGAATCGGCGCGCTCGCCTCGCAGCTGGGCTCGGTCACGGTTTCGGCTGTGCCGGACGATCGTGCGCCAGAGGTCGGCGGGATCCAGAACACCGCGACCAACCTCGGCGCGTCGATGGGGACGGCGCTCGCCGGCTCGCTCCTGATCGCTGCGATGTCGACGGGGTTCCTGAACAACATCGAGTCGAGCGACGCGATCCCGTCGCGTGTCAAGTCGGAGGCGCAGGTGAAGCTCGCGGGCGGAGTCCCGTTCATCTCGGACGCCGACCTCCAAAAGGCGCTCGACAAGGCACATGTCCACTCGAAGGCCTCGGACGCCGCGGTTGCCGCCTACCAGAAGGCGCGGATCACCGGCCTCAAGGCGGCGCTCGCGATCCTGGCGCTCATGACGCTTCTCGCTCTCCCCCTACGTCGGCGCATCCCGACGACCCAGCCGCGCTCGCCCTAGCCGGCCTGCTTGCCACGCCTCCGCGCGCCCGGTCGCCAGAGACTGACGAGCCCGGCGATCAGCGTCACGAGGAAGATCTGCCCGATGAGCATCTCGAGCCCGGAGAGCATCCTGCCGGGCTGGCCGGCCGGGACCAGGTTGCCGTAGCCCGTCGTCGTCAGGGTGGTGAAGCTGAAAAAGACGTAGTCCCCGGTCTGCAGCGACTTCCCAAAGAAGGCGCCGCTCTGGAGCCGGTCGATCGCGGCATAAGCGAAGCTGAAGAGCAGTCCGAGAATCAGGTAGACGCTGATTGCACCGAGGATCGTCCGGAAGCCGACCTCGTGCTCGGTAAGCGCGCTCCCGAGCACCTCCGCCGCGGCCATCGTCAGCAGGATGGCTTCGATCAGCGCAGCGGAGGCGGACAACGCGGAGCCCCCGCCGGCTGCGGAGATCAAAGCGAGAACGAGGGCCACGACCGAGAGCGCACCTCCCAAGGCGATGAGCCGGTGCCCCGCGTCGGCGCTGACGAGCGCCACGATCACGCAGGTGCTGGCGACGGCCGTGAGCACGACCCCGCTCCAGCCGGTGTACGACATCAGCGACCCGAGCACGTAGAGGAGGACAACGAGCAAGAGCACCACGCCGAACGCGTTCGCGATTCGCGCCGCGAAGCGGGGCAAGCGCTCGCCCGGCCGCGGCGACAGGCCGAGGGTCTCAGCTTGTGAGGCCGGCAATCCCATTGCGGAGGAGTGACGCGGCGAGTATGGCCAAGATCACGAACGCGATCGTACGAGCATGGAGCTCGAGCCAGCGGCGCGCGGCGCCGAGTAGGCGGCCCGTCCAGCCCGGCGCTACGAGCAGGAGCAAGAGCGCCAGCGCGAGCGGCAGCAGGGACACAACCGAGAAGAAGACCCATTGGATCACGTAACCCGTGGCCGTCGGGTTGGTCTCGGATATGTCCTTTAGCGCGATCGGGATGAAGCCGCCGGGGTTGGCGAGCGCCGCTCCGGCGCCGATGACTGCCATCGCCGGCGCGGTCGCGAGACCGCTCATGCGGTCAATCATCGCCTGTCTCCTTGCGGGATCAGGCGGGCGCCGCGATGCCGAGTAGATCCAGGCCAAGAGCGCTCCCGCAGCGACGAGATCGACGATCGCGACCCAGGTCTTGGGCGTGGACGTGTCCGACGCGGCTGCGTCGCCGATCACGAACGCCGCCACCACGCCGATCGCGAGCGTCGCAGTCATTGCGCCGAGGTAGAACCAGAACCCGGTGCGCAGGGGCCGGTCGCCGAGCACCAGCGCAAAGATCGAGAACGAGAGCGTCGTCGGCGAGAGCATCGCGGCAAGGGCAGTCAGCGCCAGCTCGGCATCGATCCACGCCATGCCTCAACCCTGCTCGGCGGCCTTGGCTTCGCGCTTCGCGGCCTTGCGCTCGGCCCGCGCAGCTCGCTGCTCCGCCGTCTTGGCCTTCGCGCCCTCGTAGGACTCGCCGACGAGCTGCTTTCCGCCGCTCCAGCCGAAGGCCCAGACGACCAGGATGATCCCGAAGATGATGTTCCAGGCGGTCGTCACGAGCTGCTGGGCAACCGAGTAGGCCGTCGCCTGCTCCGTGGTCGCGATGCCCTTCAGCGATGCGACGTTGAAGGCCTGGTTGACCCCCGCGCCGCCCGGCGTCGCCGACGTGACGTTCGCGATCGAGTTGCCGCCGGCGATGCGCATCAGCGTGTGGAAGCTGACGGGAATGTCGTAGGCGGCGAGGAAGACGGCCATCACGCCGAGGCTCGCGATCCAGCCCAACAGCGACGGGGTGAAGACGAGCAGCATGTACTTCCGCAGATTCCCCAGGATCGCGCCGCCGTCCTTCGCGTCTTCCCACCACCTCAGCACCTTCGGCCAGAGCCGGCGCACGAGCACGTAGATCAGGTAGCCGCCACCGGCGAGGAAGATCGCCGTCGCCCACGGGTGCTCGTGGACGAACGCGAACTTGATGTCGAATGATCCACCGACGCTCAGGAAGAGGTACAGGTACGTGAAGGCGCCGATTACCGTGAAGAAGATCTTCTGGACCGCGTACGCGCCGAGGATCGCGGCGAAGGTGGCGCCGGCGATGATCGTCGAGAACATGATCAGCAGCGCGAGCGTGCCGAGGTTCGCGGGAAGGATCCCGTTGAGCGCGACCGAGGCCGCGTAGCACGCGAGCACGTCGAGCCAGCGCACCCGGCCCGGATAGGCGTAGTGGAGGATCGAGTACCAGGCGAATGCCGTCAGCGTCGTCTGCACGGTCTTCAGGGCGACTCCCGCCACGAGGTAGCCGGCGGAGATCGAGCTGATCGTGTCCCAGACGTTGGAGAGCCAGTCGCGGATGTCCCAGCCGAGGAGCTGGGCGGCCGCGCCGATCACCAAAATGATCACCGCGCCGACGAGCAGCCGCCGCCAGAGCGGACGTTTCTTCGGCTGCTCGGTGACCGCGGGCGCGGCGATGCTCACGCGCCGAGAATCGCCTGCGACACCTTGGCGCGCATCGTCCGCTTGGGATGAGCGCCGCGGCGGCGTTGGGGTTCATCCCGTCCGGACGATGCTCTGGCCTTCGCCGCTTGGCCAAGCTTGGCCCATCTACGACGGAGGTGGTTCTACGTGCTCCTAGCCAACAACGGTTACCCGTTCCTCGACATCATGTGGACGATGTTCATCTTCTTCGCCTGGGTCATCTGGATCTCGCTGGTGATCATGGTCCTGATCGACAACTTCCGCCGGCGCGACAACTCGGGCTGGGGCAAGGCCGGCTGGACGGTGCTGATCATCTTCGTGCCGCTGATCGGCGTGCTCGCCTACATGATCGCGAGGCCGCCTGAGGCGGACGCGGTCCTAACGTAGCGCGGCACGAGACGGCTACCGAGGAGTCGATCGAGCGGCCCGGGCTCTCCCGGGCCGCGGCGCACCTCATCGGCGTCGGCGGGTCGATCGCCAGCACGGTCTACGGGACGGTCGTGGTGATGGCGACGCTGACGGCAGCCTACGAGGGCGAGAAGGACCCCTGGAAGCTCGCCACAGCGGTCGCAGCCACGGTCATCGTCCTCTGGCTCGCGCACGTCTACGCGCACACGCTCGCAGAGAGCCTTGCTGAGGATCGACGCCGCTTCGGCGGGCTGCCGTCCGTAGCTCGGCGCGAGCTCGGGATCGTGCTCGCGGGCGTCCTGCCTTTCCTCGCGCTCGCGCTGGCGTCCTGCGAGAGGACAACGCGGTCTGGGTTGCGCTTGCGGTCGGACTCGCCACCCTTGGGGCGGAAGGGATCCGTTTCGCGCGTCTCGAGCAACTCGGGCTCGCGGGCACGGTCGTCGCGACCGCGGCCAACGTCGCCCTCGGCTTGATCGTCGTGGCGCTGAAGGTGTTCGTCGAGCACTGACCCACCGCCGAGAGGAATGACCTGACTAGGTCAGGCGCGAGCCTCGCGCTCCGGGCAACGTGTCTCCATGGCTGCGGAATGCGAGCGCACGTACACCTTCGCCGGCGAGCACTGGCGCCACCACCGCGTCGAACGCGCCCTTCGGGCAGTCGAGGATGCGCTGGTCTGGCTCGAGCCGAGGCCGGCCG
>VAXD01000234.1:1264-3669 GCA_005884155.1 Actinomycetota bacterium | reverse complement strand
CGAGCTCGACCAGCTCCCCCTGCACGCGCAGCTCGCGGAAGAGGACGACCCGCCGTGTCCTGCCGCCGCCGAGCGCCGCCAGGGCATTACGCGCCCGCCCGTCCGCCTGCGCGTACGAGCTCGAGTCGAGCGGAAGGCCGAACCGGTCGATCCGGAAACCGCGCGCGCTCTGCGGCGTCGCCGAGAGCGTTCGCCGGAGTGCCTGCTGCCTCGCCACGAGGCTCCCGCCCAGGATCGAGGTGAGCAGCGCGAAGGCGAGCGCGACTCCGCCGACGAGCAGAGCCGGGCGCAGAGGCTGTGCGCGCAGCCTTGCCGCGGCGACGGCGAGCGGAGCGTGGATCTCGGACAGCGACACCGGCAGGTTGAGATTACCGGTGTCGCTAACTACCATCAAGGGGGTGCCGCGCTACGACGTCCCGAAGGCCGCTCCCGAGCCGCTGCGCCAGATGCAGCTGTTCATCAATAGCATCGACGTCCACAACGAGATCGAGTGGTTGCCCGAGTGGCTGAACGAACGCGGGCTGACCCGGGAGCACGACCGCGCCAGGGAGCTGCGCGAGGCGCTGCGCTCCCTCGTGCTCGCGAACAACCGCGCCCGGCCTGACCCCGAAGCGCTCGACGTCGTCAACCGCGAGCTCGTCGGCGTCTCGCTCGTCCTCGACGACACGGGAAACCTCGTGCTCGCCGGCGAGGGCGGCGCGCTCGAGGAGCTCGTCAGGACCGTCGCCCGCGCGATGCTCGACGGCAGCTGGGAGCGGCTCAAGGCCTGCCCCAACTGCCACTGGTGCTTCTACGACTATTCGCCGAACCGCTCGGCGACCTGGTGCTCGATGCAGATCTGCGGCAACCGCAAGAAGACGCGCGAGTACCGCCGCCGCCGAAAGAAGGCCGCGCGCTGAGCTACGAGCTCGTGCCCGCGATCTCGAACTTACAGAGCTCGACTGCCTGCTTGAGCTTCTCGTCGGCTTCGGCCTCGCGGCCGGTGCTGCGCAGCACCCGAGACAGGGCTGCCAGGGCGTCGGCTCTTACCAGCGGGAAGTCCGTGCGGAATGCGTACTCGACTGCGCTCCGTGCGATCGCCTCGGCTTCGTCGAGCTCGCCGCGATGCACGAGAACGAGGGCACGCGCGGTACGGCCGAGTGCGAAGTTGATGAAATCGTCCGGGGCGGAGATCTCTTCGGACGCGAACGCGGCTCGCTCCGACTCGTCCGGTTCCCCTGCTGCCTGAAGGGCGATCGCCAGATGGGCGAGAGAAGTGGACCGGAATCCCTGTTCGCCCAGCTCCTCGAGCTCGTTCACCGACTGCCGAAACTCCTCGACGGCGGCCTGCGTGTCTCCTGCGAGCAGTGCGATCGTGCCCGATGCATGCGCGTGCGAGCCGTGCATGAGCCGATTGCCCACCTCCGCGAGCAACTGAGACGACTCGGCACAGAGCTTGCGGCCGTCCTCGAGTCGCCCCTGCAACCCGAGCGCAAAACCCTTCACCTCTAGCATCGCCGAACGGATCTCGACGCTCTCCTCTGCAGCCTTGCGCATGCGCTCGACCTCGGGAAGGACGTCTTTGATGGGAACGTTCCCGAACATCAGAATCCCGTAGCCCCTCAAGAGCGAGCGCTTCACGATGGACGGGTCGCCGGAACGGCGCGCGTGCTCCCGCATCGCGAGCACAGCCGCATGCGCAGGAAGGGAAAGGCTCTGCACCCACTGCACGTCGAAGCGCGCTTCCTCGACGAGGGCAAGGCCGAGTTCGTCGCCGAGGGCCAAGAAGGTCGCCTCTGCTTCGGCCGCGGCCCGCTCGCCGTGGGTGACTACAAGCGATGGCTCCACCGCGCGCCAGGCGCTGACCTCGAAAACGATGCCGTAAGCGCGCGAGCGCGGCTCAGGAGATGCCTTCAGCTCGTCGACCGCCGCGCGCATCTGCGCGAAATCCCCCCTCAGGAAGAGCGGCGGCGCCAAGGCGATCAGGACCTCGTCGCGAGCACCCGACGGAAGTAGGTCTTTCGAGCGGGACAAGAGTCTCGCCGCGGCCTCGCTGTCGTCGCGGAGGAGTGCGCGCCGTCCCGCGGTCAGCAGGCGCTCGGCCGCGCTGCTACCAAGTGCGTCGTCCGGTGTGCCGAGCTCGGCGCTGTAGAGGGCAGCCTGCTCGAGGTGGTAGCCGAGGATCTCGTCCAGCTCGACGAGGCTTGTGCCATGCTCGGCCAGCCAGGCGGCGAAGCGCTGATGGAGCTCGGCTCTGGTCGCCTTCGGCAGGGCGTCGTAGGCGGCGTCGCGGATCAACAAGTGGCGGAAACGGAAGGCGTCGTCGCCGGGGATCTGCGAGCTGTCGGGCCGGATCAGCTCCTTGCGCACAAGCCCCATCAGACGTTGCGGGGCCTGAGACTCGTCGGGGGCGAGTGCCTCGACGG
>VAXD01000234.1:0-1239 GCA_005884155.1 Actinomycetota bacterium | reverse complement strand
CGTTCGGAGGCGTCGAGCTGGTCGAGCCTCGCGGCGAGCAGCGCCTGGATGGACGGCGGGACGACGACATCCCCGTTGCCAGACTCGTGCACCATCGCGAGCATCTCCTCGACGTAGAGCGGGTTCCCCTCGGCCGCCTCGCGGATCCGCGTTTTCAGATCGTCGTCCAGCCGGCCGAGCCGGTCGATCAGCTCGTCGGTCTCCGATCGCGAAAGCGCCTCGAGCAGGACGGTGGTGGCGTTCACCTTGCCGCCGCCCCAGCCTGGCCGGAGGTCGAACAGCTCAGGGCGGGCGATGCAGAGGAGCAGAATGGGGGCGCCCCGGCTGAAGTCGGCCACGTGCTCGATCAGGTCGAGGAAGGCCGGCTCACCCCAGTGGATGTCGTCGAAGACACAAACGAAAGGCGTCTCGGACGCTGCCTGCTCGAGCGTCTTGCGAAAGGCCCAGGCGATCTCGTCCGGCGTCGTCGCCTCCTCCGCGTCACCGAGAACGGAGGCGATCGCGGCGGCGGCCGCCTCGTCCGACGGCCTCGCTCCGAGCTGAAGGAGCGTCTCGGTTACGGGCCAGTAGGTGATTCCCTCGCCGTAGGAGAGGCAGCGCCCGCGCACGACCTCGGCGTCGAGCCCGGAGAGGAACTCGAGCACGAGCCGCGACTTGCCGACGCCGGCGGCCCCGAGGACCGTGAAGAGCTGGCACGAGCCGTCGCCGGCGGCACGAGCGAAAGCCTCGCGTAGCGCCCGAAGCTCTCGCTCGCGGCCGACGAGCGGGGCGGTGTGCCGTCGACCCAGCTCGCCGCTCGCCTCGAGCAGGCCGTAGGCCGGGACCGGGTCGGCCTTTCCCTTCAGCTCGAGCGGCTCGACCGGCTCGGCCTCGACCGCGTCGCGCACGAGGCGCATCGTCTCGTCGCCGATCAGAATCTCGCCGGGAGCGGCGGCCTGCTCCAGGCGGGCCGCGACGTTGACCGTGTCGCCGGTGGCGAGCCGCTCCTCGGTTCCGGTGACCACCTCGCCGGTGTCGACCCCGATGCGCGCCTGCACTCCGAGCTCCGGGAGGGCCTCGCGCATCTCCACGGCTGCTCGCACCGCGCGCAGGGCGTCGTCCTCGTGCGCCTGGGGGACGCCAAAGACGGCCATGACGGCGTCGCCGATGAACTTCTCGACGTTTCCGCCGTGGCTTTCGACGATGCCCTTCATCCGCTCGAAGTAGCGGGCCAGGACGGCGCGCAGGGCTTCTGGGTCG
>VAXD01000111.1:6637-6834 GCA_005884155.1 Actinomycetota bacterium | reverse complement strand
ACGTCGCCGTCCCGGCGGGTGAGCTCCACGCGCACAGTCTGGCCGCCGTGTTCGAGGGCGTTCTGGAGTAGCTCCGAGAAGACCAGGGCCAGCGCAGTCGCGCGGTTCCCCGCAAGGGAAACGGGCTCGAGCGACGCATCGACCGACTTGGCCGCGCCGAGCCCCTGAACGAGCATCGCCCGCAGGCGGTCGAGCAG
>VAXD01000111.1:0-6562 GCA_005884155.1 Actinomycetota bacterium | reverse complement strand
CGACCGTTTGCAGATTGTTCTTGACCCGGTGGTGGATCTCTTGCGCGAGGACGCCGCGCATCACCGCGCGGCCGTGCTCCAAAGCGACTGCGGCGTGGTGCGCGATCGAGGCGAGCAGGGCCTTCTCCTGGTCGGTAAACGGCGTGTCGCGGTCGCAGACCAGCTCGCCGATCTGCCGACGTTTCCAGCGCAGCGGTAGCCGGATCGCGTGCTTCCCGGGCCGTCCTTCCGGCCAGGCGATCTTGCCGTCCTCGAGCACCAGCGCGGCGCCGGTCGCGCCGACCGCCTCCATCGTTGTGGTCACGATCGCCTCGAGCGACTCCTCGAGGTAGAGCGACTCCGAGACCGCCTCCGAGATCCGCGCCAGCGCCTCGAGCTCCGAGACCCGCGCCTGCGCGTCGGCGTAGAGCTTCGCGTGCTCGATCGTCTGCGCCACCTGCGCCGCGATCGCGACCAGCAAGCCGATCTCCGCCTCCGAGAACTCCCGCGGCTCGCGCGTGCGCACGTTCAGCGCCCCGGCCAGCTTCTCCCGAGCCAGGATCGGGACGGCCAGGATCGACTCGTACTCGTCCTCGCGGAGGTTCGGGAACGCCTTGAAGCGCTCGTCGAGGTGCGCCTGCGCGGCGATCATCACCGGCTCGCGAGCTGCAGCAGCGGCGCCCGTGATCCCCTCGCCCGGTCGCATGCGCGGCCGGCCCGTCATCTCCTCGACCCGCGTCCCGTGCGTCGCGCGAAGGATCAGCTCGTCGGCCTGCTCGTCGTAGAGGTAGACGAAGCATGCGTCGGCGGCGAGCGCGTCCGCGACTTTGCTCGCGACGAGGGAGAGCACCTCCTCGAGGTCGAGCGTCGAGTTGACCGCCGCAATCGTCTCGGTCAGCAGGCGGAGATGGCGCCCGGTCTCGTCCACGGTGCCAAGATAGCGCCGCCCCTGCCAGCGCGACTAGCTGCTCCCCCGCTAACAGAAGCTTTACCGTCTTCGCAGATTGCGCTTGCAGACGAGGAGTAGCGTCGAAGGCGTGTCGGTCCCGCCCTCGGCCCTCCTGCAGACGCCCGGCTACCTCGTGGCCGACGCGGACGGGCGGCTGGTCGGGCGGGTCGAGTGCGCGATGTACGGAACGCAGCCCGAGGTTCCCGACGCGCTCTCCGTGCGCAGGGGCTTCTTCGCCCGCCGCCGCAGGCTCGTTCCGGCCGACGCGATCGACCAGATCGACCGCTCGAGCGGCGTCGTCGGCCTCAGCGTCGCGCGCGACTCGCTCCGCAGCTTCCTTTAGAGCGCTCGCAACCTTCTAGGCTTCAAGCGTGAGCGTCTGCGCAGCCTGCGGTTTCGAGGCTGAGGCGCCGTTCAAGTTCTGCCCCGAGTGCGGCGCGTCCGCAGTCCCCACAGGACGCGAGCTCCGGAAGACGGTGACGGTGGTTTTCTGTGACCTGTCCGGCTCGACGGCCTTGGGCGAGCAGACGGATCCCGAAACGCTGCGCGCGCTGCTGGCGCGCTACTTCGAGCGGATGCAGGGAATCGTCGAGTCGCACGAGGGGACGGTGGAGAAGTTCATCGGCGACGCGGTGATGGCCGTGTTCGGCGTACCGCTTTCGCACGAGGATGATGCGCTCAGGGCGTGCAAGGCGGCCATGGAGATGCGGGAGTCGTGGCCGGAACTCGGGATCGTGGGCCGAATCGGCGTGAACACGGGAGAGGTCGTGACCGGGACCGCGGAGCGACTCGCGACAGGAGACGCGGTGAACGTGGCTGCCCGGCTCGAGCAGGCGGCGGCGCCAGGCGAGATCCTGATCGGAGAGGAAACGCTCGGCCTCGTCGCCGCCGGGGTCGACGTGGGGACCGTGGAGCATCTCGAGCTGAAGGGGAAGGCTGCGCCGGTGCCCGCGTACCGGCTCGTGTCCGTACTCGACGCCCCGGTGCGGAGCCACGCCTCGCGCTTCGTTGGCCGTTCGGCAGAGCTCGCGACGCTGGCGGAGGCCTGGCAGCGGGCGCAGGCCGAGTCGCGCTGTGAGCTCGTCACCGTGCTCGGCGAGGCGGGTGTGGGCAAGTCGCGCCTCATCGCCGAGTTCCTGGACGGCATGGACGTCCGCGCCGTGCAAGGCCGTTGCCTGCCGTACGGGGAGGGGATCACGTACTGGCCGGTCGTGGAGGTGCTGAAGCAACTGGACGCGCTTCCCTCCGACCCCGCGGCGGCGGCCTCGATCCGGTCGCTGCTGCGCGAGACGGAGCAGGGGACGTCCGCAGAGGAGATCGCCTGGGCGTTCCGGAAGCTGTTGGAGGAGCAGGCGCCGCTCGTGGTGCTGCTCGACGACGTCCAGTGGGGAGAGGAGACGCTACTCGACCTGATTGAGGGGGTGGCCCTCCTCTCCGCCGGAGCGCCGTTGCTGATCCTGTGCGTAGCCCGTCCGGAGCTGGGGGAACGGCGCCCGTCCTGGCCGGTCTCGGTCAGGCTCGGGCCGCTGCCGGAGGAGGCGGTCGAAGAGTTGATCGGCGGGCAGGTGACGGCAGGCCTGCGCGGGCAGATTGCGGCTGCCGCCGGAGGCAACCCACTCTTCGTGACCGAGATGCTGTCGATGGCCGGCGAGAGCGACGAGGTCGAGGTGCCCCCGACGCTTCGTGCCCTGCTATCGGCCCGGCTCGACCAGCTCGACCTCGCCGAGCGACGAGTGTTGGAGTGTGGCTCGGTCGAGGGCGAGGTGTTCCACCGCGGCGGGGTGCAGGCACTTGCGCCTGAGGAATCGCAGATCACGCCACGACTCGCTGCGCTCGTGCGCCGGGAGCTGATCCGGTCGGACCGGCCGGTAATCGCAGGCGACGACGGCTTCCGCTTCCGCCACTTGCTGATCCGCGACGCAGCCTACGAAGCGCTTCCGAAGGCAGTCCGCGCCGAGCTGCACGAGCGCTTCGCCACATGGCTGGAGCTGCACGGTACCGAACTGGTTGAGTTGGACGAGCTCGTCGGCTACCACCTCGAACAGGCGGCCCGCTACCGCGCCGAGCTGGACCGGCCCGACCCCACGCTCGCGCTGCGCGCAGGCGATCGGCTTCTGGCGGCGGGGCGGCGAGCGGTCGACAGAGAGGACGTGCGCGCCGCGGCCGTGCTGCTCGAGCGTTCGCTCTCGCTAACCCGATCGATCCGTCCCGACGTAAACGCCGAGCTCGATCTCGCTGGGGCCCTCCTGCAAGAGCCCACGCGAGCTGCCGGGACCTGCACGGATGCGGCGATGCGAGCGGCTGAGGCCGGTGACGAGAGCGGCGAGGCGCTCGCCCACGCGATGGCCGTCTATTACCGGTGCATGATCGCTCCGGGCTCGCCCGACGAGCTCGAGGCGCTCCTCCTCGATGCACGCCGCAGCCTCGAGGAGGCAGGGGATCACGCCGGCCTGGCCCAGGTCTGGTGGGCGCTCGGGTTCGGCGTGGCGAATGCGCGTGGCCGACAAGATGATTGGGCGTACGCGGCACTTCAGGCGCGCCACCACAGCCGGCTCGCCGGTCGCGCGGCCCTCACGGCCGATCTCGGAACCGCGCTGGTCTGCGGATCGCGGCCCGCGGACGAGGCGCTCGAGATCATCGATCGCGTGCTCGCAGAAACGCCGTCAGTGTGGCTGCAGCTCAACCGCGCCTGGCTGCTCGCCATGCTCGACCGTGGGAACAAGGTCCGGCAGATCGCCGAAGAGGCGAGCGCAAGGCTCCGCGACCAGGAGGGTGCCCGCTGGGGCGAGTGGATACTCGCCGAGATCTCGATCCTCGCCGGCGACTACGACGATGCCAGCGACCGTCTACGCATTCTTTGCGAGTGGCTCGAGAAAGTGGACCAGCACGCGTTTCTCGAGAGCTACCTCGGGCAGCTCGGCCGTACGCTCTGCCAACTTGGTCGCTTCGACGAGGCGGAGCAGGTCGTGGAGCGCGCACGAGCCCTCGAACGAGAGCGCGACGCGAGGATGGAGCCCGACTCGTGGCACACGTGGCGCCAGGTGCTTGCACGCATCTACGCGCACCGCGGGGAACCGGCCGAAGCCGAGCGCCTGGCGCGAGAAGCAGTGGCTCTGAGCGAGCAAAACGACTCGCTCGACGTCCAGTGCCTTGCCCTGTGGGACCTGGGCGAGGTGCTGGCGGCGGCGCAACGCTCCGCCGAGGCGGCAGTTGCGCTCGAACAGGCGCTCGAGCGCTCTCGACGGAAGAAGAACCTCGCGCTGGCGAGGCAGGTGGGCGACCGCCTGGCGCAACTACGAAGCGACGCGCTCACGGCCTAACTCCACAACGACCACGAGCTGCCGAAATCCCAGCAGCTCGCGGTCGGCCGTCAGTTGGATCCCGTCGGGCCGCAGAGCCTGACGAGACCGTACGCAGATTCTCTCACAGCACTGAGAGGTAACGCTCCCGCTCCCAGTCGGTCAGCTGCACGCGGTACTCGTCCCATTCCTTGCGCTTGAGCTCGACGTAGCGCTCGAAGATGTGCGGGCCGAGCGCCTTCCGCGCCAGCTCCGACCCGGCTAGCTCGTCGACCGCCTCGCCCAGCGTCTCGGGAAGCGAGACGATCCCGCGCTCGCGGCGCTGCTCTGGCGTCAGGTGGTAGAGGTTCGTCTCCATCGGCTCGGGCAGCTCGTAGCCCCGCTCGATCCCCTCCAGGCCGGCGTGCAGCAACGCTGCAAAGGTCAGGTACGGGTTGCAGGCCGGATCGGGACAGCGGATCTCGGCGCGCGTCGCCTGCTCGGCGCCCGGCTTGTACAACGGGATCCGGATCAGCGCGGAGCGGTTCCGCCGTGACCACGCCACGTACACCGGCGCCTCGTACCCGGGCACCAGCCGCTTGTACGAGTTCACCCACTGCGCGAAGACCGCCGCGATCTCGCGCGCGTGCCGGAGCTGCCCCGCGATGAACGCCTTCCCCGTCTGCGAGAGGTGCCACTCGTCGTCGCCGTCGAAGAATGCGTTCCGTCCGTCGGTGAACAGCGACATGTGCGTGTGCATCCCCGAGCCGTTCTCGCCGAAGATCGGCTTCGGCATGAACGTCGCGTGGTAGCCGGCCTTCTTCGCGATCTCCTTGACGATCAGCCGGTACGTAACCGTGTGGTCGGCCATCGTCAGCGCCGGCGCGTAGCGCATGTCGATCTCGTGCTGCGACGGCCCAACCTCGTGGTGGACGTACTCGATCGGGATGCCGACCGACTCGAGCGCGCGCACCGTCTCCTGGCGCAGCTCACTCGCGGCGTCCATCGTCGTCATCGCGAAGTAGCCGCCCTCGTCCAGGGTCTCGGTCCCGCGGTCGTCGCGGAAGAGGAAGTACTCGAGCTCCGGGCCGACGTTGAATGTGGCGAAGCCGAGCTCGGACATCCGGTCGAGCGCGCGGCGCAAGACGTAGCGCGGGTCGCCTTCATACGGCTGCCCGTCCGGCGTGACGACGTCGCAGATCATCCGCGCGACCTTCGTCTCGCCTTGCTTCCAGGGCATGACCTGAAAGGTGTCCGGGTCGGGAATCGCGACCATGTCCGACTCCTCGATCGCGTTGAAGCCGGTGATCGACGAGCCGTCGAAGCCCATCCCGTCGTCAAGCGCAGCCGCCATCTCGCTCGGCGTGACCGCGAAGCTCTTCAGATGCCCCTCGATGTCGGTGAACCAGAGCAGCAGGAACTCGATCTCCTCGCCCCTGATCCGCTTGAGGACCTCCTTGCGCGCCTCCGGATCGCTCGTCGCCCTCGGCTTGCTCTCGACTTGCGCCACGCTCGCTCCTCCCTTCAAAACACAAAGCCCCGGACGCGTCCCGCGCCCGAGGCCACGTCGCCTCCGAACTGGATCAGTCTACAACAGGGTGGACGGGCAGCTCGGCGAGCTCCGGCTCGCGGCCTTCGTGCGCGATCGCGCGGCCGTAGAGGCCGAGAGCCGGCGCGATTGCACCGGCGCCGGCGGCGAGCGCGGTCGGAATCCCCCAGACGTTGCCGATCGCGCCGAGCACCGGCCCGCCCCCGGCCTGGCCGATCGCGTTCGCCTGGCCGCTGATCGAGAGCACGGTCGCCCGGACGCTCGAATCGGTGATCTGCTCGTTCAGCCAGATCGTGTAGAGGGGGCCGGCGAGATCGCGCGCGCAGAAGACGCCGAGCAAGGCGGCGATCGCTCCATCGCGGTCAGCGTCATCAGGGCGCTCGTCACGAGCTTGCGACCGCCGGCCTCGAAGCGCCTGAGCAGCCAGGTCGTCCCCGCGAAGCCGAAGATCATCCCGACCAGCCAGAAAAGCCCGAACCAGACGACCGGGTCGAGGGACCCCACCGCGGGGAGGCCGACGTCTCGCAGGAAGTGCGCCTCCTTGAGCCGGTCGAAGGCCTCGCTCGACATGCCCATGAAGAGCTCGACGCCGACGAGCAGTAGGATCACGGGCGCCGCCCAGGCATAGCGAGCGCCGGCCAGCGCGGTGCCGCGCATCTCCGCGAGCGGCGAGCCGCGCTCGGCGCGTGGCCGGCGGCGGAAGCCGGTCTCCGGCATGACGGCGATGCAGATCAGGCCGCAGAGGACCGTCACGGCGCCGCCGGCGAGCACGGCCGCGCGCAGCGACCAGACGCCGAGCCCGACCTG
>VAXD01000110.1:3543-9645 GCA_005884155.1 Actinomycetota bacterium | reverse complement strand
CGCCGGCCCGGTCTGCTAGCGTCCCGTCCTTCGGCCGCCCGTGATTTCTCTCCGGACGACAGCCCGAGGGACCCTCGCTCTCGCGCTCGCCCTCCTCGTGACCCTCCTGGTCGGGAAGGCCGCCGCGGGGTCGAAGCAACCGCCGAACACGATCGTGTTCCCGGTCCTCGGCCCGACCGTCTACATCGACGACTTCGGCCAGCCGCGGCCGGGTGGCCCGCACCAGGGCATCGACATCCTCGCGCCCAAGCGCGCGCTCGCACTCGCGGCCGAGCCCGGGAAGGTCAAGTTCTGGACGCACTCCGCGGGCGCCGGCTGCATGCTCTACCTCTACGGCGCCAGCGGCACCAACTACTACTACATCCACCTCAACAACGACCTCACGAATGGCAATGACAACCGCGGCAAGTGCGTCGCCGGGACGGCATACGCGCGGGGCCTCAAGACCGGCGCGAAGGTCTCCGCCGGGCAGGTCGTGGGCTACGTCGGGGACTCGGGCGACGCGAACGGCATCCACCCGCACCTGCACTTCGAGCTGCACCCGAACGGCGGCCACGCCGTCGATCCGTACCAGTCGCTGCAGACCGGCCAGCACCTCCTCTTCGCCGCGCCGCGCGGGACGCCGGTCACACTCGAGCTGCGCGGGACCGTCGTCTCGACGACCACAGATGGGCTTCGCCTCAAGGTCGGCCCCGTCGCCGCCTTCCCGCTCGGCCAGCGCCAGCCGAAGCTCGGGCGGAAGCTGCTGATCGAGGTCCCCACGTCGGCGACCATCCAGACCGTGAAGAAGTGGGGCGCGCCCGGCACGCCCGCCGCACTCGTCGACGCGCAGCCCGGCCAGCCGGTCGACCTCTGGACGACGGCGGCGCCGGCGACCATGAAGGCCGAGCGCGGCGACGATATGGCGCTGAACGCCTCGCTCGTCTCTTTGTTGGTCCGTTAGCGGCCGGTGAAATGCGGCTCGCGCTTCTCGGCGAAGGCCGTCAGGCCTTCGCGCGCGTCGTCTGAGCCGAAGAGGCCGCCGAACTCGTCGGCCTCGCGTTGCAGGTTCTCGACATGGTCGCCCTGGAGCGCGTGGTTGAGCGCCCGCTTGGCGGCGGCGAGCGCGAGCGGGCTCTTCGACACGAGCAGCTCGGCGACCTCGCGCGCCTTCTCGAGGGCTGGGTCGTGCACGCCGTTGACGAGCCCCAGCCGGAGCGCCTCCTCCGAGCCCACGAGCCGGCCGGTAAGGACCAGGTCCTTCGCAACGCCCACGCCGCACACACGCGCAAGCCGCTGCGTCCCGCCCCAGCCCGGGATGATCCCGAGGTTGATCTCCGGCTGGCCGAGCTTCGCGCCGGGGCTCGCGTAGCGGAGGTCGCAGGCGAGCGCAACCTCGCAGCCGCCGCCGAGCGCGAACCCCTCGATCGCGGCGATCGTCGGCTTCGGCATGGTCTCCAGCAGCTGCCCGGTACGGTGGCCGAGCTCCCCCCAGAGGGTTGCCTCCTCGACCCCGAGGCCGCTCATGTACTTGATGTCCGCGCCGGCGACGAAGGCCTTGGCGCCCGCGCCGGTCACGATTACGACCCCAACCGCCGCGTCGGCGGCCAGCTCCTCGAGGGAGTCGCGCAGCTCCTCGAGCGTCGGCCGGTCGAGCGCGTTCATCGCCTCCGTCCGGTCGACCGTGACGGTCGCGATCCCGCCGTCGCGCTCTATGGAGATGCTCAGGCCGGGACCTTCTCGCGCAGGAACTCGACGATCTCCGCCGTAGGTGCCCCGGGCGTGAAGACCGCCGCGACACCTTGCCGCTCGAGCTCGGCCGCGTCCTCGGCCGGGATCGTTCCGCCGAGCACGACGAGCACGTCCTCGGCGCCGTTCTCGCGCAGCCCCTCGAGGATCCGCGGCACGAGCGTCATGTGCGCGCCGGAGAGGATCGACACCCCGACGGCGTCCGCGTCTTCCTGGATCGCGGTCTCGACGATCTGCTCGGGCGTCTGATGCAGGCCGGTGTAGATGACCTCCATCCCCGCGTCGCGCAGCGCGCGTGCAATGATCTTCGCCCCCCGGTCGTGGCCATCGAGACCGGGTTTTGCTATGACCACACGAATCTTGGCCGGCACGTGATCAGTATATGAGCGTGAATCTCAAGGTCGTCGGCTGCTCGCCGGCCTGGCCGAACCCCGGCGGCGCGCAGTCGGGCTACCTGCTCGAGGGGCCTGGGCGGCTGCTCCTGGACTGCGGTCCCGGCGTGCTTGCAAGGCTGCGCAATAGCGAGAGCTGGCCAACGGTCGACGCGATCGCGATCACGCACTGGCACCTCGACCACTGGGGCGATCTCGTCCCGTGGGTCTGGGGCGGGACGCTCGGTCCCGGGGTCGACGTGAAGAAGCCCGAGCTCTGGGTGCCGCCCGAGGGCTCCGAGATGCTGGCCGCGATCGGCGGGAGGCTCGGGCAGCAGCAGATGTTCGAGGAGGCGTTCAACCTGCACGAGTACGCCGACGGCGAGACCTTCGAGGCAGCCGGCTTCGCGGTCACGCCGCTCCGCGTTCTGCACTACGAGCTGCTCGCGTTCGGCTTCAAGGCCTCGGCGAACGGGACCGTGATCGGCTACTCGGGCGACTCCGGCCCGAACGACAACCTCGCGGAGCTCGCGCGCAACGCCGACCTGTTCATCTGCGAGGCGACGCTGCTCGCGCCCAATCCCGAAGGAGGCACGCGCGGCCACCTCGCGGCCGACGAGGCGATCGCGGCCTTCGAGGCGGGCGGCGCCAAGCGGCTCCTGCTCACGCACCGCCCGTTCGAGCGGCCGCTCGACGACTCCTCGCTCGAGCTCGCTCACGACGGGCTCGAGATAGCCGTCGAGCCCGCCCGCTACTCCCCGCGGGCGTAGGCGCGGTACATCCGCGCCGCGCGCCAGCGCCGCACGCCGAGCCCGAGCAGGACCGCCGGCAAGAGCGCGAAGATCGCGAGCGGAACGATCAGCCAGATCTTGCCGATCTGTGGCGACCTCGGCCCTTGCGGGCCGAAGATGTTCGCGCGGCTCGGGTTTCCGTTGCCGATCCCGCCGCCCTCGGCAGGTGTCGGCAGGAACGAGTCGACGAGCCACTTCGTCTGCTTGCCGTGCCGCACCGGGTGGAGCGTGATGTCGAAGACCTGCGGCTTGACCTGGTGCTTTCTCGCGAAGAGCCCGACCTGAAGGTCGACCTCGTCGCGGTACGAGTAGGCGAGGTGCCACGTCGCGAAGATGGCCGGGTACTTGATCACGGGCAGGTCGCGCCCGCTCGCCCAGTCGGCCTTGGTGTGACCCGCCTTCATCGCGGGCGTCACGAGATCCCACGATGCGGCCACGTTGTGCCGCGTGACCACGCTCGCGACGAACAGCATCGCCGTCTGGAGGACCGCCTTCTTCTTGGGCGCGAACGACGTCTGCTTCGGCTCCGGCTTGACCGGCGCGGCCTTCGCGGTCGAGGGTTTCGCGTCAGGCGACGGCTTCGGACTGGGAAACGCCCAGACGAGACCGGCGATGATCGCACCGACCATAACCGTCCCGCCGACCCACAGGAGGCGGCGCCTGAACCGCGCCGAGGAAAACCTTCGCCTCACGGCTGAAGGATAGCCCTGAGCTGTCGAGGAGCGCTAGCCGCTGCCGAAGCTGCCGGTGGTCGCGCGGACCGGCGGCGTGTACTTCGGGAACCAGTAGTTCACGAGCCAGCGCTTGCCGACCTTCGTGGCGCC
Organism: Actinomycetota bacterium; assembly: GCA_005884155.1. Lineage (GTDB taxonomy): Bacteria > Actinomycetota > Thermoleophilia > Gaiellales > Gaiellaceae > AC-32. Next base: position 5,931 of record VAXD01000110.1, on the reverse strand, counting down.
GACGTCGAACACGTAGCCGCCGCGGCCGGTCTTGTACTTGGAGGCCACGCCGACCTCAGCGAGGAGGTCGTGCCCGTTCCACTGCGCGAGCGAGAACGACATCGGAACCTTGAAGTTCATCTCGGGGAAGACCTGGAACGGCAGCGTGTTCCCGTGCACCCACTGCTTGAAGGTGAAGCCCTGGCGCAGCGACGGATGCGTGTAGCGCCAGGCGGCCGCAAGGTTGCGCTCGCCGGCGCCGTCGATGATGAAATTCCTGACCGCCAGCTTCGCGGAGGCGGGAACCCTCGCCCACGACGCGCTCGTCGTGACCGGCGCCTGCCGCTTCGGATGCTGAATCAGCTTCTTCGCGTTGAGGACGTCCGCCGCCGAGCTCTTCGAAGTTGCCGGCGCTGAGTTGTGCTGGCTCTTCTTGATGATGAAGACCACGAGCGCGGCGATCAGGAGCGCGACACCGACCCAGAAGATGATCCGGGTCGTGCGCGGTGAGGACAGGGAAGTTGGAACGGCGTTCATCGCGTCGAAAGTGTAGACGCGATTTTTTCGCGTTGGTTAGTCGCGACTAAAAAACCGGGGTCTCGCGCCAGGTGCCCCAGGTTTCCCTGAGCGCGTCGCACATCTCCCCCATCGTCACGTACGCGCGCGAGGCCTCGACGATCAGCGGCATCAGGTTCTCGTCGCGCAGCGAGGCCTCCTTGAGGCGCGCGAGTGCCTGCTCGACGGCCGCCGAGTCGCGGCGTGCGCGCAGTGCTTTGACCCGCTCGATCTGCTGGTCCTCGAGCGCCGGGTCGATCCGGAGGATCTCGATCTCCGGCTCGTCCTCGAGCTCGTAGCGGTTGACGCCGACGACGATCCGCTGCTTCGCCTCTACCTCGGCCTGGTAGCGGAACGACGCTTCCGCGATCTCGCGCTGCTGGAAGTTCTGCTTGACCGCCTCGACGACGCCACCCAGCTTCTCGATCCGGTCGAAGTAGTGGTACGCCTCCGCCTCGAGCCGGTTCGTCAGGTCCTCGAGGTAGTAGGAGCCGCCGAGCGGGTCGATCGTGTTGACGGCGCCGGTCTCGTGCGCGATCACCTGCTGCGTGCGCAAGGCCAGCCTCACCGCGTTCTCGGTCGGCAAGGCGAGCGCCTCGTCGAACGAGTTCGTGTGCAGCGACTGCGTCCCGCCGAGAACGGCCGCCAGCGCCTCGAGCGCCGTGCGGACGATGTTCACCTCGGGCTGCTGGGCCGTCAGGGAGACGCCGGCCGTCTGCGTGTGGAAGCGCATCAGCCACGAGCGAGGGTTGCGCGCGCCGTAGCGCTCCCGCAGCTCACGCGCCCAGATCCGCCGGGCCGCGCGGTACTTGGCGATCTCCTCGAAGAAGTCGATGTGGGCGTTGAAGAAGAACGACAGCCGGGGTGCGAACTCGTCGACGTCGAGCCCGCGCTCGATCGCCGCGTCGACGTAGGCGAAGCCGTTCGCGAGCGTGAAGGCGAGCTCCTGGACCGCGTTCGAGCCGGCCTCGCGGATGTGGTACCCGGAGATCGAGATCGGGTGCCAGCGCGGCAGCTCCTGCGCGCAGAATTGGACCATGTCGGTGACGAGCCGCATCGACGGCTCGGGCGGGAAGATCCATTCCTTCTGCGCGATGTACTCCTTGAGGATGTCGGTCTGGATCGTCCCCCGGAGCTCCGCGCGCGGGACGCCTTGCTGCTCGGCGACGCAGACGTAGAACGCGAGCAGCATCGCGGCCGGCCCGTTGATCGTCATCGAGGTCGAGACCTCGCCGAGCGGGATCCCGTCGAAGAGCGTTTCCATGTCGGCCAGCGAGTCGACTGCGACGCCCTCCCGCCCGACCTCGCCGAGCGAGCGCGGGTGGTCGGAGTCGTAGCCCATCAGCGTCGGCATGTCGAACGCCGTCGACAGGCCCGTCTGGCCGTGCTCGAGCAGGTAGCGGAAGCGCTCGTTCGTCTCCTGCGCGGTGCCGAACCCGGCGAACTGCCGCATCGTCCAGAGCCTGCCGCGGTACATCGACGGGTACACGCCGCGCGTGAAGGGATAGACGCCGGGGTAGCCAAGGTCGCGCTCGTAGTCGACCGGCATCGAGTCGGGCGTATACAGCGGCTCGTTCTCGAGCCCTGAGATCGTGCTGAACAGCTCGCCTTGGCGCTCGGGAGCAGCTTCGTAGAGCTCTTTCTTCCACTCCTCGGTGCCGGAGCCGACGTGTGGGTCGGTGGTCGCCATGCACGGATTCTGCCATCTGGCGCGGCTCCGAGGGGAGCTGCTCACCCGATCGGGGGATTTCTCGGCCCGGTCTTTCGTGCCGGTCGGCTCATGCCGATCTAGCACACGGCGAGCAATGGTCGACGATGTACGCACCCTGGGCAGCGACGAGCCCCAGCCGAGGC
>VAXD01000110.1:0-3508 GCA_005884155.1 Actinomycetota bacterium | reverse complement strand
TCGTGAGCCGCGAGGTGGAGAATCGGGCCACGCGAACAGTCGAGAACCAGGCACGCGCAGTCGCGTTGACGAATCTGCGCCGCCAACTGCGCGTAGCCGATTTCGCCGCGCCGGTATCGCCCGCGCGACGCGCTGCGCTAGACAACCTCTTCCGTAAGAGCGTCATCGTGCCGGGTGTCGTCGGCGGCGGCCTCGTCTCCCCGGACGGCACGATCACGTATTCCGCCCGGCACATCCGTATCGGCGCAAAGGTCCAGCACCCGAGGATCCTCGCGGCGGTCCTGGCTGGGACGGTCACCCGGCGCGTCACCAACGTCCCGACCTGGCGAGGCCAGAAGAACGTGAAGGTGCTGCAGATCCTTGCGCCCGTCCGCGAGAGGCTCAGCGGCAAGCCAATTGGCGTGATCTCGCTCGACCAGGATTACGGGGTCGTTTCGGTGGGCGCCGGCGATGCTCACATTCGGCTCGCTGTGATTCTCGCGATCGCCCTGCTGGCCCTTTTCGTCACGTTGCTCCCGATCATGAACCGGCTGACGCGTCAGCTCGAAGCGCGCAATGCGCGCCTGCGGGAGCTCGCCGATGAGCGCGGAACGCTCCTCGAAGGCGAGCGCGCCGCGCGCGCCGAGGCGGAGTCGGTGCAGCGCCTGCTGGCCGAGCAGAACGAGCGGCTGCGCGAGCTCGACCGGCTGAAGGACGAGTTCGTTTCGCTCGTGTCGCACGAGCTGCGCACGCCGTTGACCGCCATTCGCGGATACATCGAGCTCCTGCTCGAGGACCTCGACCCTTCCGAGGGCAGCCGCCGCCGGTATCTCGAGATCGTCGACCGGAACTCGCACCGCTTGCTCGACCTCGTCAACGACCTGCTCTTCCTTGCGCAGGTCGAGGCCGGCAAGCTCGCCATCGAGCGGAAGCCGATCGACCTCGGCAAGGTCGTGGAGGAGTGCATCGAGACCTCATCGCCCGCGGCCGACTCGCTCGGGATCCAGCTGACCGCCCACCTCGGACGCGTGCCGAAGCTCGAGGGCGACCGGGCGCGGCTCGCGCAGATGCTCGACAACCTCGTCTCGAACGCGCTCAAGTTCACGCCGGAGGGCGGCCGGGTCGATGTGCGCCTGGATGCACGCGACGGCGCCGCCGTGCTCGAAGTGGAGGACACCGGCCTCGGCATTCCGGCGGACGAGCAAGGGCAGCTGTTCGAGCGCTTCTTCCGCAGCTCGAATGCGACCCAGAGCGCCATCCCCGGCAGCGGGCTCGGGCTCACGATCACGAAGGCGATCGTCGAGCGGCACGGCGGCCGGATCGAGGTCGAGAGCACGGAGGGCGCGGGTACTACCGTCCGCGTGAGCCTTCCGCTCGGCGTAGTGCGAGAGGCGGAGACGCCCGCTCGCGAGCTCGCGGCTTAGGCCACTGGCCGGTAGCGGTAGCCGAAGCCCCGCATCGTCTCGATCGGCGACTCCGCTCCCTCCGGGCCGCCGAGCTTGCGGCGGAGGTAGCCGACGTAGAGCTTCACTTGGTCGCGTTCCGCCGCGCCGGCGCTCCCCCATGCGAGCTCGAGTAGCTGCTCGTGTGAGAGGACCTGGTTCGGGTTGCGGACGAATGCCGCGAGCAGCCGGAACTCGAGCGGGGTGAGCGCGACCGGCTGCCCGCCCGCCTGAACCGCACGCTGCGGGAAGTCGATCGACACGAAGCCGTCCGCGTAGGTGTCCTGAGGCTCCCCGCCGCTCGGAGTCCGCCTGAGCGCGGCGTCGACCCGCGCCAGCAGCTCCTGTCGCCCGAACGGCTTCGTGATGTAGTCGTCAGCACCGGCGCGCAGGCCGCGCACCTTGTCCAGCTCCTCGGCCCGCGCAGTCAGCATCACCACCGGGACGTCGCTCAGCTCGCGCATCCGCTCCAGCACGTCCCAGCCTTCGAGCCCGGGCATCGAGACATCGAGGATCACCAGATCCGGCTGCCTGGCGTAGAAGAGACGCAGGCCTTCGTTGCCGTCGGGGGCGTCGAGCACGTCGTGACCGGCGCGTTCCAGCAGCTCCCGCACGAGGCCCCGAATGTCGGAATCGTCGTCGACGACGAGCACGCAGGTCACGGTCTGCCCCTCGACTGAGTGATGTTCGGCCCATTCATACGCATTTCATACCGGAATGCTCCCGGATTCAGCCGCGGCGCGCCGATGCGTTCGCTCGTGGCGAGCTTGAAGCACCTGCGGCTTCGTATATCCGCGTTGCGGAAACGCGATGGGTTCGGGACCCGTGCGGCGTTCCTCCTCGCACTCGCGCTCTCTCTGAGCGGGGGCGCCTTCCTTTTCCGGGGTGGCGTGGAGCCGGGCAAGTCCCAGACGAAGACCTCGGCGGCGCCGTTCTCGAACGTCGTGCTCGACAACCGCTCTGCCGGAGCGCCAGGACGCACGGGCGCACGCGGACGGCAAGGCGCTGCGGGCACGGGCGCATCGGGCTCGGCCTCCAGCTCCAGCTTGGGCCGCACCACCGGCACGTCGACGACCACTTCGGTTACTGCGCCTGCCCCGGGCGGAGGCAAGTCCGGGTTCGGAGGCTTCGGCGGGCGCCGTGGAGTTACCGGGCCTGCCGGCACGGCAGGCAGCGAAGGGCCGGCCGGGCCACAGGGGCCCGTCGGGCCTGCCGGTCCTCAAGGCACGACCGGGCCTCAGGGAGTAACAGGGCCCGCCGGCCCGCAGGGGCTCCAGGGGCTCCAGGGATTTGTCGGCCCGACCGGGCCGCAGGGCATTCCAGGCACGGCAGCTGCCAAGGGCGACACAGGCGCGACCGGGCCGGTCGGCCCTCAGGGCCCGATCGGTCCTCAGGGCCCGATCGGCGTACAGGGCCTGCGTGGCGTCACCGGCGCACGCGGGCCAATCGGCAACCGCGGCGCAACCGGCGCCCAGGGCGCGAAGGGCAGCACCGGAGCGCAAGGCGCGAAGGGCGTGACCGGGTCGCAGGGTGCGCAGGGCCCAGCCGGGCCGAAGGGACCGACGGGAGCTCAGGGCGCGAAGGGAGTCACCGGCGCGAAGGGCGCGACGGGCACACAGGGACTCAGGGGCGTCACCGGCGCGCGGGGCGTCACCGGTGCCCAGGGCGCCAAGGGCGTCACCGGCTCTAAGGGCGCAACAGGATCGAAGGGCACCACCGGCGCCAAGGGCACCACCGGCGCGCGCGGCGTCACGGGGGCTCAGGGCCCGGCTGGCGCACGCGGGCCGACGGGTGCGCAGGGCGCCAAGGGGACGACCGGCGCGAAGGGAACCACCGGCGTGCAGGGCGCCAAGGGCGCCACCGGTGCCAGGGGCTTGACCGGTGCCAAGGGCTCGACCGGCGCCAAGGGAAGCACAGGTGTAAAGGGAACGACCGGCTCGCGGGGCGTGACCGGGGCTCAGGGCCCGGCCGGGGCGCGCGGACCGACGGGCGCCCAGGGCGCCAAGGGAACAACCGGCGCTCAGGGCTCCACCGGGGCCCGCGGAGCGACCGGCGCAAAGGGCTCGACCGGATCGAAAGGAACAACG
>VAXD01000102.1 GCA_005884155.1 Actinomycetota bacterium | reverse complement strand
CCGGTGACAAGATTCCTTCCTGCGTCGACGGGAGGGCCTCCATGCCGCGCCCCACTTCCTACAAGGTCTCGCTCAACCTGCCGTTCGGTCTCGGCGGCGTCGAGCAGACCTGGGAACCCAACGACGACGAACGGCGCGCCGCTTGGGAGCTCTACGTCGAGCTCGTCACCCGCATCGCCTCCGTTCCCCTGGCGCCTGGCGCCGGCCTCCAGCGTGAGGCACTGACATCGCTGTACAGCCTCTTCCCGACCACCCGCGACATTCTGCGCCGTTATGGCCCGGGTGTTGCCCAGCCCAAAGAGGACGGTCAAGCCTCCTTCGGCCTACTCGCAGTCACCATCCTCAACAACGCGCTGCGACCACTTCTCTCGGTCTGGCATCCGCGCCTCCAGGACCACGAAGACCAGCGACCCGCGACCACGACCCGGGTCGAATGGGAGGCTTCCTGGAGCGAAGTCAACGGCCTGCGCCAAGCGATCGACGAGGTGCGAACGACGATCAACCAGTACGCCGACCTGCTCGCCGATGTCGCAGAGGTCCCTAATTTGCATCGATGAATTTCCCCTCGCTGCTCGGTCAGGCTGAGCTGGGTGGGGACGAAGGCGGGCGGGAGTGTCGGATCGGAACGAGGGGTGAGTCAGTGCTGTCTTTGCTGGTAGGCGTGCTTCTTGCAGCGGTCGGAGCAGTACTTACGTTGCCGACCCGCTAGCGCTGCGCTGCAGACGACGCAGTAGCGCGCAACACACCGTCGCTCACGAGTGTCGAGGTAAGCGGCGAGGCAGGCGATCGGTTCTCGTGGCGATGGAAGTTCCAGTCGTTGAGGCACGCTCGCGCGAGATCGACCGCAATCGCCATGAGATTGGATCCAGCTTGCCGGCGAGCGATTGTCCACGCTTTGCGGCGTTCCTTAACGGCACGGAGGGAGAGAGCGCCGACGGCGCACGTGGCTGACGTGGCCCGAGCTCTCTTGCCGCGTTTGTCCACCCTTTGCGGCGTTTCCGCGCCCTCTCCTCCTAACCCCGGCGGGCTATCCTTGGCGAGCCGCCCCCGTCGACTAGCGGTCCAGGTCACGGCCCTTTCAAGGCCGTAGCGCGGGTTCGAATCCCGCCGGGGGCACTCCTTCCCGAACGAACGTTCAGTAGCCGCGGCGCGCGTGTCGGCTGCAGCGGCGAAGCGTGAGCGTTTCGGACATGTCAGAGGGACAGGCCCCCGGACCTGTCCCGTTCGGACGTGTCCAGGGCAGATCATCTGCTCAAGCGTGCTTTCGCCCTCCCGCGACCGCTCGGAGCCATGTCCCAGGGACTGTCCCTCGGACATGGCCCTTTCGGACGGCTGGATGGGTCCTCTCGCGCTCAAACGGGGTCACCCGACCGGGTGATGTGAGGCCGCCCTTTGTCTCCGATGGTTTGAGTGCCAGTACTAGGCCACCTGCGGCGATGACAAATAGGCAAATTCAACGAGAAACCAACGACTCGGACGGCGCCGTCGCGACCGCCGAGTTCGCGTCGTCCCTGCAGGGCCTGCTCGCCGTCAGCCGGGCAGTGCGAAGCGGCGCCGACGTCGGTTCCGTCCTCGACACGATCGCGCGCGCAGTCTCCGAGACGCTCGGATTCCAGACGGTCGTCCTCAACGTCTACCGGCCCGAGTGGGACGACTTCTACGTCGAGACGGTCTACGGCAGCACGCTCGTTCGGAAGGCGCTCCTCGGCCAGATCTACGACTGGGACAGCTGGAAGCCGCTGCTCCACCCGAGGTTCTTGCGCGCGGGCGCGTACTTCATCCCGAACGACGCCTTCGACTGGTCGAAGGACAAGGGAACGAGGTTCGTGCCGGCCGGCGAGCCGATCGTCGAGGGCCCCGAGGGCTGGCACCCGAACGACGAGCTCTTCGTCCGGCTCGAGCGCTCGGACGGCCAGATCCTCGGCGTCATGTCTTTCGGCGAGCCGCTCGACGGCCTCCGCCCTGACGACGAACAGCTGGCGCTCGCCGTGACGCTCGCTTCGCACGCGGCCCTCGCACTGGAGATGGCCCAGGAGCGCGAGCGGCTGGAGCGCCACCAGACCGGCCTCGAGCAGCTGCTTCGGGTCTCCTCGCAGCTGCCACAGACTATGACGACCGAGGCGATCCTCAACTCGGTTTGCGAGGCCGTGCAGGAGGCGCTCGGCTTCGACAAGGTTTTGATCGAGCTTCGCGACAAGGACAGCGAGCTGCTGCGCCCAGCGGCAGCCGCCGGTTGGGACGAAAACGACGAGGCAAGGACCGCGGTCCTCGAGCTAGCGCTGATCTCGCGGCTCTTCGAGCCCCGCTTCGAGATTGCCGGCTGCTACCTCGTCCCGCGCGATGAGGCCGAGAGCAGGGTCGGCCGGAGCCAGGTCGTCTACGAGTCGGTTCGCAACGGACGCGGGCCTGCTGCCTGGAACCACCACTGGCTGGTCGTCCCGCTCTACGACACCGACGGCACGGTCCGGGGAGTGCTCTGGGCCGACGAGCCGCAGAACCGCCTGCTGCCCACCGAGAACGTCCTCCAGGCGCTACGGATCTTCGCGAACCACGCGATGGAGGCGCTGGCCGTCGCGACCCAGCTCGCCGAGACGCGCTTCCTTGCCGACCACGATCCCCTCACGCGCTTGCTGAACCGCCGGGCGCTCCTGCGCGAATTGCAGGAGGCGAGCGAGCGTTCGGAGGATCGCGCGCTCTCTCTCGTGTTCCTCGACCTCGACAACTTCAAGCAGATCAACGACCTTCACGGGCACGTGATCGGCGACCGTGTGCTCGAGAAGTTCGGCTCCTTGCTCGAGGAGCTCGTGCGCAGCGAGGACTGGGCTTTCCGCGTCGGCGGCGACGAGTTCGCGCTGCTTCTCGGTCAAGCCGGCGAGCACGACGCGCGCGACGTCGTGGCCAGAATCATCGACGCGATCGAGTCGAACATCGATCCGCTCGTGCGCACGCTGAAGGCAAGCTTCGGGATCGCGACCAGCAACTGCCGGCAGGAGCCCGAGGAGCTGCTCCGAATCGCTGACGAGGCGATGTACCAGGCGAAGCGTTCCGGAACACGGATTGAGGTAGCCGCATGACAACCCACGTAGCCGCAAATGAGCGCTGAGCCGCAGGGCGATCTCGCCGGCCTCGCCCGGCCCGTCGCGCTGGCGGCGACGCTCGAGCCGCTCTCGCGCCTCGTCGCGTTCTCGCGGGCGATCGCCTCGGAGCAGGTCGAGCAACGGATGCTGCGTGTTGCCAGCCGCGAGCTGACACTGATGCTGAACGGCGAGGCATGCCTCGTCTCTCAGCTCGAGGACGGGCTCCTGCGCGAGGTAGCCGATTACTCGAGCTCGGACCGGCAGGTGGCCCGCGGGCTCAGCTACTACCTCGCCGACTACCCGAGCACCGCGGCGGTTCTCGAGTCCGGAGTCCCATGCTCGATCTCCGCCGACGACAAGGGAGCCGACCCCGCCGAGCTCTTCGTCCTCAGGGAGATGGAGATGCAGTCGGTGCTGATCGTCCCGTTGACCGTCGAGACGCTGAACTGGGGCCTGATCGAGGTCTACGACAAGCGCACGCGCGTCTTTTCCGGCGTCGAGCGCTATCTCGCAGAGCTGGCGGCGACGCATATCGGCGCGCTCGTGGCCGGCTTCGAGCACGAGGAGCGGGCGCAGCGGCTGTACCGCGAGACGCTCGCGTCGCTCTCGAATGCGCTCGAGGCGAAGGACGAAATCACGAGCCAGCACACCGAAGAGGTCGTCCGGCTCGCCGTCGCGGTCGCCGCGGAGCTCGATCTCGACCTCGACGCCGTGCGCAACGTCGAGCTTGGAGCCGTCCTCCACGACATCGGAAAGGTTCGCGTTCCGGAGTCGATCCTCAACAAGCCCGGCCCGCTCACCGACGAGGAGTGGACGGTCATGAAGACCCACCCCGAGGTCGGCGAGCACATTCTCAGGCCGATCCAGTCGCTGAACGCGATCCTCTCGATCGTGCGACACCACCACGAGCGCTGGGACGGCACGGGGTATCCGGACAAGCTCTCCGGCCGGGCGATTCCGCCCGGGCGATGACGGAGAACCGGCCCTACCGCGCTGCTCTCTCGACCTCGGAGGCCCGAGACCAGCTCGAGACGGGAGCCGGGACGCAGTTCGACGCCGAGTGCGTTGTTGCGTTGTTCCGCGCACTCGACCGGCGCGAAAGCGTCGCGGCCGTGGTTCCGCTCCGACCGCCTCCCAGCGGCTAGTCCGTAGCGGTTTTCCCTGGCAGGACCGCGGTCTCCTCGGCCCCGGTCTGCTCTTCCTGTTCCGAGCCCGCGCGGGCGAAGCGACCTGTTGCCTGTCTCGCGGCTTCGTGAAGCTGGTCCGCCATCCGGTCGATGTCACCCAGCAGCTCGTGCCGCCGGTCCCACACCGACGCGGTATCCGCCTCGAGCTCGCGCATGCGGGCTTCCGCCTCCGCCTGCAGCTTCGCGAGCTCCTGTTCGGACTCGCGCTTCTGTTGCTCGGCGTTGGCCTTCGCCTCGGCGATGATCTGATCAGCCTGCGCCTTCGAGCGTGCGACCAGCTCGTCGGACTCGGCTTTAACGCGGTCGGCTTCGGTGCTCGCGGCCACCACCAGGTCGGCCGCCTTGGCTTTCGCCTGCGCCACGATCTCGTCGGCTTCCGCCTGGGCCGTTGCGGTGATCTTCTCCGCCGACCCGCGGGCCTCCTCGAGGATCGTCTTGGTTTGCTCGCTCACGCGTTCGACCGCGTGCTTGACGGCGGCCTGCGGCGAGCGGGTGACCTCGAGCTCCGCGATCACACGGTTGACGCGGCGCACGTATGCCTCGACGGCATCGCGCTCGTAGCCCCGCATGCCGACGGGGAAGGTGACGTTTCGGATGTCCGCAGGCACGTGAGCCCTGTACGCGTCCGACTCTGACTTGGGCGGTGCTGCGGGCTTCTCTTCCTTCTGCTTGGGATGTTTGGTCTCGGCCATGACGCCAGTATCGCGCCACTCAAGGCCTGGCGCTAGTCCGCCCCTCCGCCTGCGGAATCGCCCCGGGCGGAATCGAACCGCAGCGAGGGCCATGAACGCGCAAGCTAAGGTCGCGGTTTGATCGTGTCTCTACACGTTGCGACCGGCGCACTCGGCGGCTCGCTCATCCGCTCGAGGCTCGGCTCATTGCCGCTCGGGCTGCTCCTTCACCTGGCGGGCGATCGCATGCCGCACGAGGACATCGCTGATCGCGACTTCGAGATCGGCTCGGGCATCGCCGCCGTCCTCCTCCTCGCGGCTGTACGCGGACCCTTCGATCCCGCCGTCACGGGTGCTCTCGCGGCGTCATCCCCGGACCTCGAACACGTTGTTCGCTTCCTGCGGCCGGGCGGACGCAAGCACTTTCCCAGCCACCGGCTGCACGGTTGGCACCGCAGCGGAGGCGTCCCGGCGCCGGTCCAACTGTTCCTCGCCGGGTTCCTCATCGGCATCATCCTCCGCTCCGGCTAGCCCGGTCCCCCCGCCAAGAATCGAACTTGGGCACGCGGTTTGGGAAACGCCGTGGCCTCATCCCCATTCGGGGTACGCGGCGCTAACGAAGCAGCGCACGGGCACCGATATGAGCCCGCATGCGGCAGCGGTTCTCACTGCTGGGACTGCTCTCGGTCCTTGCGGCAATCGTCGTCTTTGCCTCCGCTTGCTCCGGCGGCGGTCAGAACGCGGCCGGCGGTGCGACGGTGGTGCGCGTGAACGAGCGCGACTTCCGCATCACGGTGAGCCCGGCCCGCATCCACGCCGGAAACGTGCAGCTCGTCGTGCACAACGGCGGCCCCGACACGCATGAGTTGATCCTTGTCCGGTCGCGCGCCCGGCTCCCGCTGCGCGCTGACGGGCTGACGGTCGACGAGCGGGTGCTGGAGCACGTTACGGCCGCCTCGGTCGACGGCGCCGGTCCCGGCGCCGTGCGCCGAGACTGGCTGCACTTGTCGCCGGGGCGCTACGAGCTGTTCTGCAACATGGCCGGTCACTTCATGGCCGGCATGCAGGCCGAGTTGGTGGTCGAGTAGCGATGCGCCGGCAGTTCCAGCCGTTCGCCAGCGGGGGCAGGCGCACGATCGTCGGGATCCTCGTCACCTTCGCCCTCTTCTCGGCCCTGAGCGTCACCCTCTCGATCTGGACGACCAAGGGCTCCCAGCATCGTGCCGCAGTCGTCGAGGTCGCAGCTCGGCAGCGAACCCTCGCTGAGCGCTACGTCAAAGAGATCCTGTTGGCGCGTGCCGGAGCGCGGGTCGACCCCCAACAGACCGCGTCGGTCATGGCCGCGAGCGCCGGGGCGCTCCTGAACGGCGGGACGGCGCCGGCCGTCTGGGGAGATGACGACGAGACGACCCTTCCCGCCGCCTCGGGGACCGTCGTTCGCAGACAGCTCGAGCAGGAGCGGCGACTGGTCTCGGACCTTCAGGCGACAGGCAGCAGCGTCCTTGCGGGACGCCCGGTGGCGGCGGTCCGGTTGCGGGCGCACGAGCACCTAAAAGCGACGAGCCCGATCGACCGCCTGCGCGTGCTCTCGGCGCTGACGTCCAACGTGTCGCTCAACGCGGCGCGCACGATCGCGGCCGCCGACGACCAGAATGTCAATCACCTGATCATCGTGCAGGCGGTGCTCGGCGCGCTCGGCCTGCTTGTCTCGCTCGCACTTGGCTGGGTCCTGATCGTCATCACCAGGCGCAAGACCGAGCACTTTAGGAGTCTCGTCATCTCGTCCACCGATCTCGTGCTCGTCCTCGGGCCGGACGGCTGTCGCTACGCGGGCCACTCCGTCGGCGCGCTCGTCGGCAAGGACGAGTCGGCGTTGCTCGGCTACGGCTACGAGGCCTTCGTCCACCTCGACGACCGCCCGGCGCTGCGCTCCGCGGCGGCCCACGGCGGACCGCGCGAAGTTGTCTTCCGGATGCGGGACCAGTCCGGCGAATGGCGTCGGCTCGAGTCGCATCTGACCGACCTGCGCCAGGACCGATTGGTGCGAGGCGTCGTGCTCAACTCCCGGGACATCACCGAGCGCGTCGAGCTCGAACGGCAGCTCACGCATCAGGCCTTCCACGACACGCTGACCGGACTCGCCAACCGGGCGCTGTTCCGCGACCGGCTGGAGCACGCGCTCGCGCACAGCGAGCGCTCCGGGCAGCGGCTTGCGGTGATGCTCGCCGACCTCGACGGCTTCAAGCAGGTCAACGACAGCCTCGGGCACGACGCCGGCGACCAGCTCCTGCGCGAGGTCGGGCGGCGATTCTCTCGCACCGTGCGCGCGAGCGACACCGTCGCCCGCTTCGGTGGCGACGAGTTCGCCTTTCTGCTCGAGAACGTGACGAACGAGGAGGTGATCGGCCTTGCCCGGCGGCTGCTCGACCAGCTCGCGCTGCCGATCGTGACCGGCGGACGCGACGTGGCGCTCGGCGCGAGCATCGGCATCGTCCTGCACACCGCTCCCGGCAGCACCAGCGAGGAGCTGATCAGTCAGGCCGACGTCGCTATGTACGCCGCCAAGGACTCGGGCCGGGGCCGCTACGAGCTCTACTGCCCGGAGATGGCCAAGGAGGTCGGCGAGCTGCTCGAGATCGAGCAGGAGCTGCGCCTCGGCCTCCAGCGTGGGGAATTCAGCCTTCATTACCAGCCAGAGCTCGATCTCGAGAGCGAGCGCATCGTCGGCGCAGAGGCGTTGCTCAGATGGCAGTCCCCAACCCGCGGGCTCGTGTCGCCGGCACGCTTCATCCCGATCGCCGAGACGAACGGGCTGATCGTTGCCCTGGGCGAGTTCGTCCTGCGTCAGGCCTGCACGCAGGCCGCGGAGTGGCGGAAAGCCGGGCTCGTCGCGGACTCATTCGTCACGTGGGTCAACGTCTCCGCGAAGCAACTCGACCGGCACGGCTTCCAGACGGTCGTCCAGCAGGCACTCGCCGAGGCCGGGCTCCCTGCCGGCGCCCTCGGCATCGAGGTCACGGAGAGCACGATCATCGAGCGCGGCGCCGCCACCGATCACGCCCGCGCCGAGCTCGCCGATCTCCACCGCCAGGGCGTCCACATCGCGATCGACGACTTCGGGACCGGCTTCTCGTCCCTGGGCCAGCTGCGCCACTTCCCGATCGACATGATCAAGGTCGACTACTCGTTCGTCCAAGGCGCCGAGCACGATGCGAAGGACGCCGCGATCACGGCGAACCTGGTCAACCTCGCGCACGCGCTCGGCATCGTCGCGATCGCGGAGGGGATCGAGTCGCCCGGACAGCTGAGCTCTCTCCAGAGCCTCGGCTGCGACCTCGGCCAGGGCTACCTGCTCGGGCGGCCGATGCCTCCCGACCAGCTCGAAGGCTTCCTTTCCCAGCGCCGGTCGCGGCTGGTCGACGGCAAAGCGGTCGCTTGAGCCAGCGCTAGCCGAGCGCGAGATGGGGCTCGGTTCAGGTTGTGCGAGGTGCCCCCGGCCGGCATCGAACCAGCGCACGCGGCCTAGGAACTAGCTTGAGGAAGGCCATTTGCAGCTAATAGGCCGCCTCTAACCGCGCGCGCGCCGGTGTTTGCGCCAGTCCGCTAGAAGCTTGCTGTGCGCGGTCGTAGGCTTTCAGCGTGATCGTCTGCCCGAACTGTTCGCGGGAGAATCCGGCCGGCGCCCGTTTTTGCAGTTCCTGCGGCGCAGCCCTCGAGGCTCCCCGAGCCGCGGCGCGTGAGGAGCGCAAGGTCGTGACCGTGCTGTTCGCCGATCTGGTTGGTTTCACTACTCGCTCCGAGCAACTCGATCCTGAAGACGTGCGCGGGTTGCTCGCACCATTCCATGCCCGGCTGCGCGAGGAGCTCGAGCGCTTCGGCGGCACCGTCGAGAAGTTCATCGGCGACGCCGTCATGGCGCTCTTCGGCGCGCCGACCGCTCACGAGGACGATCCTGAGCGCGCCGTCCGCGCGGCGCTCGCGATCCTTGACTGGGTCCGCGAGCAGGAGAATCAGCTCCAATTGCGACTGGCGGTGAACACCGGCGAAGCGCTGATCACGCTCGGCGCTCGGACGGCGGAAGGGGAGGGCATGGCGGCCGGCGATGTCATCAACACAACCGCCCGCCTTCAGTCGGCGGCGCCCGTCAACGGCATCCTCGTGGGCGAGACCACCTATCGAGCGACGAAGCACGTGATCGAATACCGCGAGGCTGAGCCGGTTGAGGCCAAGGGGAAGTCGGAGCCGATCCCGGTCTGGGAAGTGGTCGCAACGCGCTCGCGCTATGGCGTCGACCTGGCCGAAGCGCGAGCCCCCCTCGTCGGCCGCGAGGGCGAGCTCGACGCGCTCCGCGACGCCCTTCGGCGGGCTCGCTCGGAGGTGCTCCAGCTCGTCACTCTCGTCGGGGTTCCGGGGATCGGCAAGTCCAGGCTCGTCTACGAGCTCTTCCAGTCGATCGTCGCCGAGCCCGACTTCACGACCTGGCGCCAGGGTCGCTCGCTGCCGTACGGCGAGGGCGTCAGCTTCTGGGCACTGGCCGAGATCGTGAAGGCGGAGGCGGGAATCCTCGAGTCCGACTCCGACGCGGACGTCGCCGGCAAGCTGCACGCGGCCGTCGTAGAGGTGGCGGCCGACGAGAGCGAGTCCGAGTGGCTGGCGGCACGGCTCGGCAACCTCGTCGGGCTACAGAGCATCGACGAGGTCGCCGGCGCGTCTCAGGCCGAGAGCTTCTCCGCCTGGCGGCGCTTCATCGAAGCGCTGGCCGACCGGCACCCCCTCGTTTTGGTGTTCGAAGACCTCCACTGGGCCGACGACGGTCTGCTCGACTTCATCGACCAGCTCGTGGACTGGGCGCGCTCTGCGCCGATCCTCGTGCTCTGCACTGCCCGGCCCGAGTTGCTCGAGCGCCGGCCGGGCTGGGGCGGGGGCAAGGCGAACGCGTCGACGCTGTCGCTGCCGCCGCTGGAGGACGAGGACACGGCACGGCTCTTTTCCGCATTGCTCGAACGGGCGGTCCTGCCTGCCGAGACACAGTCCGTCCTCCTCGCCCGCGCCGCCGGGAACCCGCTGTACGCCGAGCAGTACGCACGGATGCTCCTGGAACGAGGCGACGCCGGCGATCTGCCGTTGCCCGAGACGGTCCAGGGAATCATTGCCGCCCGCCTTGACGGCCTGTCGGATTCGGAGAAGACCCTCCTCCAGGACGCCTCGGTGGTCGGCAA
>VAXD01000079.1 GCA_005884155.1 Actinomycetota bacterium | reverse complement strand
GCAACAAGGTCAAGGACGGGATGGCCTACGCGGGCGGCAAGGTCTACTTCGGCTCGTACGACAGCCATGTGTACGCGCTCAACGCGCGCACCGGCAAGCTCGTCTGGAAGGCGGGCGCGCAGGCTCGGCTCGGCTCGAGCGGCACGTTCTACTCGACGCCGGCCGTCGCCTACGACCGCGTCTACATCGGCTCGACCGACCGCAAGGTCTACTCCTTCGGCGCGAGCACCGGGAAGCTGCGCTGGTCGCACGGGACCGGCGGCTACGTCTACAGCTCGCCGGCGGTCTGGAACCAGCGGGTCTACGTCGGCTCCTACGACCACTACTTCTACTGCTTCGACGCGGCCACGGGTGACGTCCGCTGGCGCCTCAAGGCCAACGCGCCGATCTCTGGCTCCGCGGTCGTGATCAACGGCGTCGTCTACTTCTCGAGCTTCAAGGGCCGCACGTACGCGGCCGACGCGCGCTCGGGGAAGCTGCTCTGGTACTTCCGCCGCGGCAAGTACGGCGCGGTCGTGGCCGACAAGCAATGGCTCTACCTCGTCGGGTACGCGCGGGTCTTTGCCATGGCGCCGAAGGCACGCGGGTAGAGTCGGGCGCGCTGTGAGCACGTCCACCGAGCCACGGACCCGCGAGCGCGATCTGCCCGATCCCGACGCCGAGCGGGAGGTCGACCTCGGCCGCTACTGGCACTCCCTGATCCAGCGTTGGTGGTTGCCGGTCGCGGGCCTGATCGTCGGGGCCGTGATCGGCTACCTCGTTTCGATCGGCGGCAACCAGGTCTACACCGCCAAAACGACCGTCTACCTCGGCCAGCCGCTCTCGCCGTCGAGCTCCATCCAGCTGCAGAGCCAGGCGACGAACCCGTCGACCGTCGGCCAGATCATCCACAGCGAGGCAGCGTTGCGCGTGGCCGCACGTGCAGCCGGAATGCCGGTCGCGAAGCTCCGGGGTCACGTTGCCTCGCGGCCGGTCGCGGGCGCGCTGACGAAGCTCGGGCAGACGCCGCTCGTCCTGATCACGGTCACGAGCCAGACGCCGCGCCGCGCACAGGTCGCCGCAAACATGCTCGCCCGCAGCGTGATCCGCCAGACCTCGACCTACGTGAGCACGCTGATCAAAAGCCTCCAAGAGCAGATCGACGGTTACACGAAGTCGCTCGACACGATCGACCGCAGCCTGTCCGCGAGCGGTCTCTCCTCGACCGACAAGCTGGTTGCGTCGTTCTCGCGCTTCCAGATCGTCGAGCAGCTGACGACTGCGAAGCAGCAGCTCGCGGTCGCCAAGGAGGTCGAGCTCGGCCGTCAGGTGACGTTCGCCGTGGCGACCAAGACGACGGCCCGTAGCCGGCGGAACTCGGTGATCGTCGCCGCCCTGATCGGCCTGCTGATCGGGATCGCCGCCGCGCTTCTCTGGGACCCGGCCGGCAGGATCGCCCGCCGCCCCGCCTAACTAAGGGGAATGCTCGACGGCAAGCGGGTTGCCGTCGTCGTGCCCGCGCACGACGAGGAAAAGCTGATCGCTGAGACGGTCGGGTCGATCCCGTACTTCGTCGACCGCATCCTGGTCGTCGACGACGCCTCGCGTGACAAGACGGCCGAGGTCGTCCGCGGGCTCCAGGATCCGCGGGTCGAGCTGATCGTCCACGAGCGCAACCTCGGCGTCGGCGGCGCGATCGTGACCGGCTACAAGCGCGCGCTCGAGGAGCGGATCGACGTGACCGCGGTGATGGCCGCGGACGCGCAGATGGACCCCGCCGACCTCGAGACGCTCTGCGCGCCGGTCGCGCGCCGGGAGGTCGACTACGCGAAGGCGAACCGGCTCTTCACCGGTCAGGCGTGGGAGGTGATCCCGCGCTACCGCTACCTTGGCAACGCGCTCCTGAGCCTGCTGACGAAGATCGCGTCGGGCTACTGGCACGTCGCCGATTCGCAGTCCGGCTACACGGCGATCTCGCTCGACATGCTGGAGCTGCTCGACCTCGACCGGGTCTACACGCGCTACGGCTTCCCGAACGACATGCTCGTCCACCTCAACATCTGGAACGCCCGCGTGCGCGACTACCCCTCGCGACCGATCTACGGCGTCGGCGAGCGCTCGGGGATCCGGCTGCGGAAGGTCGTGCCGTCGATCTCCTGGCTTCTCGTCAAGGGGTTCTTCTGGCGGCTGCGCGAGAAGTACGTGATCCGCGACTTCCACCCGCTCGTCTTCTTCTACCTGATGGGCATCCTGATGAGCCTGCTCGGGCTCGGGCTCGGGATCGCTGTGATCGTCCTGCGCGCGGAGGGCAACGCAATCACGGCGGCGACGGTCGTGCTTGTGGCCCTGCTGCTGATCTTCGGCTCGCAGTTCACGCTGTTCGCGATGTGGTTCGACATGGAGTCGAACAAGGACCTCGGCGGGCGGGGACGCAGGCGCACCGACAGTTGAGGGTCGTCGTATTCACGACCTCCTACCCGCGCTACGCGGACGATTTCGCCGGGCGGTTCGTCTCGGACCCGGTCGAGCGGCTGCGGGCGCGCGGGCTCGACGTCCAGGTTGTGCACCCCGGCGTCTACGAGGACTACGGCGTCGCCTACCAGGGCGGAGGGATCATGCACGCGGTCCGGCGGCGGCCCTGGATCGCGCCTCGGCTCGCGCTCTCGATGATCCGCACGCTCCGGCGCGAGGCGCGCGACGCCGACCTCGTGCACGCGATGTGGCTGGCGGGTGGGGTTGTCGCGCTCTTCTCCGCTAAGCCGTTCGTCGTCAGCCTGCTCGGCTCGATCTCGGGCGGGCCACTGGACGACTTCGTCCTGATGCGCCGCGCCCCGTGGCTCGTGCGCTGGATCTGCCATCGGGCCCGCGCGACGATCTGCATCTCCGAGGCGCTCGTCGAGTCGGCGCAGAAGGCGGGGATCGAGAACATCCGCTTCATCCCGATCGGGATCGAGATCCCCGAGACGGTCGGCGAGGAGGCCGACCCGCCGGAGGTCTTCTACACCGGCCGGCTCTCGCCCGAGAAGGGAGTTCAGGACCTCGCCGCAGCGCGCGACGGGCTGAACCTGATCGTCTCGGGCGACGGCCCGCTGCGACACCTCTTCCCCGACGCGCTCGGCTTCATCTCGCGCGCCGAGCTGGACGAGCGCTTCCGCCGCGCCGCGGTCGTGGTCGTCCCGTCGCGGAGCGAGGGCTTCGGCGTCGTCTGCGCGGAGGCGATGGCCTACGGCAACGCCGTCGTCGCCGGAGCGACAGGCGGCCTCCTCGGCCTCGTCCGCGACGGAGAGACCGGCCTGCTCGTAGAGCCCGGCAACCCGAAGGAGCTGCGTGCCGCGATCGACCGCCTGCTCGCCGACCCCGTGCTGCGCAAGCGCCTGGGCGAGAACGCGCGCCGCTGGATCACCGAGCTCTGCTCCTGGGATCACGTGCTCGATGCCACGATCAAGACGTATGAACAAGCCCTCGGTAAGGAGTTCGTAAGGCATCCAGGACCGTCCGAAGACCCCCGATAACATCCCTCGGATGCCTACGGCGGTAGTCACCGGAGGGGCCGGGTTTCTCGGCTCCCACCTCTGCGAATACCTGCTCGATAAGGGGTTTCGAGTCATCTGCGTCGACAACCTCGAGTCGGGCTCGCTCGAGAACCTCGAGCACCTGCGCGCCGACGATTTCGTGTTCTGCAACCACGACGTGATCGAGCACATCGAGGTCGAGGAGCCGGTCGACGTCGTCTACCACCTGGCCGCGCTCGCGAGCCCGATCGACTATCTGCGCCAACCGCTGTTCTCCCTGAAGACCGGCTCGTACGGAACGCACAACGCGCTCGGGCTCGCCAAGTTCAAGCGGGCCCGATTCGTGCTCGCCTAGAGCTACTGGGGGAACGTCAACCCGATCGGCCCGCGCGGGGTCTACGACGAGGCGAAGCGCTACGCGGAGGCGATGACGATGGCGTACCACAGCCAGCAGGGCGTGGACACCGCGATCGTCCGGATCTTCAACACCTACGGGCCGCGAATGCGCTCGCATGACGGGCGGGCCATTCCGAACTTCATGCGCCAGGCGCTCGAGAATGCGCCGATCACCGTCTACGGCGACGGTTCGCAGACACGCAGCTTCTGCTACGTGGACGACCTGATCCGCGGCTTGCACCTGCTCGCCGAGAGTGGCGAGCACCTGCCGGTCAACCTCGGCAACCCGGGCGAGTTTTCGATTCTGGAACTTGCGCAAACAGTCATCCGAGTTACGTCGTCAAAGAGTGAAATCGTGTTCGAAGCGCTACCAATCGACGATCCCCAGATTCGCCAGCCCGATATCACTCGAGCCAGGCAGCTGTTGGGCTGGGAACCGGAGATCGAGCTGGAAGAAGGGCTGCGCCGCATGTTGCCCAGTCTCGGAAGGGAGCCACTTGGGGTCTAAAAAAATTGGCATCGCCCTGATCACGATCGTCCTGTCAATCCTCGCCGCGTCCGCCAAGCCCGAGCGTGCGGCAGCGTCCGGCGGAATGCTCGTCGGCATGTACGACCCGTCGCAGTCGTTCATCGCGCCCGATCGCTCGTTCGCGGCGTTCCACAACCTCCGCGTCCAGGTCCTGCGCATGGACATGCTCTGGGGCCAGATCGTGGCCACCACGCGGCCGACGAATCCGGCCGACCCGAAGGACCCGGCGTACAACTGGGGTCCGTACGACGACTTCGTCAAGAACGCGGCCAAGAACAACATCCAGGTGCTGTTCACCATCTACGGGACGCCGCATTGGGCCGGCGCCGTCAAGCCGAACCGGGCTCCGGCACGCATGCTCTACCTGCGCCAGTTCGCGACTGCGGCCGCTAAGCGCTACAGCGGCACGTTCAAGCTCGAGGACGGGACCACGCTCCCTGCCGTGCGGAAGTGGATGGCCTGGAACGAGCCGAACAGTCCGGTCTTCCTGCGGCCACAGTGGAAGGTCGTCGGCAGGAGGAACATCCCGATCGCTGCGAAGACATACGCGCAGATCTGCACGTCGGTCTGGGCCGGGGTCCACTCGACGCACCTACAGGAGACCGTGGCGTGCGGCGGCACCGACCCGCACGGCAACAACCGTGCGCGCAGCAGCCGTCCATCGATCGCGCCGCTGACGTTCCTCTCGGCGCTCAAGCGCTACGGGCTGAGCGGCAAGCATTTCGACGTCTATGCCCACCATCCGTACTACAGCAGGCCGACCGAGAGCCCGAGCACGCCTCCGAAGTCGAAGACCGCGGTCACGCTCGGGAACATCAACGTCCTGATCGGCCTGCTGACGAAGCTCTACGGGCCCAAGAAGCTCTGGATCACCGAGTACGGCTACCAGACCCGGCCGCCCGACCCGCACTTCGGCGTCTCGTGGGCGAAGCAGGCGAAGTACCTCTCCCAGGCGTTCTCGATCGCCCGCCGGAACCCCCGCATCGGCCTGATGACGTGGTTCCTCCTGCGTGACGAGAAGCGGCTCGCAGGCTGGCAGTCCGGCCTCGAGACGTACGGCGGGAAGAAGAAGCCCGCGTACTACGCGTTCCGTCGCCTGCCACACTAGGTAGATGGCCATACGAACTCCGCAACGGGGGAGGGGTCGGATTCCCGCCCCCGTTGCGCCTTCGACCGGGACCGAGCGGGTCCCGGTCGATATTCGCTCGCGCCGGCCGTTCTTCCTGACGGGAAGCCAGCTCACCGCTGCCGGCCGGCGGATCGCGAGCATCGCGGCACTCGTCGTCCTCGACCTGGCGGGGATCGTGCTCGGCCTCTACGCGGCGCTCGTCCTGCGCGAGCTCTACTACAACACGCCGGTGCTCTGGGGCGTCATCTGGCGCGTCGAGACGGACTGGCTTCCCTTCTTGACGCTGATCACCGTACTCGTCTTCGCGCAGGCCGGGCTCTATGCCGAGCGGGAGCGGCGGCCGGGCTTCGGGCGCGTTCTCTCGTCGCTCGTCCTTGTCGCGCTGATTACGCTCGCGTTCGGCCTTGGCACCGGGCACAAGTTCTCCACGTACGGCTTGATCCCGGCCGCGGTGCTCTTCTCGTCAGCCGCGATCGCCGCGCTGCGCGGGAGCTACGAGGCGATCACAGAAGACGTGCTGCACGCGCTGGGTGCGCGGCGCCACGCCCTGCTCGCCGGCGCGGGCGACAACCTCGTGGACCTGCACCGGACACTCGGCGCGAGCCGCAACGGGATCGACTACGAGTTCGTCGGCGCGATCGCCCCGAGCGAGGGTGGCCTCGACCTGCCGGTGCTCGGAGACCTGCAGGATCTGCCTGCCGTCCTGGCGGAGACGCGCGTCGACGAGCTGATCGTGACCGACTCCGACTTCAGCGAGCGCGAGCTCTTGGAGATCGTCTCCCACGCGCACCGGCGCGGCGTCAACGTCCGGATCGCGCCGAACGCGACGGAGCTCCTGCGGCAGCGCCCGCAGTTCATCCCGGGCCAGGGCCTGCCGCTGTTCGAGCTGCGCCCGCCCGCGTTCGTCGGGCTCGACTGGTTCGTCAAGCGCGGGTTCGACCTGCTGGTGTCGGCCGCCGTCCTCCTCGCGGGGCTGCCGGCCTGGCTCGCAATCGCCGCCGCCGTCAAGCTCACTTCGAAGGGGCCGGTCTTCTATCGCGACGAGCGGATCGGGCTCGGCGAGCGTCCGTTCGGGATGCTCAAGTTCCGCACGATGTACGCCGACGCGCCGGAGCAGCAGGCCGAGCTCGAGGCGGCGAACGAGGCCGATGGCCCGTTGTTCAAGATCCGCGAGGATCCGCGCGTGACGGGGGTCGGCATGTTCCTGCGGCGGTTCTCGCTCGACGAGATCCCGCAGCTCTGGAACGTCCTACGCGGCCAGATGAGCCTCGTCGGCCCGCGGCCGCTGCCGCTTCGCGACTACGCGCTGCTCGAGGGCTGGCACCGCAAGCGCTACCTCGTCCTCCCGGGCATCACGGGCCTGTGGCAGATCTCGGGCCGCTCGAACCTCGACTTCGACGACCTCGTGCGGCTCGACTTCTACTACCTCGAGAACTGGTCGATCTGGCTCGACATCTCGATCCTGCTGAAGACGATCCCTGCGGTGCTGCGCGCGCGCGGCGCGTACTAGTGGGCCACGTGGTGGTCACCGGGTCGGCGGGCTTCGTCGGCACCCACCTCCGCGCCGAGCTCGGAGAGGCGTTTGTCGCCTTCGACGGCGACGTGCTCGAGCCGGATCCCCTCCGCGAAGCCGTCCGGGGGGCGGACGCCGTCGTCCACCTTGCAGCCGAGTCGTCGGTCGCCGCGTCCTGGCATGACGTCTGGCACACCTGGCGCGTGAACGTGGACGGCACCGTCAACCTCCTCGCGGCGGTGAGCGCTGAGCAGCCGGAGGCCCGTGTCCTCCTCACGTCCACCTGCGAGGTCTACGGGAACGCGGCGCGGATCCCGACGCCGGAGGACGAGCGGCTGGCGCCCGTCTCGCCCTATGCGGCGAGCAAGGCAGCGGCCGAGCTGGCCTGCGCCGCCTCGGGGCTCGACGTAGTGGTCGCGCGTGCCGCGAACCACGAGGGCCCGGGCCGCGACGAGCGGTTTGCGATCGGCTCCTGGACGCGCCAGATCGCGCGGTTGGAAGCCGATGGCGGCGGTACGCTCCGCGTCGGTGACCTCTCGGCGGAGCGAGACATCCTCGACGTGCGCGACGTCTGCCGCGCGTACCGGCTCCTGCTCGACCGCTCGGTGCCGGCGAGGACGTACAACGTCTCGTCGGGCGAGACCGTGACGATGCAGCAGGTGGTCGAGCTGCTCGTCGGCCTCGCGCGCGTGCCCGTGCGTGTGGAGCGCGACGAGAGCCGAGTTCGCCCGGTGGAGATCCCGCGGCTTGCGGGCGACCCGTCGCGGCTGCGCGCCGCGACCGGCTGGACGCCGGAGATCCCGCTCGAGCGGACGCTCGCGGACACGCTCGCTGCGGCGCGCGAGATGGAGCCGGTCACGTGAGCCGCGCGCTGATCACCGGTATCACCGGCCAGGACGGCTCGTACCTCGCGGAGCTGCTGCTCGCGAAGGGGTACGAGGTCTTCGGCGTGACGCGGCGTGCGTCGACGGAGAACGTCGAGCGGATCGCGCACCTGATCGACCGGATCACGCTGCTGCAGGGAGACCTGCTCGACCCGTCCTCGATCGACGCGGCGATCCGCGAGGCGCAGCCGACCGAGGTCTACAACCTGGCCGCGCAGAGCTTCGTCCCGACGTCCTGGAACCAGCCGGTGCTGACGGCCGAGTTCACCGCAGTCGGCGTGACGCGGATGCTCGAGGCGATCCGTGCCGTTGACCCCGGGATCCGCTTCTACCAGGCGTCGTCGTCGGAGATGTTCGGCAAGGTGCGCGAGGTCCCGCAGACCGAGCTGACGCCGTTCCACCCCCGCTCGCCGTACGGCGTGGCGAAGGTCTACGGCCACTACATCACGGTCAACTACCGCGAGTCGTATGACTTGTACGCAGTGTCAGGAATACTTTTTAACCACGAGAGTCCTCGTCGAGGATTGGAATTTGTCACCCGCAAGATCAGCGACGGGGTGGCTCGGATCAAGCTCGGGCTCGCGGAGGAGCTGCGGCTCGGGAACATGGAGTCGCAGCGTGACTGGGGGTTCGCGGGCGACTACGTCGAGGCGATGTGGCTGATGCTGCAGCAGGACGAGCCGTCCGACTACGTCATCGCCACCGGCGAGCCGCACTCGGTGCGCGAGTTCGCCGAGCTCGCGTTCGGACATGCCGGTTTGGACTGGGAGCGGCACGTCGTCGCCGATCCCGCGTTCCTGCGCCCCGCGGAGGTCGACCACCTCGTTGGCGACGCGAGCAAGGCCCGTCGCGAGCTGGGCTGGGAGCCCGGGACGAGCTTCCGCGAGCTGACGCAGATGATGGTGGACGCCGACCTCGCCCGCCTGTCTGCGGCCGATCAGGCCGCGGAGCCCGCTAGCTCGAGCTGACCGCCGCCATCCCGGAAGCAACTTCCTCCAGAGCCGTGAGCCAGGCGGTGCGGACACGCTCCCAGCTGTACTGGGCGCGCACGTAGCGGCGGCCCTGCGAGCCGAGAGCCCACGCGAGAGCCTCGTCGCGGGCGAGGAGCTCGAGCATCGCAGCGTACTCGTCGGCGTCCGAGTACCAGAGGCCGCCTCCGGAACGGCGGGACTGGCCGACGAGGACCGGCGACACGGCGCTGGCGAGGGTGGGCCGGCCGTGCGCCCATGCCTCGAGCTGCGAGAACGAGAGGCTCTCGTAGGACGACGGGCAGACCACCACCACCGCGTTCGCCAGCGCGGCGCTCTTCAGGTCCTCGGGCACGAACCCGAGCCGGTGGAACCCGTCGTTCACGGGAACCTCGACGTCGCCGTCGCCCACGAGCACGAGGTCGAGCCCCTGCGGCGCACGTGCCCGGTAGCGCGCGTGGTGTTCGAGCAGCTCCGGGACCCCTTTTGACGGGTCGAGCCGGCCGACGTAGAGCGCGTACGGCCGCTCGACCCCAGCCTTGGCCCTGAAGGTCTCCGCGTCCGCGGCTGCGTGCTCGTCGATGCCGGCTCCCACGAGCCGGGCGTGCGCGTCCGGCAAGCCGAAGCGGCGGCGCGCGAGCTCGCGCTCCTCCGGCGTGAGGAAGAGGCAGAGGCGCGCTTCCGCGAAGATCTCGTCGAAGATCGCAAGGCGAAGCGGGGGCTCGTCGTGCATCGTCGGGCAGAGCAGCGCACGTTCCTTCACCAGCG
This sequence comes from Actinomycetota bacterium, assembly GCA_005884155.1. GTDB lineage: Bacteria > Actinomycetota > Thermoleophilia > Gaiellales > Gaiellaceae > AC-32. The sequence continues at coordinate 1,026 of VAXD01000079.1, read as the reverse complement.
GCAGCCCCTCGCCGGTGGTCGCGTAGAGGTAGGTGACGAAGGCGATCGCGTCGTAGCGCTCGCCCTGCCCGCGGAGGTGCTCGAGCAGGCCTTCCGAATGCGGGCCCTGCGCTCGCATCCACGCACGGCCGGTCTCGACGTCGTTCGGTCGCCGGTAGGCCTTGGCCGTCGCGCGGTGAAAGGCCTTTGCGTCGCGCGGCTCGGTCACCGAAAAGCGCAGGACGCGCACGCCGTTTACGTCATCCTCGCCGGGCGCGTAGTAGTCCGCCCAGGTGCGGTAGTCGAGCGCGCACGTCGTCAGGACTGTGAGCTCGATCTCGGGTGCAAGGAGCTCGGCGACCCGGCGGGCGAGCGTCTCCGCGCCGCCCAACACGTCGACTCCGTAGCGCTGGACGACGAGAGCCGCCCTCACGACTCCCCCAAGAGGGGCGAGAGCGCCGCTCGGATCTTCGGCGCGACGGCAGCCGGCCGGAGCTCGGCAAGCCGCTCCTCCGCGGCGTCGGCGAACGCGCGCCTCGTCGCCTCCGACGAGACGAGCTCGTGCAGAGGAGGTCGTCTCCATCCAGGACGAGCCCGGCGCCCTGCAGCGTCTCCGGGACGGCACCCGCACCGCGCGCCACTACCGGAACTCCATGGGCGAGCGCCTCGACGAGCGGGGCGCAGAAGCCCTCGTGGACGGACATCGAGAGATACACGTGCGCGCGGCGATACCAGGCGTCTCGCGCCTCGGCCGAGATCCGTCCGGTGAAAAAGACTCGATTGGCGCCGATCCGTGCGACGAGCCGTGCGAGCGCGAGCCGGTAATTCTCGAAGCCGGAATCGGAGCCGACGATCGCGAGCGACGCCGCGGGGGCCCGGTGGCGCTGGTAGAGCGCGAAGGCCTTGATCACGTCTTCGAGCCGCTTGCTCGGTACGACCCGGCCGACCGAGATCACGATTGGGTCGGCGCCGCGCCCGTTTGCAGGAATCTCCGGGGGGAGGTCGAGCAGCAAGGGCACGATCGTCGCCTCGCCGAGCCCCGCATGG
>VAXD01000101.1:8545-14079 GCA_005884155.1 Actinomycetota bacterium | reverse complement strand
CGGTCGACCTGGAGAAGCGCCTCGTGACCGTGCAGGGCCGCGCCGTGCAGCTGACGCCGCACGAGTTCGGCCTCCTGCGGCTGCTAGCCCAGAACGAGGGCAAGCTCCTAACGCATCCGACGATCCTGCGCGAAGTGTGGGGCCCGGCGTACGGCGACGAGTCGCACTACCTCCACGTCTACGTGTCGCAGCTGCGCCGGAAGATCGAGCCCGATCCGGCGCGGCCGCGCTACGTGCTGACCGAGCCGGGGGTCGGCTACCGCCTGGTGAATCCCGTCTTGAGCAGCTCCTGAGGACTCTTCGCGCCGCCTTGAGGCGGCATTGAGGGGCGCCGAGCTAGCGTCGAAGCATGGCCGTCTCGGTCGCGCGCAGCCTGCGTGCTACCGGTCTTGCGTACCGGCGCCTCGTCGTCCCGCTGACCGCCGACGTGGAGTCGGAAACGGCGATGGAGCTCGCGGCGGAGCTCGCCACATGCTCGCCGAGGAGGCCGAGGCCCGGCGCGTGCTCGAGGAGGCGCGGGTGATAGCGGAACAGCGCGGAGTGCGTCTGCACCCGCGGCTCATGCGCGCGCGTGAGGCCGGCGAGGCGATCGTCGCCGAAGCGGAGGCGCGCGCGGCCGACATCGTGGTCCTGCGCGCGCCACGCGCAGAAGGGCGCCGCAAGGTCTTCGGCAAGACAGTCCAGTACGTGCTCGTACATGCGCCCTGCCGGGTGCTGGTCGCCGCGCCGCCCGCCGGATGAGCTCGGCCCTGGCAGTTCTCGGAGGCGCGAAACGGCGCCTGGTCGGAAGGCCGCGCGCGTCCTCGGAGCTCGAGGACACGCTCCTCCCGAAGACGCTCGCGCTCCCGATCTTCTCGTCCGACCCGATCTCGTCGGTCGCCTACGCGACGGAAGCCGCCCTCGCGGTCCTGGTCGCCGTGTCGCTGTCGGCGAGGCACGATGTCCTGCCGATCTCGGCGGCGGTCTCCGCGCTGCTCCTGATCGTGGCGTTCTCCTACAGCCAGGGGATCAAGGCATACGAGAACACGAGCGGCGGCTCGTACGTCTTCGCGCGGGAGAACCTCGGCGTCTTCCCGGCGCTCGTGGCGGGGGCTGCGCTGCTGACCGACTACATCCTCACGGTGGCGGTCTCGGTCGCCGCGGGCGTCTTCGCGATCACATCGGCAGCGCCCTCGCTGGGCTCGCACCGGGTGCTGCTCTCGCTCGGCTGCATCCTCGTCCTGACCCTGGGGAACCTCCGCGGAGTCCGTGAGTCGGGGCTGATGTTTGCGTTCCCGACGTACGCCTTCCTCGCGGTCATGTACGCGATGCTCGCGGTCGGGGTCGGCAAGTGCACGCTCGGCACGTGTCCGACGGCGACGGTTCCGCATCCGCTGCCGACCGGAGCCGGGGCACTTGGGCTGTTCGTTCTGCTGAAGGCGTTCGCCTCGGGCTCGGCCGCGCTGACCGGTGTCGAGTCGATCTCGAACGGTGTCACCGCGTTCCGGCACCCGCAGTCGCAGAACGCGTCGCGGACGCTCTTGCTGATGGCCGGCTCTGCGGTGACGCTGTTCCTCGGCGTCTCGTACCTGGCGGTGAGGATGCACGCGCTGCCGAGCTCGTCCGCCTCTGTGCTCTCGCAGATCGCACGCGCCACCTTCCCGGCCGGTTCGACGGGCTCGACGATGTATTACCTGATCCAGGCGTTCACGCTCGCGATCCTCGTGCTCGCGGCCAACACGTCGTACCAGGGTTTCCCGCGGCTCGCCGCGCTCCTCGCGCGGGACGGCTTCCTGCCGCGCCAGTTCGTCAATCTCGGCGACCGGCTCGCGTACTCGAATGGGATCATCGTGCTCACCGCGGCGGCGGCGGGACTCGTGCTCGCCTTCCGCGCGAACGTCAACTCGCTGATCCACCTCTACGTGATCGGCGTCTTCACGGCGTTCACGCTCGCGCAGGCCGGGATGGTGCGCTACTGGCTGCGAACGCGCCGGCCCGGCTGGCGCTGGAGCGCGGCCCTGAACGCCGTCGGCGCGGCGAGCACGCTCGTCGTGGCGGTAATCGTGATCGCGACGAAGTTCCTCTCCGGCGCCTGGATGGTGATGATCGCGATCCCGGTGATGATCGCCTGCTTCTACGCGGTGCGCCGCCATTACCGGGCGGTCGCGCGCCGCCTGCGGGCGAAGGCGCACGCCGTGCTCGCGCGCCGGGACGTCGAGAACACCGTCGTGCTCTACGTGGAACGGCTCGACGATGCGACCCGCGAAGCGCTCTGGTACGCCCGGACGATCTCGAAGGGCTCGTTCGTGGCGGTCCACGTGCCGTTTCCGGGGAGCGACTCCGGCATCGGCCCGCGCTTTTTCGAGTTGACCGGCGGTGAGCCGCGCCTCGAGGTCGTATCGAAGGAAAACGAGCCGCTCGAAGCGATGCTCGAGTACGTCTGGCGCTTTCCGCACGGCGACGGCAGCTTCGTCACGGTCGTGATCCCGGAGCTCTTCCGGGCGCCGTCGCTGCTATCGGCCGTGCGCGGTACGGCGTTCCGTCTCAAGCTGAGGCTCCTGCGGGAGCCCGACGTCGCCGTCGCCGACATCCCGCGCCTCGCGGGAGACTCAGACGCACAGACCGTTGAGCCCAGCCGCCCCGTCTGCGTCGTCCCCGTGGCCGACGTCCACGCCGCCTCTCTGCGGGCTGTGGTGTACGCGCGTTCACTTGGATTCCGGGAGACCAAGGCCGTCTCGTTCGCATTCGACGAGGACGACGCCCGGCGCGTCGAGCGCGACTGGCTCCGCTTTCCGACTGGGGTTCCGCTCGAGGTCGTCGAGGCGCCCTTCCGTGACGTCGGCCAGCCGCTGCTCACGTACCTGCGCGGGATCACCGCCGACCCGGAGGCCGTGGCGGTCGTCGTCATGCCCGAGCTGGTCGCCCGCGGGACCGACCGGCTCCTGCACAACCAGCGCGCGCTCTACCTGAAGCGGCTGCTGCTGTTCGAGCCGCGGGTGATCCTGACGAGCGTGCCCTTCCAGCTCACGTAGGCACGGAGAAGACGATCTTGCCGAACTGCTCGCCGGCTTCCATGCGCTCGTGCGCGGCGCGTACCTCGGTGAGCGGGAGGACCGAGTCGATCACCGGCTTCGCGCGGCCCGAAGCGACCAGCTCGTAGGCACCCTCGAAGTCCTCCTTCGTGCCCATCGTCGAGCCGTAGATCGTCAGCTGCTTCCACCAGATCCGGTGGAGCGCGGCCGGCGGGTTCGGCCCGGTCGTGGCCCCGCAGACCGCGACCCGGCCGCCGGCGCGCGCGACGGCCAGCGACATCGCCCAGGTCGCCTCGCCGACGTGCTCGAGCACGACGTCGATGCCCGCGCCCCCGGTGGCCTCCTCGACCGCGGCTCGCACGTCGCCGGTCCCATGGTTGACGGTGGCGTCGGCGCCGAGCTCACGCGCGCGCTCCAGCTTCTCGTCGCTCGACGACGTGACGAGCGCCCGCGCGCCGAGCGCCTTCGCGATCGCGAACCCCGCGGTCGCGACGCCACTGCCGATCCCCCAGAGCAGCACCCACTCGCCTTCGCGCAGGCCCGCCTTCGTGACGAGCATCCGGTAGGCCGTTTCGAAGACGAGCGGGAAGGCCGCGGCCTCCTCGAACGAGAGCCCGTCCGGCAGCGGGTAGACATTCGCCTCCGGCACCGACACGAGCTCGGCGTGCGTCCCGTCCATGTGCTCGCCGACGACGTCGATCCGCTCGCCGTGCTCGATCCCCGGGTTGATCACGACCCGTTCGCCGGTGTCCTCGCGGACGCCCGCGCCGTCCGCGCCGAGGATCCGCGGCTTCGGCACCGAAGGAAGGCCCTTGCGGATCCAGAGATCGAGATGGTTGAGCGACGCGGCGTGCAGACGGACGACGACCTCGCCCGGCCCGGGCTGCGGGTCAGGAGCGTCTTCGTAACGCAGCACCTCGGGCCCGCCGTCCTCGTGGATGCGAACGGCTTTCATACGGGCACAATGTCCCACATGCAGGCGGTTGACCTGGCGCGGCTTGCGGAGGAGCTCGGGCTCGACGTGGCCGGCGCCGCTCCCGCGTCGGCGTACGCGGAGACGGAGCGCCACATCCGCGACCGCAAGGAGCGCGGCCTGTTCGCGGACATGCGCTTCACGATGGCGACGCCGGAGGTCTCGTGCCACCCGGAGGCACTCCTCGACGGCGCGCGCACCGTTGTCTCCGCCGCGCTCTGCTACTGGCACGACGCTGACGAGCCGCCGCCGGGCCAAGGACGGCTACCCCGCTACACCTGGTTCGACGCGTACGCAGTCCTGCGCGAGCGGCTGGACGAGCTGGGGCGCAGGCTCGGCGGCGAGTACCGCGTGCTGGTCGATCAGAACCAGCACGTCGACCGCGAGGCCGCGGCGCGCTCGGGCGTCGGCTTCTACGGCAAGAACACGATGCTGATCACACGGCGGTTCGGCTCGTGGGTCGTGCTCGGCACGCTCGTCACCGACGTCGAGCTCGAGCCGACGCCGCCGCTGGACGCCGATTGCGGGTCCTGCACGCTCTGCATCGAGGCGTGCCCGACCGGCGCGCTGGACGAGCCCGGCGTGCTCGACGCGACGCGCTGTCTCTCCTACTGGACGCAGGCGGCCGAGCCGATCCCGCAGGGCTACCGCGAGGAGCTTGGCGACCAGGTTTACGGCTGCGACATCTGCCAGGACGTCTGTCCCTGGAACCGCGGCGTCGAGAAGCGCCGCGCCGGCCTCGCGCCCCCGGCGGGCGCCGAGCCGCACGTCTCGCTCGTCGACTGGCTCGAAGCCTCCGACGACGAGCTGGCCGCGCGGTACGACCGGCTGTTCGTGCCGCGCAACGATCCGCGCTACCTGCGCCGGAACGCGCTCGTCGCGCTCGGCAACTCGGGTGGCGACCCAAGCCCGGCGCGCCCCTATGCGGAGGGCGACGACCCGCTTCTGCGCGAGCACGCCGAATGGGCGCTCGGCCGCATGGAGAACGCATGACCGAGCTCAGGCGCCTCCGCGAGACCGAGCGCTGGCTCGCATGGGTCCGCGTGGCCGGCGTCCCGTTCGCCGTCTTCCAGGTCGCAATCGGCACCGACTACCCGCACAACCGCGAGCAGTGGGCATGGGTGACGACTGCGGTATTCGCCGCTGCATCGCTGGTGCTCCTCTGGCTCGCGCGGCGCGAGTGGTCGCGACGCGGGCAGGTCGTGCTCGGCGCCTGCGCCATGGCCTTCGACTTCGCGATCGTCTCGATCTACGTCCTGCTCTACAGCTTCGATCAGGGCTCGCCCGTCAGGCAGCTCATCTTCCTGCCGCTGGCCGAGGCGGCTCTCCGCTGGGGGATTCTCGGAGCCGTGGGGCTTGCAATCGCCAGCGCGCCGGTCATGGCGGTCTTCGAGCTGCTTCGCGAGCGGCGGCTGGCGCCGCACAACTACCACGTCAACTACGTCACGCTCCAGATCGGCATCGAGGTGCTGATGGCGTTGATCATCGGCTGGCTCGTGAGCCGGATGCGCAGCGAGAGCGATGTCGCCGAATCACGGGCCGCGGACGCG
>VAXD01000101.1:2065-8525 GCA_005884155.1 Actinomycetota bacterium | reverse complement strand
TCGAGCTCGACCAGGCCTTCGACGCGTTCATCCGCGAGGTGCGCGGGCTCGTCCCCTTCGACCGGATCGCAATCGTGCTCCGCGACAACGGCAACGCGCAGGTGATGGCGGTCGCTGGCGCGGGATCGGACGAGATCTTCCCGCCGGGCACCACGAGACCGATCGCGGGCTCGCTGCTCGAGGAGGTCCTCCGGCGGCACGAGCCGGTGTACCGGCGCGACATCGCCGGCGCCGAGTATCCCGAGGAGCAGGAGTTCCTCGATCTCCACCTGCGTTGCAGGCTGGCGACGCCGCTCCTGATCGGCACGCAGGCGATCGGGATGCTCTCCCTCGTCCGCCGCGAGCCTGATTCGTTCAGCCGTCAGGAGATCGAGCTAACGGCTCTGCTCGGACGCCTCGTGGCGAGCGCCGTCCAGAACATCCGAGCCTACGAGGCAGAGCGCAAGACCGTCGAGGAGCTGCGCCGCCTGTCGGCACTGCGGGCCGACTTCGTCTCGCTCGTCTCGCACGAGCTGCGCACGCCGATGGCGGCGGTGATCGGCTCGGCGCGGACGCTGCAGCAGCGCTGGCGCGAGCTCACTCCCGAGCAGCGCGAGTCGTTCCTCGAGCTGATCTCCGGCGAGACGAACCGGCTCGCGACGCTGATCGGGGACGTCCTCGACACGTCGCGAATCGAGGCGGGCACGTTCAGCTTCCGCTTCGGCGACGTCGACCTCGGCGAGCTCGTGCGGGACTCGGTCGCGACCGCGGAGCTCGCAACCGACGAGGTCTCCGTGCGGGCCGAGGTGCGCGACCCGCTCCCGCGCGTTCGCGGCGACGCCGAGCGTTTGCGCCAGGTGCTGATGAACCTGATCGACAACGCGATCAAGTACTCGCCGGCCGGCGACGCGATCAACGTGCGCGCGTACGCGGAGGACGGGCACGTGCGGATCGCCGTGAGCGACAACGGCCCCGGCGTTGCCCGCGAGGACCAGCGCCTGATCTTCGAGAAGTTCGGCCGGGTCACGAGCGGCAACACGCGCCCCGGCACCGGGCTTGGTCTCTTCATCGCCCGGTCGATCGCGGAGGCACACGGGGGCACGCTGGACGTCCATTCGGTCCCCCAGCACGGGGCGACGTTCACGCTCCAGCTGCCCGGCCCGGGTTAGGAGGCGACCTTGACGCGCGAGACGCCGAGCTCGCGTTGCAGCTCTCGGGCTCGCTTCGAGACTGCCTGGCGCAGCTCCGGGGGATCGAGCACGACCGCTTCGCCCCGGAAGGAGAGGATCTCGCCGACCAGCCACTCCGGGCTGCCGACCGGCTTCTCCGCGACCGCCGAGCCGTCGGCCAGCGGGTGCGCGCCCTTCTCGACCTCCCAGCGTGCGATCTGCTTCGAGTACCAGATCCGTGCCGGCCGGGCGTCGCGGAAGACGTGTGGGTCGAAGCCCTCGCGCGGCTCGAAGTGCGCGCGCTGGATCCGGGCGCTACGCATCCGGTCGAGCCGGAACGAACGCTCTCCGTCGCGGGTCCTGTCCCAGGTGTGGATGTACCAGAAGGGCAGCCGCCGCTCGAGCGAGTACGGCTCGACCAGGTGCGTCGAGACCTCGTCCTCGCCCTCCTTGAGGTAGTCGACCTCGACGAGCCGCCGTTCGTTCGCGCCGCGGCTCAAGGTGGCGACGAGATCTTCTTCGGCGCGCTGGACGTGCGGCTCGGGCGTCTGCGCGAGCTCGAACTCGCCGAACGTCTCCTCGAGCTTCGCCCGCACACGTTCGAGCCCGGTGCGCGCGTCGGCGGCGATCATCGGCCCGACGAACTCCAGCGCCAGGCGGATGGCGCGCGCCTCGAGCGGGGTCAGGCGCGGTGGCGAACGGAAGGTGTCGCCGTAGAGCTCCTTGTCGACGCGGACGGTGTCGTCGTGCAGCTCGGCGTAGACGGCGTAGCAGCCGCCGCCGAAGTTGACGAGGTTGAGCAGCGAGAGGTGCTCCTGGAGCTCCTCGGGCGGGATGTGGAAGCGCTCGATCAGGTCGGCCGCGGGGATCTCCGCTTCGTTGTCCTCGCCGCAGCGGTCGAGCAGGAAGGCGAGCAGCGCCTGCAGCACGGCGAAGCGCTCGGGAGCGACCGGGGCCGCCGGCCGCTCGGCGGGCTCCTCCTCGGTTCCGTCCGACTCGGCCGCGAGCCGGCCCGGCTCCTGCTCGTGCCGCTCCCGCACCAGCTTGAGCGCCCGCGCGACCTCGCGCCGCAGCTCGTCCGGCTCCCGAGGCACCGCCCGCCCGTCTTGGCGCAGCACCCACGAGGCGAGCAGCGAGAGACTCGAGTACTCGGTGACGAAGACGCCGTCCTCGACGCGCCCGCTGTCGCCGTACGTGCGCTGCACCCACCAGGCGGTGTCACCGCCGACCTCGATCCGCGCCTCGCCCGTCAGATCGCCGATTTGCCAAGGAGGCCGCCCGCGGTACTGATCGACGTCCAGCTCGGCCGGCGGGCGGAAGTCCCGCTCGCGCCGCGTCGCGAAGCGAATCTCGCCGCGGATCCGCGACACGCGGAACGTGCGCTCGTCGTCGGCGTCGAGGTCGTGCCCGACGACGTACCAGGCGCCCGCGTCCTGGAAGAGCGCGTACGGATTGACCGATCGCTCGCGCTCGTCGTCGCGCGAGATCGACCAGTAGGGGAACTTGACCGTCCGCTGCTTCGAGATCGCCGCCTCGAGCTTGCTCAGCCGCCCCTGCATCTCGGGCGAGTACTCGGGGTCGAGCACCTCGACGCGCATCGCCGTCTCGGTTGGGGCCTCCGAGAAGCCGGGCCGGCCGAGGGCGAGGTTCTGGAGGGCGAGCCGCAGGGGCTCCGCGTAGGCGAACTTGCCCTCGAGCAGGTAGAGCGCGGTCTGCAGCGCGGCCAGCTCCTCGCCGTTCAGCTCCAGCTCGGGCAGGAAGTAGCGCTCGGAGCGCATGTTGTAGAGCTCCTCGCCGGTGTACTCGTCGCGTTGCGAGGTGAGCGGAACGCCCAGCGCCTGCAGCTCCGCGCGGTCGGAGTAGAACCGGCGGGCAAAGGCCTCGTCGGACATCTCCTGGTAGCCCTCGACGCTCGACTTGATCTCGCGCGCGGTCACCGGCCGCCGCTCCGCCATCAGGAACGCGACCAGCGAGAGCTGGCGGATCAGCTTGTCCGTGTCGTGGCTCAAGTGCGCCGAGCCTATCGACTCAGCGGCGGTTCAGCTACGCCGCGACCTTGGAGCGCTCGAGGTGCTGGTGCGAGGGGCAGTAGTCGCGCTCCGGCAACGGCGTCCGCTGGCACGGCTTGCCCTTGCGCGTCGTCGCCCGGCAGCGGGCAACGCCGCCGTCGAACGCGCCGGCCTCGATCTGGCTCTCGATGAACGCAACCGCTGCCGCGACGCCTTCGCGCACCGCCCAAGCGACCTGCGCCTGGCACGTAATCGGGAAGTAGCGCCGGATGTCCTGGAAGAGCGCCCGGTCGGGCTTGGCGAAGTAGAGCGGGTCTTTCGCGAGCCGTTCCATCGTCTGCTCGCAGGCCTCCAGCACCTCGCGACGGTACTGGAGCCGCGTCTCACCGTCCACGTAGGGGTCGATCAGGTCCTTGATCGACCTATAGATCGCGCGTGAGTACTGATACATGCAGGCCTGGATTTGGAGGGCTCGTTCGTCCAAAGTCAGTATCTCCGCCTCAAATTAATCTCCCGCAAAGCTTTGTTAACCAGCGGTTAATCATGTCCTGCGCCCGGGCTTGCGAAACCGAATATAACGAACTGCGGGCCTGTTACAAAGTCCGCGCCAGGGTTGTCACCCGCGCCAACGCGCTCAGGGCGTGATTCGGCGGGCGTACGCGCTGCGGTAGCCGTGGTCGTGGGCATTCAGCAACGCGCCTTGTGCCTCGGGCTGGCTGCCGTAGATTCCGGCGAAGACGACGAGGTAGCCCGGATGCAGGCTCGAGTAGCCCGAGGAGTTGAGCACACCGACTCGCTTCATGCCCTTGCGGAGCGCCTGGCGCGCCTCGCCATAGGCGACCGGGCTTCCGATCGGAAGCGAGTCGAGCACGATCGTCCAGCCGCTGTGGCCGGCCGGCCACTTCGTCAGCTGGTTGGAAGGCGGCGGTGGAGGCACGGCCGCGGTTGTCGCGGTCGTCGCCGTCGTCGTCGGTTCGGGCGCGGTCTCGGTCGTCGGCTGGACGCTGGACGCAGCGGGCGTGGTCTCGACAAGCGTGCTCCCGCTCGCGTCCGAGCGGTCCGCGAGCCAGAGGGCTGAAACGGTCCCGGCCACTGCCGCGATCACGAGCGCGAGCAGCGCCGGCCAAATCCAGTCGCCCGGGTACCAGCTGAACCGCTTGCGCCAGGCCGAGCCGAGCGCGCCGACGAGTCCGCCACTGCCGGGCAGCCTCGAGCCGCACTCGAGGCAGTACTCCTGTCCCTCGGCGTACGGGGTCCCGCATTGTGGGCACTGCCTCTCGGGCTCGGGCGTTCCCATCGCCTACTGCTCCCAGCCGTCTGGGGCCGGCTCGCGCGCATGCGCGACCGCGGCCTGTTCGCCGGTGCTCTCGTCGGTTCCCTGCGATTCCTCGGCCGGCTTGCCGCAGCTCGCGCAGAACTGCGCGTCTGCCGGCAGCGGGTGGCCGCAGCTCTCGCACGCGACGACGGGCTCGCCGCCGACGGGGCGGCCGCAGTTGGCGCAGAAGTGCGAGCCCCAAGGGGCCGGGGCGCCGCATTCGCAGGTCTTCGGTGCGCGGCGGGCGCTCGCAACAGCGGAGAGCATCGAGTCGAGCTCGTGCAGCCGCTCCTCGAGGGCGACGATCTCGCGGCACTGCTCGAGCAGCAGCTCGTCCCGGAACGTCGAGCGCCGGTACATCTCGAGCGTGAGCCCGCCGAGGTCGCGGATGCGCTCTTCTCGCGCCTTCAGGATCGCGCGGCGTTCGCGGCGCAGGGCCCCTGGAGAGGGCGCACGCCGGACGAGCGGCGGGGCGGCGCTCCGGGATGTGGTCGATCGGGCCCGGCCGATGCGATTTAGCAGGGAAAAACGCGCCACGCGGGCCGCGAGTCTAGCGGTTCCTACGGACGGGACCGAGGCGCGCCGCGGCCGAACCCGACCAGGAACGCGACGAAGAGCGCGAGCCCGACGAGCCCGACGACGATCCCGACCCAGGGGATCACGAAGCCGAAGACGACTCCGATGATGATGATCGCGAGCGCGAGGCCGATCATGGCTGTCTCGTTCCCCTCGCCAGGTCTTCGGAAACTAGAGGCCGATCACGACGAGGTGCTCTTCCGTGAACTCGCGGACGGCGTAGTGAGGGCCCTCACGGGTATTGCCGGAGTCCTTCACGCCGCCGTAGGGCATCTGGTCGGTGCGGAACGTCGGCGCTTCGTTCACGGTGACGCCGCCGAAGTCGAGCTCACGCGCCGCGCGCAGCGCGGACTCGAGCGAGCTCGTGAAGATCCCCGCCTGTAGGCCGTAGCGCGTGCCGTTCGCGAGGGCGATCGCATCGTCGAGCGAGTCGACCGCGTTCACCGTCACGACCGGCCCGAAGACCTCCTCGCAGCTCACCTTGAGCTCGGGCTCGGCGTTCGCGATCACGGTCGGGCGGATCAGCCCGTCCTGCTCCTCGCCGCCGGTCAGCACGTCGGCGCCGCCCGAGCGCGCTTCCTCGATCCACTCGAGGATGCGCTGCTTGGCGTCCTCGTCGATCACCGGCCCGACGTCCGTCTCCTCGTCCGCGGGGTCGCCGACCTCCAGCGCCTCCACGAGCGGGACGAGCCGCTCGACCAGCTTGTCGTAAACGGGCCGCTCGACGTAGATCCGCTGCACCGAGATGCAGCTCTGACCGGCGAACGAGAAGCTGTTGGCGGCGAGCGCGGCGGCGGCCGCGTCGAGGTCGGCGTCGGCGGTGACGATCACCGGTGTCGCGTTGCCGAGCTCGAGGTTGACCTTCTTCTTCGGCGCGCGCTCCTTGATCCCCCAGCCGACTGCGCCCGAGCCGGTGAACGTGATCGCCTTGACGCGCTCGTCCTCGACCAGAACGTCGCCGATCTCGGACGACGAGCCTGCGACGACGCTGAGCCAGCCCGGCGGCAGGCCCGCTTCCTCCTCGAGCTCCGCGAGTAGGAGCGCCGAGAGCGGCGTCTGGCTCGCCGGCTTGAGTACGACCGCACAGCCGGCCGCGAGCGCCGGCGCGAGCTTGTGGGCGACCAGGTTGAGCGGGAAGTTGAACGGCGAGATCGCGCCAACGATCCCGATCGGCTTGCGCAGCGTGAACGCGAGCTTGCCCTCGCCGGCCTGTGCGGCATCCATCGGCACCATCTCGCCCGCGAGCTTCCGCGCCTCGACGGCCGCGAACGTGTAGGTCGACATCGCCCGCTTCGCCTCGACGCGCGCGGCTTTCATCGGCTTGCCGGCCTCGTCGCAGATCTGGCGGGCGACTTCGTCGTGCCGGCGCGCGAGCATCGAGACGACACGGACGAGGATCTCCGCCCGCTTGT
>VAXD01000101.1:0-2002 GCA_005884155.1 Actinomycetota bacterium | reverse complement strand
GACGACTTCGCCCGAGTAGGGCGACCGCACCTCCAGCCACTCGCCCGTCGCGACCCACTCTCCAGCGACGAAGGCCTTGCGGTCGGCGACGGTTGTGGCCACGAAGCAAGTCTAGGAAACTCGACGTATGGGCCTCGACATCCAGTACGCCCGTAGCGGCTCGGTGTCGATCGCGTACCAGGTGGTCGGCGACGGCGAACGCGACCTCGTCTACGTGCCCGACTACGTCTCCAATCTCGTTTACGGCTGGGAGTCGCCGCACTGGCGGAAGTTCTACGAGCGGCTCGCGCAGTCGTTCCGGTTGATCTTGTTCGACAAGCGCGGGACCGGACTGTCCGATCTCGGCGGCCACTTTCCCGCGCTGGAGACGCGGATGGACGACGTTCGCGCGGTCCTGGACGCCGTCGGCTCGTCGAGCACGGTCCTCCTCGGCTCGCACGACGGGTGTTCGATGGCCGCCATGTATGCCGCGACGCACCCGGAGCGAACGAGTGCTCTGGTCCTCTTCCAGCCGGTTGCGCACGATCCCGAAGGACACACCGCGGACGCGCAAGCCAACCTCGCCGAACTCCGGGAGCGATGGGGCACGCAGGAGTACAGCGACGAGATCCTCAAAGAAACCGCGCCTTCGCTCTACGCGGACCCGGCCGAGCGCGAGTGGTTCGCCAACTGGCTTCGGGTCGGGGCCAGCCCTGCCGTGGCGTACGCCCTCAACCGAGCGTGGTTCGAGACCGACCTTCGCGACGTGCTGCCGGCGGTTCGCGTGCCCACGCTCGTCCTCTACCGGCCGGTCATGAGGATGGAGGAGCACGCCCGTGAGGTGGCCGGCTTGATCCCCGCCGCCAGCGTGCTCCGGGTCTCGGGGATGGACTATTCGGAGATCTTCCTCTCGCCGGAGATTCCCGAGGAGGTCGAGCGCTTCGTCGCCGGCGAGGTGGTTCCCGAAGTCCCCGACAGCGTTCTGGCGACGGTTCTCTTTACCGACATCGTCGGTTCGACGGAGCGGGCCACCGAGCTCGGAGACCGCGCGTGGCGCGAGGTGCTCGAGCGGCACCACGCGCTCGTGCGGCGCGAGCTGACTCGGTACCGGGGCGAGGAGAGAGACACCGCCGGCGACGGCTTCTTCGCGACCTTCGACGGCCCAGCCCGGGCGATTCGCTGCGCCCAGGCGATCGTCGAGGGAGTGCACGAGCTCGGCTTGCAGGTCCGGGCCGGCGTTCACATTGGCGAGTGCGAGCTGCACGAGGGCAAAGTGGCCGGGCTCGCCGTCGTGATCGGGGCGCGCGTGGCGGCCCTGGCCGAGGGCGGCGAGGTGCTCGTCTCGCAGACGGTGAAGGACCTCGTCGCCGGCGCAGGCGTCGAGTTCGAGGAGCGCGGCGAGAACGAGCTGAAGGGCATTCCGGGAAGCTGGCGGCTCTATGCGGTGGGCGACGTCAGCGCCCACGGTCCGCCGGCGCCGCGTTCCTAGACTGTAAGCGTGAAGGACGCGCTGATCGTCGATGCCGTCCGCTCGCCGATCGGGAGGCGGAACGGGACGCTTGCATCGGTGCGCGCGGACGAGCTCGCCGGGCAGGTACTGAACGCGCTCATCGAGCGAAACGGGCTCGCCCCGGCCGAGGTCGAGGACGTACAGATGGGCTGCGTCTCGCAGGTCGGCGAGCAAGGCTGGAACATCGGGCGGATGGCACCTCTGGTGGCCGGCTGGCCCGAGTCGGTGGCCGGAACGACGGTCGACCGCCAGTGCGGCTCCTCGATGCAGACGAACTTCAACGCCGCGGCTGCGGTGTGGTCGGGCCAGCTCGATCTAGTCGTTTCCGCCGGCGTCGAGTCGATGTCCCGCGTGCCGATGGGCTCGAGCGGCGGCGATCTCTCCGACAGGTTGCTGGAGCGCTGGGAGATTGTGCCGCAGGGCATCTCCGCCGAGCTGATCGCGGAGAAATGGGGCTTCGCGCGGGAGGAGCTCGACGCCTACTCGTACGAGTCGCACCGGCGAGCGCTGGCG
>VAXD01000100.1 GCA_005884155.1 Actinomycetota bacterium | reverse complement strand
TGCGAGCAGAACGAGCACGGCGCCGCCGGAGGCGCCGTGCAAACGATGGAGTTACGGGCTGGCGCGGGTCACGACCCGCTCATTCTAGGGGAGCAGGTCGCGCACGAACACGTCCGGCTTGTCGTTCGTGTCGCCGGGGACGAAGTTCGACGACCAGGACGAGAAGGCGAGGTAGCGGTCGTCTGCGCTGAACGACGCCGGGTTGACAGCGCTCGCGTCTCCGCCCTGGTTGCCCGAGACGCCGAGGCTGACGAGAGTCGTCGTGCCGGCCCGCAGGTCGCGCACGAAGACGTCGGTGATTTCATTCACGTCGCCGGCAACGAGGTTCGAGGCCAGCGAGGTGAACGCGACGTAGTGGCCGTCGGCGCTGATGCCGAGCGCGCCGAGGTTCTCGCCGTTCGCCTGCGCGCCCGCGCTCGAGACGCTCACGCGCGTCGTCTTGTGCGCGCGGCGGTCGCGGACGAAGGCATCGGCCGTGCGGTTCGTGTCGCCGGCGACGAGGTTCGTCGCGAGCGAATGGAACGCGACGAAGCGACCGTCGGCGCTGATCGCCGGAGGAGTCGCGCTCGGGCTCGGCTGGCGCGGCGTCCTGGCCGGGCTCGGGCTCGCCGCCGTGCCGCTGGCGCTAGCCGTACGCTCGGTCCCCGGGCTTCCCTCCGGCGGGCGCGCGTCGCTCGGCGGCTTCCTCGGCGCTCTGCGCGACCGCGAGGTGCTGCGTTGGCTGGCGGTACTCGAGGCGACCGACCTCCTGGGCGACGTCTTCCACGGCTTCCTCGCGCTCTACTTCGTCGACGTCGCCGGAACGGGGCCTGTCGAGGCTGCGCTCGCGATCTCGGTCTGGACCGGAGCGGCCTTCGCCGGGGACCTGGTGCTGCTCCCGCTCCTGCGCCGCGTGAGCGGCCGCCGCTACCTGCGTGCGTCCGCGTTCGCCGTCCTGGCCGTCTACCCCGCGTTCCTGCTCGTTCCCTCGACGCCCGCGAAGCTCGCGCTCCTCGTCCCGCTCGGCCTGCTAAATGCAGGCTGGTACGCGATCCCGAAGGCGGGGCTCTACTCGGCGCTGCCCGGGCGCAGCGGGACCGCGGTCGCGGTGGCCGGAGTCGGCGGGCTCGCGGGCGCGCTCATCCCGGCCGCGCTGGGCTTCCTCGCGGCAGGCGTCGGTCTCGCGCCGACGATGTGGCTCCTCCTGCTCGCACCGGTCGCGCTGCTCGCAGGAACGCCTAGACGTCGAGCCGGGCGTCCTCGAGGTCGAGGTCGCGAACGACCTTGCGCATGACGCCGTCATCGATCTTGCCGCTCCGCCGCAGGTCGACCACCGCCTGCCGCTCCGCGTCGAGCAGCTCCCGCCGCAGCCGCTGGTAGTTCTGCGAGCGGTCCTCGACGCTGCCATCGCCGTCCGGGTCGAGCCGGGAGGTGAAGCGGTCGAGCCGAAAGCCGTAGAGCCCGCGCATCCGCTCGGCCGTGTCCTCCCGTACCCAGTCCTCGTCGATCAGCTCCTCCAGCCGCGCGAGCGCCGCCTCGGAGGCGTGGATCCGCGCCTTCGCCTCCTCCTTCGCCTCGAGCCCGTCGTCCTCGAGCCCGAGCGCCTGGATCAGCATCGGCAGCGTCAGGCCCTGCCCGACGAGCGTCGCGAGGATGACGCCGAACGTGAGGAAGATGATCAGGTCGCGATCCGGGAAGCTGGAGCCGGCGTCGGTGGACAGGGGCAGCGCGAGAGCCGCCGCGAGCGAGACGGCGCCGCGCATCCCGGACCAGCCGAGCACAGCCTTCCAGCGCCAGAACGGCAGGGGATCGTGGACGCGCACCCAGCCGCTCAGCGCCGGGGGCACGATCGCGGTGGCGATGATCCAGGCGAAGCGCGCCGCGATCACGACGCCCGAAACCAGCAGCGCATAGCCGATCAGCTCGGCGGTCGAGTGGCCGGAGAGGCGGTCGACGATCCCCGGCAGCTGCAGCCCGACCAGCGCGAACAGCAGCCCGTTCAGCAGCAGGAAGACGATCTCCCAGACGGCCTGGCCCTGCAGCCGCGTCTGGGCGTTCGTCAGCTCGGGCGTGTGCCAGCCCATGTAGATCCCGACCGTGACGGCCGCGAGCACCCCGGAGACGCCGATCGCCTGCGCGGGCAGGTAGGCGAAGTAGCCGCTCAGGAGCGCGACCGTGATCTCCACCGGCGGGTTGTCGAGGCGGCGTCGGAGCCGCCTGATCGCGTACCCGATCACCAGGCCGACCGCGATTCCGCCGGTCACGTTGACGACGAAGCTCCAGGACGCGTGGAGGAGCGAGAAGCTTCCCGACACGACGGCGACGACGGCGAAACGGTAGGCGACGAGCGCGGTCCCGTCGTTGACGAGGCTCTCGCCCTCGATCACGGCGATCAGCCGGCGCGGCAGGCCTAACCGCTGCGCGATCGAGGCTGCGGCGGTCGGGTCGGTCGGCGAGACGAGCGCACCTAGGACGAAGGCCGTCGACCAGTCGAGCCCGATCACCGAGTGCGCGACCCCGGCGACGGCGAGCGTCGTGGTCAGGACGAGCCCGATCGCGAGCGCCGAGATCGGCCCGGCGTTCGCCCGCAGCTCGCGCAGCGACGTGAAGTAGGCGCTCCCGTAGAGGAGGGGCGGGAGGACGGCGACGAGCACGATCTCGGGGCGCAGCTGGATCTGCGGCACGCCCGGGACAAAGCTGAGCCCGAGTCCCCCGAGCACGAGCAGGATCGGGTACGGGATCCGGACGAACTGTGCCGCGGCGAGCAGCAGCAGGCCCGCGGCGAGCAGTCCGGCCAGCAGGAGGTCGTCACCGGCGCTGAACGCGAGAGGAGCCAGCTCCACGCGCCGAGCCTAGCCCGCCAACGTAGGGTCTGTCTGTGTCCGGCGAGGCAAAGGGGATCGACACGAGCCCGGTCGACGAGAACACGGCCGCCGCGATCGAGCGGGCGGAGATGTACGCCTGGGAGGACTGCTACGCAGCGGCTCCGGCGGACTGGGCCGAGAGCGTCGGCCTTCGAACGAGAACCGTCGCCGGCGCCCTCGTCATCCACTGGACCGCCACCGGGCGGCGCTACTTCAGCCGCGCGATCGGCCTCGGCGTGACCGCAGCGGCCACCGGCGAGGCGATCGACGAGGTCCTGAGCGGCTGGAACGAGGACGGGATCTCGATGTTCCTGATTGCCTCGCAGCCGCACTGCCGGCCGGAGGGCTACGAGGATCTGCTCCGCGAGCGGGGTCTCGAGCCCTTCGACGCTCAGGACCGGGTCTTCCGCGACGGCAGCCCGCCCAGCGTCGCCGAGCCTTCCGAGCGTGGGCTCGCGGTGGAACGTGTCAGCCCCGAGACCGCCGATGAGTGGGCCGAGTTCCTGCAGCGGGTCTACCGGCTCGACACCGGCGTCTGGCTCCAGCGCCTGATCGGCCGCCCTGGGTGGCACGAGTACGTCGCGCGCGAGGACGGTGAGATCGTGGCCGCGCGCGGCATGTTCATCGGCTCTGACGGCTCGGCCTGGCTGGGCATGGACGCGCCGGTCCCCGGCCTGATGACCGACGACTACGAGCCGGATGCGGCGCTCTGCGGGCAGATGGTGGCCGACGGCCTCGTCAACGGGGCGCGCAGCTTCCTCGCCGACATCGAGGCGCCCTCGCCCGGCCTCGACACGCCCGCGTACGAGTACTTCGCCCGCCTCGGCTTCCGTCGCCCGTACGTCCGCCTGCACTGGACGCGACCCTGATGCACGCCTCGATCTGGCGGCTTCACGGCGATCCCAAGGAGCTGCTTCCGCGCTACGACGCGCTCGTCGCCGACATCCCGCGGGAGAACATGCGCCTCCACCTCTGCCTGCGGGCCCCGGACGGCCTCGTCATCGTCGACACCTGCCCGAGCCGACAGGTATTCGAGAGCTTCATCGCGGGTGGCGCCTTCCGCGCGCTGCTCGAGCGCCACGGCTTGCCCGAGCCGGAGCAACTGGAGGACTTCCCGGTCCACCGCGCCTTCGTCGACGGACGCGGCTGATCAGCCTTCGGCGTTCTCGGCCAGCCACGCTTTCGCAACGCGCTTCTGCGCTCGCGTGAGCCAGGCCTCGGCGACGAGGTCGTGCAGTTCGCCGCGGTCGAGGTGCGCCAGCTCCGGGATCCGAACGAGCACGGCGGGATAGCCGTTGAAGTGGGGCGTGGTGAAGTAGATCCCGCGGTCGTCGGAGAGCAAAAGCTCCTTCACGTCGAGGTCGGCGACGCGGAACATGAGCACGTCGTCGAGCCGCTCGCCGGTCGCGGGATCGACCGCGTCGGGCCTGCGGCTGCGGTGGAGGCAGAAGAGCTTCCCGTGCACCTTGTAAGCGGGCCGGCCCTCGCCGTCCCGCTCCTTGGTCGCGTGTGGCAGCGCGAGAGCGAGCTCGTCCAGATCGGTCATGGTCGCCATCGGGAAAGACTGCCATGTTCAGAGCGGTCCGTACCGGCCTCGCTAGGGTCTCCCCGCGATGGTCTTCGACCACTCCGAGTTCGACAACCATGAGCAGGTCGTGTTCTGCCACGAGGCTGTGACCGGGCTGCGCGGGATCATCGCGATCCACAGCACGGCGCTCGGGCCGGCCGCCGGCGGCTTCCGGATGTACCCCTATGCGTCCGACGACGACGCGCTCACCGACGTGCTCCGGCTCTCGCGTGGGATGAGCTACAAGAACGCCGTGGCCGGGCTCCCGCTCGGCGGCGGCAAGACCGTGGTCGTCGCCGATCCGGCCACGGAGGCCAAGCAGGACCTGCTGCGGGCGATGGCCGGCTTCGTCCAGGAGCTCGGCGGTCGCTACTGGACGTCGATCGACGTCGGCGTGGGGCCGGCCGATGCCGACGTCCTGGCCGAGCGCTGCAACTTCGTCTTCGGGCGCGCGAGCGAGTTTCCGGAGGGTTTCAATCCGGCGGAGTTCACTGCCCGCGGCGGGCTCGCCGGGGTCCGAGCCGTGGCCCGGAAGGTTCTCGGTCGCAGCGACGTGGGCGGCGTGCGGGTCGCTGTCCAGGGGCTTGGCAGCGCGGGCGGCCGTCTGTGCAGGCTGCTGCACGAGGCGGGCGCGGAGCTGGTGGTCGCCGACGTCGCGGAGGCCGCGGTCGCTTCAGCGGTCGAGGATTACGGCGCGACCGCGGTTGACCCGGGCGTGATCCACGCGCAGGACGTCGACGTCTTTGCGCCCTGCGCGCTCGGCGCCGTCCTGAACGACGCCACCGTCCCGGAGATCCGCGCACGGGCGGTCTGCGGGCTCGCGAACAACCAGCTCGCCGAGCCGCACGACGGTCTCGCGCTGCACGAGCGCGGGATCACCTACGTCCCCGACTACGTCGTCAACGCGGGCGGGATGATCGGTGCGTCGGGCGCGATCCTGGGACCGCAGGACCACGAGGACGCACTGCGGAGGATCGATGAGCTTGAGACGACGATCGGCGAGATCCTGAGCGAGGCTGCGTCCTCGGGCCGGGCGCCCTTCGAAATCGCGGACGAGCTCGCCCGCGCCCGCATCGAGGGCTCGTGAGCTACAACCTGCGCGAGGCGCGACCGGACGACTTCGAGTCGCTGGCCGCGCTCGCGGCGGCAAGCGCCGACACAGGGCAGATTCGCGTCGCGGTCAGGTACCTCGCCAATCCGATCGAGGTCAAGGAGGCCTTGCGGCCGGAGGTCCGCTGGGTCGTGGCGGAAGCCGAGGGCGATCTGATCGGCTCCGCCCAGGTCGTGCTCCACGAGGTCGAAGCCGAAGGTGAGCTTCATCCCTGTGCGACCCTCGGGAGCCTGATGGTGCATCCGGCGCACCGCCGCAAGGGCGTCGCGACGGCGCTGACGCGCTGGCGGCTAGAACTTGCGGGGCCCGAGTCCGTGATCCTGGCCGGCATCCAGGCCGGCAACGAGGGCTCGTTCGCGAACGCGAACAAGTGGGCGACACAGATCTTCGGCGCGCTCTTGCTGCCCGCGTTCAAGGTGAAGCCCGGGGCCTCGCTCCCGCGGGGCCTGGAGCTCCGCGAGCCGCGCGACGCGCCGGAATGGGACGAGGTGGCCGAGGGGCTCGCCGGCTTCGAGCGAGGCTGGAACCTGAGGATCCCGTGGACAGGAGCTGTGCTGCGCGAAAGGGCCTCCCGAGCGTTTGCCGGCGAGCGCCTGCGGCGTTACTTCGTCGCCGTCGAAAGTGACCGGATCGTCGGTGGGTTCGAGCTCTTCGAGGGTGCACGGGTCGAGGCGCTCTTCTTCGAGCACCTCCCGGTGGCGCTGCGGGCTCTCAACCTGGTCGTGCGTGTGCTCCCGCGCGACGGCGACCTCCGCCCGAGCTCGATCGCGCTCGTCTGGTACGCCCGAGGCCGCGAGGACGTCGGCCGTGCCCTGTGGGCCTCAGCCCGCTCCCTCGCAGCCGAGACCGGAAACGCAATCGGCCTGCAGTTCGACCGGCGCA
>VAXD01000233.1:1536-2937 GCA_005884155.1 Actinomycetota bacterium | reverse complement strand
GAGCAGGAGAAGCCACAGCCGGACGACGTGACGCTCGCGCGCAAGGTCGAGAGCGAGATCTTCCGCGACGCGGATGTCCCCAAGGGGCAGATCAACGTCAACGTCGAGGACGGCGTCGTCTACCTGCGCGGCGAGCTCGAGCAGCCTGACTTGATCCAGGAGCTCGAGTCTGAGGCGCGCAAGGTTCAGGGCGTGCTCGGGGTCGAGAACCTGCTCCACGCGCCCGGTCAGGAAGCGCCGGCCAAGCCCGAGTAGAGCCGTCAGCCGCGGCCCGTAGAGTCAGATTCGTGGCCGCTGAGAAAACCGAAGCAGCCGTCGAGCGCTGTCTGCGTTGCGGCGCCGCGATGGAGTGGAGACATCAGACCTGGCAGTGCGCGCTATGCGGTTTCAAGCTTGGCTGCTGCGAAGGCGACGACTGCCAACCGAACTAAGGCGTCGCTTGCGAGGCCGACTCAGAGGACGTCCGGGCTTCGCCCAGGCGTCCGTCTAAACCCGGGTCGAAAAGCAGACACCGGTGGTTCATCGAGACGAGTTCTCCAAGGAGCATCCGGTACGTCGTTGTGTCGCGCCGCGCGGCGTGCTGATAATCGGGCTGAGTAGTGGCTATTCAGGAACACGCTGCGGCCGAGCCCAGTGCCGGCGTGGACGTGCCAGACGTTCGGCTCGTCGGCGTCCGCAAGGCGTACGGCGACGTGATCGCCGTCGACGGCGTCGACCTCGAGGTCGCCTCCGGCGAGTTCTTCACACTGCTTGGGCCCTCCGGCTCCGGCAAGACGACGACGCTCCGCCTGATCGCAGGCTTCGAGCGCCCCGACGAGGGGCGGATTGAGCTTGCGGGGCGCGACGTCACCGGCCTGCCGCCGTACTCTCGGGACGTCAACACCGTCTTCCAGGACTACGCGCTCTTCCCGCACATGACCGTGGGCGAGAACATCGCCTACGGGCTGCGCGTGAAGGGCGTGTCCCGGCGCGATCGGCGTCTCCGCGTCGACGAGGTGCTCAAGATCGTGCAGTTGCCGGGCCTCGGCGAGCGCAAGCCGATTCAGCTCTCGGGCGGCCAGCGCCAGCGCGTCGCGCTCGCGCGCGCCCTGGTCAACCACCCTCAGGTGCTGCTCCTCGACGAGCCTCTCGGCGCGCTCGACCTGAAGCTGAGGCAGGAGATGCAGATCGAGCTCAAGCGGATCCAGCGCGCCGTGCGTGAGGTCGGGATCACCTTCGTGTATGTCACGCACGACCAGGAAGAGGCGCTGACGATGAGCGACCGGCTCGCCGTCTTCAACGAGGGAAGGCTCGAGCAGGTTGGGACGCCGGCGGAGGTGTACGAGCGTCCCGTCAACGCGTTCGTCGCCGGCTTCGTCGGGGCGTCGAACGTGCTCACGCGGTTCGGGCACACCTTCACCG
>VAXD01000233.1:0-1523 GCA_005884155.1 Actinomycetota bacterium | reverse complement strand
GACGGCCGACGGCGGCGTCCGTCGCGACGAGCAGAACTCGGCGACGGGGCGGATTCGCGACGTTGTCTACGCCGGCATGTTCACCCGCTACGTCGTCGACCTAGACGACGGCGGCGAGCTCGTCATCGTGCGTCAGAACCTCGAGACTTCGTCGGCCGAGGCGCTCGACGCGCGTGGGCGGCGCGTTCTGTTGGAGTGGAGCCCAGAGCACGCAATCGAGACCCAAGGGCAAACGAAAGAGGAGGAACCCGATGAACCGAGCTCGTAAGCGCTACCTGCTGTGGACGGCGGTCGTCGTCCTCACGAGCGCGCTCGCCTTTGCCGCCGCCGGCTGCGGCGGCGGCGGCAAGAAGTCGTCGAAGGGCAAGTCGAACCTGCCGAGCTCGATCGGGAAGGGGGAGGGTGTCCTCAACCTGGTCGCGTGGGAGGGCTATACGGACCCGAGCTGGGTGAAGCCTTTCCAACAGCAAACGGGCTGCAAGGTGCACAGCAAGTTCGCCGGCTCCTCGGACGAGATGGTCACGCTGATGCGCCAAGGCGGCGGCAGCCAGTACGACATGGTTTCCGCTTCCGGCGACGCGTCGCTGCGGCTGATCCGCGGACACATCGTCAAGCCCGTGAACGTCGACCTGATCCCGGGTTGGAAGGACTTCATCCCACAGCTCAAGTCCCCCTCGCACAACACGGTCGACGGCAAGCACTACGGGATCTCACTGCAGTGGGGGCCTAATACGCTGCTCTTCAATACCCAGAAGGTGAAGCCGGCGCCGACGAGCTGGTCGGTGATCTACGAACCGACGTACAAGGGCCAGATCACCGTCCCGGACAATCCGATCCAGATCGCCGATGCCGCGCTGTACCTCTCGAAGTCGCAGCCCGATCTCGGCATCAAGGACCCATACGAGCTGACGAAGGCGCAGCTCGACGCGGCGGCGAAGCTGCTCAAGCAGCAGAAGCCGCTGATCAAGAAGTACTGGGCGCTCGCCTCGGACGAGATCGACCTGTTCAAGAACGGCGACGCCGTCATCGGCGCGTCGTGGCCGTACCAGACGAACACACTCGAGGCCGACGGGGTTCCGGTCAAAGACCTGATCCCCAAGGAAGGTGCGACGGGGTGGGCGGACACGTGGATGCTCTCGGCCAAGGCCAAACATCCGAACTGCGCGTATCTCTGGCTGAAGTACATCTCGACGCCGAAGGTGCAAGCGATGCAGGCGCTCTCGTTCGGCGAGACGCCAGCGAACCTGAAGGCCTGTCCGTTCATGAACAAGATCCAGAAGGGCGGTTGCGCGCAGTACCACGCCAACGCGCCGGCGTCCTACTTCAACAGCATCAAGTTCTGGAAAACGCCCATCGCCGACTGCGGCAACGGCAAGAACGACTGCATGGACTACACGGCTTGGCAGCAGAAATGGACCCAAATCAAGGGGTAGCGCGCTGAGCACCCCCGCAGCTGAAGCGGGCCGCCCTTCGTGGGCGGCCCGCCGCCGCTCTGTCTCCGCCGCCTTCTTCAGGCGTCCCTG
>VAXD01000097.1:13196-20497 GCA_005884155.1 Actinomycetota bacterium | reverse complement strand
CTAGCACGCCTCGGGCCGCAGCCGATCGCCCTCGTCGATCGTGAATCCTTCCCAGCCCCCGACCGCGCGGCGCAGCGTCTCGTCCTCGAAGCCGTGCCCGAGCGCGACGAGCATCAGGATCGACCAGACCCACGGCGGCTGGATCCCGCCCCACGAGCCGTCGGCCTCCTGGTGCTCGCGCACCCAGCGCTCGGCCTCGCGGATCGCGACGCGCTTCATCCTCGAGAGGTAGGGGCGGCGGCTGCGGCCAGGCCGCGCCCCGATCTCCTGGAGGTCGAGCTCCGCTCCGCGCACCGGCTGCAGCGCGCGGCAGACCGACAGCGGGACGAAAGTGCCGCGCGCCCAGCACGAGAAGTCGTAGATCGAGAACGGCGAGCCCGGCGGCATCAGGATCAGCTCGACCGGGATCGGCGTGATGCGCTGCCACGGCCACTGGCCGAGCAGGGCGAGGAAGCACTTCGTGAAGATCCTCGTCTTCGGGACGCCGCCTTCGCTGCGAATGAAGTCGCGCGCCTTCTCGCCTGGGTCGTCGCCCGCGAGCTTGAGCGCGGCATACGCCTCGATCGAGGTCGAAAGATCAGGCGGGCCCTCGAACCAGATTGACCAGGTGCCGTCGTCCCGCTGCCGCGCGAGCAGCTCGTTCGCGATCTTGCGGTCGAGCTCGCGCGTGCGCAGGCCGAGGACGTGGTGCCAGAAGAGGTGCTGCGCGATCATCGTCGCGTTCGACTCGAGCTCGCCGACCCACCAGCCGCCCGGGTGCTGGAGCTCGAGCAGGCGCTTCGTCGCGGCCTCGATCGCCTCGTCGAGGCGCGTTTCGATCCGCTCCGGAGCGACGGTCATGCGGGCACTCCGGCTCGCGTCCGGGAGAGCGCGAGAGCGGCGACGCGGCCGCTGCGGACGGCGCCTTCCATGGTTGCCGGCCAGCCGGTGGCGGTCCAGGCACCGGCGCGAACGAGGTTCGGGCGATTCGTCCGCGGCCCGGGCCGAAGCGCCTCGCTGCCCGGCGTGACGGCGATCGTCGCCCGCGGCTCTCGGCTGACCCGCGACCAGAGCAGCTCCGCCGCGCCGAGCCGCTCGGTGACGGCGCCGGCGATGAGGTCGACGAGCTCGCGTCCCCTGAGCGCCTCCAGCTCCGGTGCTCCGGAGGAGACCACCGTCACGTAGCGCGGATCAGAGCCCGTCAGGAGGCCGCGGTTGAAGATCCAGTGCGCGGGGCTGCCGAGTAGCGCTGCGAGCGGCGCGTGCAGCAGCTGCCGGTCGAAGAGGAGATGGACGCTCACGATCGGCGAGTGCTCGAGCTCCGGCGCCCCCGAGCAGACGGGCTGATTCCTCCGGCGGGACGGCTACGACGACCGCGTCGGCGTCCAGTGAGTCCAGGTCGTCCACCCGGGCTCCGGTCTCGATCGCCGCGCCGGCCGCCTCGAGCGCCCGGCCGGCAGCCTCGCCGTGCATCTCGCCGAGAGGTCGCGTGGGGAGAACGATGTCCGCATCCTCGGGCTCGCCGAGCAGTGCCGTCTTGACGGTGAAGAGCCCGGCCTCCGCGCTCGCCTCTTCGGCCGGCAGGTTGAGGGCGGGCCGGATGAAGACGTCCCAGAAGCGCTCGATCGCCCGGTCGGACTGGCCGCGGGCGCGCAGTTCGTCAGCGAAGGTCTCGGCGTGAGGCGTCTGGCTCCAGCGGAGAAGGGCCCGCATGATCGCGAGCCGGTCACGCAGCGGGGCGTGCCGGTAGCGCAGGAGCGCCGTCGGCGAGCGCTTGATCGTGGCGTGCCGGCCGCGCTCGTCGATCACCGGTAGCTCGAGCCGCAGCCGCCTGACGGAGCCGCCCTCGCCGATACGCTCGAGGAAGCGCAGGTACTCACGGAAGCAGCCGAGCGCGATGTGCTGGCCGTTGTCCGGCGGCGGCTCGGGATCGCCTTCCCGCCGCGGCAGCGTGTGCACCGCGCCGCCGAGCGTCGGGCGCGCCTCGTGGAGGGTGACGTCGTGACCCCCGTCCGCGAGGTCGAGCGCGGCGCTCAGCCCCGCCAGCCCTCCGCCGACTACCGCCACCTTCATCGCAGGAGCGCCGCCCCCACGGTGCGCAGCTTGGTCAGCGGCGAAAGCCGCAGCGAGCCGTCGAACACGTCGAATCCGTGAGCTTCGATGCGGTCAAGTGTCGCACGATAGAGACCCGCGAAGGTGCTGACGCACACAGCGCTGCGACCGTCGAGCGAGTCGAGCACTTCCAGCCCTTCCTTCATATACGCGCGCGCGCGCGAGGCCTGGAAGGCCATCAGCGCCTGCCACTCGGGCGTGACGCGGGCCGCGGCGATCGCATCCTCGTCGACGCCGTGGGCGGCGAGCTCGTCCTGCGGCAGGTAGACGCGCCCGAGCTCCCAGTCCTCGCGCACGTCTCGCATGATGTTGATCAGCTGGAGCGCGACGCCGAGCGTCTCCGCGTGTTCGCGGTCGTCCGAGCCGTAGACGGCCACGCAGGCGACGCCGACCGCGCCTGCGACGTGCTTGCAGTAGCCCAGCAACTGCTCGAACGTGTCGTAACGCGCCCGCTCGGTGTCCTGCAACCCGCCGTCGACGAGGTCGTGGAGTGCCTGGTCGGGCACCGCGTAGCGAGCGCGGGCGTCGGCAAGCGCGACGAAGACGGGATCTGATCCCGGCCCGTCGAGGTCGGCGTGAAGCTGCTCGAGCCGGGCGCGCTTCTCCTCGCGGGGGAGCTCGCCGTCGGCGACGTCGTCCACGCGCCGCGCGAAGGCGTAGATCGCGGCGATCGCGCGGCGTTTCTGCCGCGGCAGCACCATGATCCCGTAGGCGAAGTTGCGCGCCTCGCGGCGTGTGATTCGCTCCACCTCGGCGTAGGCGGCTTCTACGCTCATCGGATCGCCGCCAAGGCGAGCCGGGCCCGGGAGGGACGCGGCCTGCCGTTGAAGATGTCCCAGTCCGCGCGCTCGAGCGCGTCCAGCGCCGCGTGACCGCCTCGCCCGAAGACCGCGACCGCGCGACCCATACGCCCGCCGAGACGCCGGGCAAGCTCCTCGCCCGAGTCGAGCAAGCCGCGCGCCCGGGCCGCCTCGTACCGGAGCAACCCCTTGAGCAGCGCGCTCGGCTCGTCGAGCCTGGTCACCCGAAAGCACGCCCGGTCTTCCGCGGGCAGGTACACCCGCCCGAGCGCGAGGTCACGCGGGACGTCCTGGAGGAAGTTGACGAGCTGCAGCCCTGTGCAGACGTCGTCGGAAAGGGCGACGAGCTCAGGCTCGTCTCGGCCAAGCACACCGAGCACGAGCCGCCCGACCGGATCTGCCGAGTGGACGCAGTAGTGCTTCAGGTCCGCCCAGGTCGCGTACTGGGAGATCCGCTGGTCCATCCGGTTCGCCTCGATCAGGCGCACGAACGGCTCCCGCGGGAGCGAGCACGCGCGGATCGTCGGCTGCAGAGCCCGCATGACGGCCCAGGTCGGCTCGCCCTCGTAGCAGGCGTCGACCTCCCGCTCGAGCTCGTCCAGCGCGGCAAGCCGGTCGCCCTCGAACTCGTCACCGAGGATGTCGACGAGCCGCGCGAATCCGTAGATCGCCCGCAGGTGCGGCCGCACAGCTCGTGGAAAGAGCAGCGACGCGATGGGAAAGTTCTCCGTGCGCGCCCGAGCCGCCACCTTGCTGACCGAAGCCGGGTCCACGGCGGGAACGATGGCCCGCCGCGCCCTTCCGCGTCAAACAGCTAAAGCGAGGGGAGCACGCGCGGGCGCCGGGCGCCGGCGGTTCGCCAGACCTGCGTCAGCGACATCCCGGGAACGAGCCCGCGGCGCGAAGCCTCGCCGGCCGGGAGCTCCAGCACCGCCCGGGCGCCCCGGCAGCCCGCCATCCGCCACGGCTTCAGCTCCGCGACGACCTTGACGACGCGATCGGTCGAGTCGAGGAAGACCGCGTCGATCGGGAAGCGCATGAAGGCCATGTGGATAGAAGCGGCGGGCCGGAGCAGCAACCCCTCCCCAGCCGGAAGGCCGCTCCGGCCCAGCAGCCCGCGCATGCGCGCGAGCGGTGTCTCCGCGAGGAGGCACCGCTCGCAGACGACGGTGCCGTCGTCATTCGCAAGCGCGATCTCAGGTAGTGCCATCAGGTCAATACCCGATGTGGATGTGGTCGTAGTGGTTGGCCAGCGGGAAGGACGGCCCGCCGAGCCCGAGCAACGAGATGATCTGCGCGGGCATCATCTCCGGCGGCAGCAGGAGCAGCGAGCGAACCGCCTGCTCCGTGATCCCACCGGGCTGCTGGTGCCCGTAGATCGATTCCCCGTTCAGAGCGGCGATGTCCACGGCTCGGCCGAAGATGTGCGCCGAGATGACGCCCGGCCGCGCGTAGAGGTGGTGGCCGCTGATCAGGCAAGAGACGATCACCGAGTGGTACGTGTCGGCCAGGTAGAGCATGACCGCGAGCACGCGGACGTCGACCTTGTGAGCGGCGACGTCGTTCCGGCCGCCCGGGTAGATCGACAGCCGTGAGTCGTGCAGGACGCGGTCCTCGAGATCGCGCTTCTGGGAGAGCAGCCCGTAGACGAGGCTCGGCATGCCGACCGCGCGGTAGTAGTGGCGCAGCGCCACGACGCGGTCGGCGAAAGGAGCCTGGCTCGAGTACGCGAGCGCGGCGGCCCAGCCGTTCGCCCGCCCGCCCACGCTCGCGAGCTTGAAGGAGAGCGAGTGGAGCTGTGCGACGCTGGCCGGTGCGCGACCGTTCTGGCCTTTCGCTCGAAGCACGGCCAGAACGAGCGCCCAGTCGACGTGCGCGGCCCGTGACTGCGCGACGAGCTGACGCGCGAACGTGAGGCGCAAGCGCGCGGCCGGCGGAGTCGGGTCGGGCGCGGCCTGGTAGAGCCAGACGGTCGCGCCGGGAAGAGTTCCCTCGGCGTCGAGCGGCTGGGTCTTCTCAGGCCGGCCGGGCTTGGCACGCGAGGGCTTCTTCGCCTGGCGGCCGGCGACGCCCCGCGCGGCCGGACGTGCGCCGGCGGTCCCGCGCGCGTGCTGCGTCTTGCCGGTCGCGGACGCGCTGGACGCGGTCGGACGAACGGCCGAGGTCGCGTGCACCGCGCGCTGCTGCGGCGCCTGCACCTGGGCAGCGGTCGCGTGGACGGCCGACTCCAGGCCCGCCGCGTGGACGACGCCCTGCACGTGCTGAGTGGGCAGCGCGTCGGCGGCGGTCATGGTCGTCTCGAGCGAGCTCGAGCTCGTGCCGTCCGGCGAGCTGCTCTGGAGCAGCCCACGAACGCTGTTGCCGGCACCCGCGGAGAGCGCGAGGCCCGCGAAGAAGAGGGCGCAGAAGGAGAGGGTCGTGGCGAAGCGCCGACCGCTCTTCTGCTTCGGAGCTGCCTGCTCAGGCTGCTGCTTCAGCGGCGTCCTGTCCCACTCGTCCCATCCGCGGCCGAAAAGGAGAAGCCGCCTGGTCAAAGAGTTCCGTCGTGGCATTGCCTTTAGCTCCCGTTGGTCGGGCGCCGAAGGCCGCCACATCGGCGCGAATCTCGTTTTGAGGTCCGTTAGTCGGACGTGGGAGCGATATCGGCCCGCCCGGCCCCGCCCTCTCCCCCGATTTGGGGAACTCGTCCGCGGATCACCCGCTCGGGGGATGGGCCGCCCGCCACAAGCGAGCCGATGATCGGCGCACTGAGCCAGAAAGGCGGCGCGGCCACGCCGACCACTTGTCGGAGGTTTCTTCCGCGTGACCAGACGCATCGCTTACAGGGTCAATCAGCTTCCTCTCCGGCCTCAGCCGTCAAGTACTCCCAACCTTTCCCGTGGGAAGGGCGCACGCGCTGGCGTGCGTGTCGACGTCAGAAGGGAGGTGAATTAGATGCTGAAGTTCTTCGCCTTCGTGCAGGTCGCCGCCGACTCGCTGCGCCGGCGCGAGGAGGGGCAGACGATGGCCGAGTACGGCGTGGTTCTGGCCGTGATCACCATCGGCGTGCTCGTCGCGCTGACTGCTCTTTCCGGCGGAATCAGCGGCGCGCTCGATCGCGTCACTGGGATCCTCCCCTAGTCGCAAGTAGTTCTTCGTAAGGGGCCCCTTCTCCGGAAGGGGCCCAACCCCCCCTCGACAGCAACAAGGAAAGACTCCCGTGAACCCGAGACATCACCGCAAAATCCAGCTTGGATCCGAACGAGGCCAGTCGCTGACCGAGTTCGCGCTCGTCTTGCCGATCCTGGCGCTGCTCCTCTTTGCGGTCATCCAGTTCGGGATCGTCTTCAACAACTACGTGACGCTGACCGATTCGACGCGCGCGGGCGCTCGCAAGGCCGTCGTGTCCGGACGCTTGGGCGCGAGTGCGGCTCAGTCCGCATGCCTGAAAGCCGTCAAGGACTCGGCCGCCGGCCTCGACACCTCGAAGCTGACTCCGAGCTGCACTTCGACGTGGGGCCCGGGCGCGGACGTCAAGGTCACCGCTACCTACCCCTACCAAATCAGCCTTCTCGGGAAGGTCGTCAAGGCGGGTCGCCTCTCGAGCACGACCACGGAGAGAGTGGAATGAGACTTCGAAGCACACACGGACAAGCGACGGTCCTGACCGTCGTGTTCCTCACAGTCCTGCTCGGGCTGGCAGCCCTCGTCCTGGACGTCGGCTCGTGGTACCGCGCCAAGCGCGACGCGCAGTCGACGGCCGACGCCGCTGCACTCGCCGGAGCGCAGGGGCTCCCCGACACGACCAACGCGAAGGGCCTCGCACAGCAGTACGCGGGCAAGAACGGAGGCATCGGGACCGGCGTGATCACGTTCTCGAGCCAGATCACGCCCAACGACTCGATCACGGTCACCGTCAAGCGGACGGCGCCGACCTTCTTCTCCAAGCTCTTCTCCGGCAAGAGCTCGGTGACCGTCGGCGCGACCGCGACGGCAACGTCCGAAGCGGTCTCCCAGGCGCGCTACGTGGCGCCGATCACCGTCTACTACAAGCACCCGCTGCTGAACTGCAAGAACGGGAACCCGATCACATGCAACCCGACCAACGGGGTGCAGACGACGATCCCGCTCGAGGACATCCACCAGCCGGGCTCGGGCAACGCATCGGGCGCCTTCGGCCTGATCAACCTCGACCAGAACTCCGGTGGGAACATCGGCGCCGGCACGCTCGCCGGCTGGCTGCTGAACGGCTATCCGGACTACCTGCCGCTCGGCCACTACAACTCGGCTCCCTCGGCGAACTTCAACAACTCGCAGTTCGATGCCTCCCTGGACGCGGTGATCGGCAAGGAAGTGCTGTTCCCGGTGTACCGCATCCTCAAGGGGCCGGGCTCGAATGCCGTCTACGACATCATCGGCTGGGTCGGGTTC
>VAXD01000097.1:10447-13146 GCA_005884155.1 Actinomycetota bacterium | reverse complement strand
CTTCACCAAATACCTCGCCGACGGAGTCCAGGTGACCTCGTGCGGCTGCACGGACCTAGGCGTCCACAAGATCCAGCTCGTCAAATAACCCTCCCAGGAGAGAGACCACAGCGACGACATACAGAGTCAGGAACATCGCAATCGCAGTCGCACTCGCGGCTGTGGCCGCGCTCCTCACCAGCTTCTACGTGACGAGCTACAAGCGCCACGTCCAGAGCGGCCAGGACCAGGTGACGGTATACGTCGCCAAGCGGGACATCCCTCAGGGGACAACCGGTGGCGCGGCAGCGAAGCTGCTGTCGACAGAGCAGGTCCCGAAGCGGACCGTCATTCCGGGCGCGATCACGAAGCCTGACCAGCTCACCGGCCTCGTCGCCAGCGAGCGGACGATGCAGGGCGAGCAGGTGACGACTCGCCGCTTCAGCACTGTCTCCAGGAACGGCGTGCGCGCCGAGCTCTCGGGGACGATGCGGGCATTCCAGCTCGCCGGCAACGACGACCAGGTCCTCGCGGGAACGCTGCGCGCCGGCGACCACGTCGACCTTGTCGCAAGCCTCCAGTGCGGGCAGGACTGCGAGTTCAGCCGCGTCGTTCTGCGCAACATGAAAGTCCTGCAGGCACCCAACGCGCCGGCAACCGGGACCAAGCTCACGGGCACGAATTCGAACTTCTCGGTGATGCTCGCGATGACCGACAGCCAGACGCAAAAGTTCCAGCACGTCCTCTCCAATCGCAGTGCCGACACGACCGGCGCCGGTTGGCACCTGGCTCTCCGCCCGCCCGTCCACGACGCGGACAGCCCGGAGAGCGTCACCACTGTCTGGACGATCCTTCGCGACGGCCTCAGCCCCGCTTGGATCAAGCGCTACCTCAGCCGACTGAGGGGAGGCAAGTAATGCTCGAACAGACGCGAATCGAGAACTCTCCCAGCACCCGCGAGCGCGCCCGGGTCTACGTCACGGGCGACTGCGACGGGCTGCCGGACCTCCGCGACTCACTCGCGAACCACCCCGAAGTCGAGCTCGTGGGCTCCGCGGCTCAGGTGGGCGAAGCGGCGCCGACGCTGACAGGCGGCCACCTCCAGGTCGTCCTGCACGCCACCCGCTCGGCAACGCTGCCGGTGAACGAGATCGCAGCCCTCCGCGAGCACACGAGGGCGCCGATCGTCCTGCTCGCCTCGAACGGCTCGCCGGCGCTGCTCGAAGATGCGCTCGAGCACGACGTCGCCGACGTCCTGCTTCTGCCGCAACTGACCGACAACGTCGTCTTCGCGATCCGCAAGGCAGGCCACGTCGGCAAGCGGCTGAACGGAAGCGACCGTCGGCACGGGCGGCTGGTCACGGTGTTCTCGCCCAAGGGCGGGACCGGCAAGACCGTGACGGCAACCAACCTCGGTACCTCGCTCGCGAAGCACTGGGGCAAGCGTGCGCTCCTTCTCGACCTCGACCTGCAGTTCGGCGACGCCGCGATCATGCTCGGGATCGAGCCGGAGAAGACGATCTACGACCTCGTCACCGCTCCAGGCGAGCTCGACTCGGAGAAGCTGGCCGGCTACACGACCCGCCATGCTTCCGGCCTCGACGTCCTGCCGGCGCCGCTGCGCCCCGAGGACGCGGAGCTGGTCACCGAGGCGAAGCTGGCACGGCTGCTCGAGGTTGCACGCGAGTCGTACGACGTGATCGTCGTCGACACCTCGCCCTTCTTCCACGGGCCGATGCTGGCCACGCTCGACCGGACCGACGAGCTCCTGCTCCTCTGCGGGCTGGACGTGCCGACGCTGAAGAACGTTCGGCTCAGCCTGCAGACACTCGAGCTCCTCTCCTTCCCGCCCGACCGCATCAAGCTCGTCCTCAACCGGGCGAACTCGAAGGTCGGGATGAAGCCGAAGGAGGTCGAGGCCGCCCTCGAGCGCGAGATCGCCTACGAGGTGCCGAGCGACCGCTCGGTGCCGATCGCGGTCAACCGGGGGAACCCGGCGGTCCTGTCGGACTCGAAGGCCGACTTCTCGCGCGCGGTGCGGGCGATGGCGAAGCAACTCGTCGCCGACCAGGCCGCGGCCAAGCAGAAGAAGAGCTTCCTGGCCAGTCTCGGGCGGTCATAGCCGTGGGTCTCCACGACCGACTACACCGGCAGAACGGCTCGACGAACGGCCCGAGTGGCGATGCCCTCTCGCTCGTCGGACACCAGCCCGAGCCGGTCGAGCGCCGGCCGGACCCGTACGCCGACCTGAAGACGCACATCCACCACGCGTGCATCGCCAAGCTCGGCCCGCAGCTGTATGCCGCCGGCCGGTCCGAGGACGGTGCCGCCACCGCCGACGACCTGGCCGAGAAGGTGCTGCGCGTCGTCACCGAGCAGCTCGCGATCGACCGCACCCCGCTGACCCGCGAGGAACGGCGCCAGATCACGCGCGAGATCACGGATGACATCCTCGGCTACGGGCCGCTCGAGCCCTTGCTCCGCGACAACTCGATCACCGAGGTCATGGTCAACAACTACGACCAGATCTACATCGAGCGCAACGGCAAGATCGAGCCGGCCGCGATCACGTTCGTCGACAACGCGCATCTTCTCCGGATCATCGACAAGATCGTCTCGCAGGTCGGCCGCCGCGTCGACGAGGCGTCGCCGATGGTCGACGCGCGTCTCCCGGACGGCAGCCGTGTCAACGCGATCATCCCACCGCTCTCGCTGCGCGG
>VAXD01000097.1:3892-10415 GCA_005884155.1 Actinomycetota bacterium | reverse complement strand
CGTACACGATGGACGACCTGATCGACTTCGGCACCGTCAGCCCGGAGGCGGCTCAGTTCCTCTCCGCGTGCGTGCGCGGGAAGCTGAACATGCTCATCTCCGGCGGAACCGGCACCGGTAAGACGACCACCCTCAACGCGCTCTCGGCCTTCGTGCCCGACGACGAACGGATCGTGACGATCGAAGACGCTGCCGAGCTCCAGCTGCAGCAGTCGCACGTGATCACGCTCGAGGCGCGCCCGCCGAACATCGAGGGCGAGGGCGAGATCCGCATCCGCGAGCTCGTCCGCAACGCCCTGCGCATGCGGCCCGACCGGATCATTGTCGGCGAGGTCCGCGGCGCAGAGACCCTGGACATGCTCCAGGCGATGAACACGGGCCACGAGGGCTCGCTGACGACGATCCACGCGAACTCGCCGCGCGACGCGCTCTCGCGGCTCGAGACGCTCGTCCTGACGGCGGGCGTCGAGCTGCCTCACCGCGCGATCCGCGAGCAGGTCTCGAGCGCCTTCGACGGGCTCGTCCAGATTGCGCGCCTCGTCGACGGCTCGCGTCGGATCACGCACATCACCGAGGTGATGCGGATGGAATCGGACGTCGTCACGCTCCAGGACGTCTACGTCGCACGCCCACCGGACGAGGACAGTTCCAACGCAGGCAAGCCGGTCCGCCTGCTTGGCGAGCTCGAGTCGACCGGCCTGAAACCGCAGTTCCTCGACAAGATGGCCGCGAACGGCGTCGTCCTGCCGCCAAGCTTCTTCGGAGACCAGGCGAGCTTCCGCTCGAACTACGTCAACGCGAGCTACGGCGGGTTCGAGTGAAGCGCGGACTGCTCGTACTCGCGATCGCCGGTGCGCTCGCTCCTATCGCTGCGGGCGCGCCGAAGGGCATCAGCCTGCGCAACGTCGATGTCAGCGGCTACCCCACCTTCCGCGCGACGCTCGTCGCGCCCGTTGCCTCCGACAGCGCGCCGACGCTGACCGAGAACGGCCGGCGCGTGATCGACCTGAGCGCGCAGAACCTCGCCTCCGCCAAGAGCGTCGTTGTCGCCGTCGACCGCTCCCGCTCGATGGCGGGCCAGAAGATCGGCGACGCGGGCAGGGCGGCGCGCAGCTTCGTCGCCTCGAAGGCGCCTTCCGACCGCGTCGGCGTCGTCGTCTTCGGCTCGCACGCGGTGCAGCTGACGAAGTTCTCGACCTCCACGATCGACGCGGACGACGCGCTGAACGTGCTGGACATCGACTCGAAGAACGGAACCGCGCTCTACGACGCAGTGGCGGTCGCGACGCGGATGCTCAAGACCGAGAAGGACCGCGCGCGGGTGCTCGTACTCCTCACGGACGGGAACGACGCCTCCAGCCACAGCTCGCTGAACGCCGCGCTCGCCGCGGCGCGCAAGGCGGGCATCCTGATCTATCCGATCGGTATCGCCGCCACGGGCAGTGCGCAGGCCGACCTGCAGCGAATGGCCGCCGCGACCGGCGGGACGTACCACAACGCAGCCAGCAGCTCGGCGCTGAACGGCATCTACGCCTCGATCGCGGCCGAGCTGAAGCGGACGTGGCAGCTCTCGTACGTGACGTCAGCCCGGCCGGGTGACAAGGTCCACATTCGCGTTGCGCTCGACCCGGAAGGCGCGGCGTCGGCCAACGTCACGGTGCCCGGCACGCTCGCAGCCGCGCCGCCCAGCTCGAACACGCTGCCGACTCCCTTCTACACCCCGCTCGGCGGCCTCGTCCTGACGCTGATCGTCGCGTTCCTCGTCCTCACCGCAGCCGGCTTCGCGATGATGGGCGCGAAGGGGTCATGGATCAAGTCGCGCCTCGCCCCGCACGTCGAGGGCGGCCCGCGTCGCAAACGCCAGGAACGGGGCGAGCGGCTCGCCGCGTTCGCCGGCCTCTTCCGGGTGACCGAGCAGGCGTTCGGACACCGCAAGCCGTGGAAGCGCGTCCACACCCAGCTCGAGCGCGCAGCCGTCCCGCTGCGCACTGTCGAGTTCATGTACCTGATGACCGGCTCGGGATTCCTGCTGATGGTGTTCGCCGGAGTCGCCGGTCGCTCGTCGCTCGAGATGCTCGTCGCACTCGCGGTCGGCATGTTCCTGCCCTACGGCTGGGTCGCGTTCAAGGCACGCCGCCGGATGGCCGCCTTCGACGACCAGCTTCCCGACATACTCGTCACGATGGCCGCCTCGCTGAAGGCCGGCCACAGCTTCAAGCAGGGCATCCAGACGATCGTCGACGAGGGCCATGAGCCGACCAGCACGGAGCTCGGGCGGGTCATCACCGACACACGGCTCGGACGGCCGATGGACGACGCGCTCGCGGAGACCGCCGAGCGAATCGGCTCCAAGAACTTCTCCTTCGTGATCACGGCGGTCATGATCCAGCGCCAGGTCGGCGGGAGCCTGGCCGGGCTGTTCGACATGGTCGCGGACACCGTCCGGCAGCGGCAGCAGTTCACGCGCAAGATCAAATCGTTGACTGCGATGGGCCGAGCGTCGGCCTACACGCTCGTCGGGCTGCCGTTCTTCCTCGGGTTCGTCGCGACCGTCGTCAACGCGGACTACATGCACCCGCTCTACCACACGTCGACCGGGCACAAGCTCATCTTCGTCGGCCTGGCAATGATGGCGTTCGGGTCTCTGATCCTTCGGAAGATCGTCTCCTTCAAGGGGTAGCTGATGCTCATCGTGATCCTCATCGGTCTCATCTGTCTCGCAGCGTCGGTCTACCTGGTCGGCGAGGCGGTTACGTTCCCGGCGCGCGAGCGCCGCATCTCGGTCCGGCGGGCCGCGCGTTACGGCAAGAGGCGCGTCGGTCGAGGTGAAGGGCAGCAGCAGCCGTTCCAGGAGCGAGTACTCGTACCGCTCGCCAACCGCCTCGCCAACTGGACGCTGAAGCTGCACCCGAAGACGACGGTCGATGGCGTGAGCGCGCGTCTCCTCGCAGCGGGAGTCGGACGCACCCTTTCGCCGACGGACTTCCTCGCCTTCAAGTCGGGCCTGGCGATCGGCGGAGCCGTGCTGGGCGTCGTCTTCGGCGGCGCCGTCACGGGCCCGGGCGGGGCACTGCTCTTCCCCTTCATGCTCGCCGGCGTCGGCTTCATCGTCCCCGACCTCGCTCTGTCCGCCAAGGCGAGGGCACGCAGGGACCAGATCCGCGCCGAGCTGCCCGACGCCCTCGACCTGATGGCAGTCAGTGTGGAGGCGGGAATGGGCTTCGACGGCGCGCTCTCGAAGCTGACGGAGCACATGTCGGGACCGCTGACGGACGAGTTCGCGCTGACGCTGAGCGAGATCCGGATCGGCGAGTCGCGCCAGGACGCGCTCAAGAAGCTCTCGGACCGCACCGACACGCCCGAGCTGAGCGCCTTCGTTCGCTCGATCATCCAGGCCGACCAGCTCGGCATCTCACTCGGCCGGATCCTGCGCGTGCAGGCAACCGATAGCCGGCTCAAGCGCCAGGCCGCCGCCGAGGAGAAGGCGATGAAGGCGCCGATCAAGATGCTCTTTCCGACCGTGTTTTTCATCTTTCCGGCCATGTTCCTCGTGATCCTGGGGCCGGCGTTCCTCAACCTCTCCAAGATCTTCTAACCGGAGGCGACCATGGCCGACACGCCCGAGGCCCAGGGACAGCCGAACGTCGAGCTGCGATTCGAGCTGACGGCGCGGCCGTCAGGGGAAGGCGAGCCGCTCGCCGTCAGCGCGGACGTCAGCGCGCTCAAGTCCGAGCTGGACGCTGCGAGGCGCCGGGAGGAGGCGCTCCGGCTGCGTCTGGAGAAGCAGACCGAGGCCTACAGCGACGGCATGAGCTCCGAACAGGAGCTCGCCGTCCGAGCGTCCACGCTCGACGAGCGTGAAGCGCGGCTGGCGGAGTTCGAGGTCGAGCTCGAGGAGCGGGAGCGGAAGGTTCGCACCGAGCGCGATGCGATCGAGGTCGAGCACACACGCGTGGCCGATCTCCAGGCCGAGCTCTCGGCCGAGCAGCAGCTCGCAGCCGAACGGCAGGAGCAGGCCGAGTCGCGGCTGCGCGAGCTCAAAGGCGCCGACCGCGACCGCGACAAGGCAAAATCCGAGCTCTCGAAACAGTTCTCGGCGCTCGCCGACCGCGAGAAGAAGCTCGAAAGGAAGGAGAAGGAGCTCGACACTCGCGACCGTGCGGCGGACGCCCGCCTTCAGGGTCGCGAGCGCGCCCTAGAGAAGCGCGACAACGAGCTCCGGGCGCAGGACAAGGAGATGGCCGAGCGCGAGCGGAGGCTGGCCACGCGCGAGAACGACCTGAAGAAGGAGGCCGCGCGCATCGCCGCCAAGGACGAGGCGATCGGCGAGCGTGAGGGGGACATCCTGCTCCGCCAGGAGAAGCTCCGGAACGACGCGGAGCGCTTCGAGCGCGACCTCAGCGACAAGGGGCGCGTGGCCGAAGAGGCCGTCGCCCGGTCTGCGCAGCTCGACCAGCGCGAGCTCGACCTGACCGCACGCGAGGCCGAGCTGAACCGGCTGCAGGCTTCGCTCGCCCACGCCGAGCGCGACGCCAACCGCGGGCGTGACCTCGAAGAGCGGGCCGCGCAGCTCGACGAGCGCGAGCGAGCGCTGGCCGAGCGCGAATCCGAGCTGACCACCTACGAGTCGACGACGGACTCCCAGAAGCAGCGCGTCGACCGGCGCGAGAAGCGCCTCTCCTCGATGGAGGCGACGATCCACGACCGGCTCAAAGAGCTGGACGAGCGGGAGTCGGCGCTCGAGCTCCGCGAGGCCGGCTTCGAGGCCGACCACGAGATCCGGCTCGACAGGCTCGAGCAGCGCGAGGAAAAGCTGGCCGAGCTCGAGGAACGGCTCACCAAGCAGGAAGCCGACCTCGGCGCGTACGTCGCGAAGGCCCAAACGGAGCTGCAGCGGCGCGAGTCGGAGTGGTGGCAGCAGCAGCTCGGCCGAGACGACGCCGAAATCCCGGCTGCGTAGCCGCGCACCCGCCACGATTCCGCGCGTGACCGGGCAGGCGCACCAACAACCTGCGCCCGCCCGTAACCTCCCCGCGTGGCCGAGCGCGTGCTCATCACCGGCGGCGCCGGGTTCATCGGCTCGCACGTGGCCGACGAGCTCCTGCGCGAGGGCTACGCCGTCCGGGCGCTCGACATCCTCGTCGACCAGGTGCACGGCGACGCGCAGCGGCCCGACTACCTGAACGACGACGTCGAGCTGATTCCCGGCGACGTGCGCAGCGACGAGGTCGTGCGCGGCGCCCTCGAGGGCGTCGACGCGGTGATCCATCTGGCCGCGCGCGTCGGGGTCGGCCAGAGCATGTACCAGCAGGCCGAGTACGCGGGCGCGAACACGCTCGGGACCGCCGTCCTCCTCGGCGCGCTCGCGGAGCACCGCGTGCGCAAGCTCGTCGTCGCGTCCAGCATGAGCATCTACGGCGAGGGCGCCTACGAGCCGGGGCCCGCGCAGGAGCGAGCCCGCGACCAGCTCGAGCGCCGCGAGTGGGAGCCGCGCGGCGCCGGCGGCGAGAAGCTCGCCGCGATCCCGACCCCCGAGACGAAGCGGCCCGCGCTCAGCTCGGTCTACGCCCTGACCAAGTACGACCAGGAGCTCCTCTGCCTGCTGTTCGGCGAGTCGTACTCCGTGCCGTCCGTCGCGCTGCGGCTGTTCAACGTGTACGGCCCGCGCCAGGCGCTCTCGAACCCCTACACCGGCGTGCTCGCGATCTTCGCCGCGCGACTGCTGAACGACCGCCCACCCGTCGTCTACGAGGACGGCGAGCAGCGCCGCGACTTCGTCCACGTCACTGACGTCGCCCGCGCGTTCCGGCTCGCGCTCGAGCAGGACGGCGCCGACGGCCGAGCTGTCAACATCGGCAGCGGCCGCGCGACCTCGGTGCTCGAGATCGCCGAGACCCTCGCCCGCCTGCTCGGCAAGGAGATCGAGCCAAAGCTCCCGGGAACCTTCCGCGCCGGCGACATCCGCCACTGCTTCGCCGACGTCTCGCTCGCCCGCGGCCTGCTCGGCTTCGACGCGGAGGTCGCGCTCGAGGACGGTCTGGCCGAGCTTTCCGCCTGGCTCGAGACGCAACCCGCAACCGACCGCTTCGACGAGGCCGCCACCGAGCTGGCCGAGAGAGGACTGACGCGATGACCAACGCGACCCTGCACACGAACCACGGCCAGATCGAGATCGAGCTCTTCGACGAGGACGCGCCCAGGACTGTCGAGAACTTCCTCAAGCTCGCCCGCGACGGCTTCTACGACGACGTCATCTTCCACCGCGTGATCCCGGACTTCATGATCCAGGGCGGCGACCCGACGGGCACCGGCACGGGCGGGCCCGGCTACACATTCGAGGACGAGTTCAACGACCACAAGGTCGCCCGCGGCGCGCTCGCGATGGCGAACGCGGGCCCGAACACGAACGGGAGCCAGTTCTTCGTCGTGACCGCCGAGGCCACGCCCTGGCTCGACGGCAAGCACACCGTCTTCGGCCGCGTCACGAATGGGATGGGCGTCGTGGACGAGATCTCGAGCGTCG
>VAXD01000097.1:0-3864 GCA_005884155.1 Actinomycetota bacterium | reverse complement strand
GTGAGCGCGGAGCGGCCGGTCGACCCCTCCGCGCTCGCGCTCCGCTAGGCGCTCGCGCCGTTCGGCGGCGGGCCGGGCATACCGGTCTGCACGCTGACGACGGCGAACGCCTTGCTCACGTACACGGTCGCAGGCGTGCCATCAGCCTTGACCATGTGCGCTTCGTAGGCGGCGTTGCCGTCGGCGTCGGTCTCGACGCGGACGATCGTCCCGCCTGGCACCTTCGCCAGCGCGAGGTCACGCACCTTCGTGGCGGCATCGCCCGTGAGCAGCGTCTCGTCGCTGCGCTGGTGGCCCCACGGCTGCCGCGCGCTCGTGGCCGCCGCCTGCGACCCGCTCGAGCTCGAGCCGCTCGCCGCGCTCGCGACGCCGTAGCTGCCGGCAGCCACGCCGAACGCGACCGCCGCGATCACGATCGTCCGCTCGAGCGACCACCGCCTTGTCTTGCCGTCCATCTCGGACTCCTTTCTGTCGCTTCGCCCGCAACCGGGCACGCCCAAGACGGTCGCAGCGCGAGCTGAACGGACCCTGTGAGTGCCCTATGAAGTGCTTAAGACCTCCGTTTGGCGCCTCAGCGGCCGGGTAAGACGGCGTCCATGTCAACGTGGATCTGGATCGTGATCGCGATCGCCGCCGTCGTAGTGCTCGCGGTCGTCGTGCTCGGCGGACGCCGGGCAAAGGAGAAGCGCGTCGCGCAGCAGCGCGAGAAGGCGCAGGAGCTCAGGCAGGAGGCGCAGCAGCGCCACCGCAGCGCAAAGGAGCGCGAGAGCCTGTCGCAGGAGCTCGCCGACCGCGCAGCAGCCGAGCGCAAGGAAGCCGACAAGGCAGCCGCGCAAGCCGCAAAGGTCGACCCCGACAACTAACTCAAGGGCCGGCTTCTCCTGTCTCGCGGTTGAGGCTCGACGCAAGAAGGGCGGCGGTCAAGCGTCAGCTTCAACGTGGGCGGCTTTTCGATGGATAGCGACTGGGGCGAGTCTCCAGTCTCTCTTGGGGAGAGAAAGCCGCCCACGCTAGACAGGCCCGCATCCTGACCTATAACGAGATTGCGGCCAAGGTCATGCACGTTGGGGGGAGTCCGGCGTGCGCGACGCGTCCTTTCGAACGCGGAACGCGTCTAGACCTTGGCCGCAGGTCGCGTTTCGAGCTTAGAACTTTGCAATCGCTCTCGCAATTGTCCTGCCCGGAGATGCGCCCTGTCGACTTGGTTACAGCTTTTCGACCAGGGCAAAGGTCCCGGCCGGCTCGATCGCCTTCGCCGCCGGGATCTCGTGCCCCGGCGCGGTCAGATAGCGCTGTGGATTGGAGCGCACGTCCTCGTAAACCTCGAGCGTCAACTCAAGCCGGGCAAAGCAATGCGTGTCGGCGCACTCGCATAGGAACGGGACAGGGAACCGCCAGCCGTGCTCGCGCACCAAGTGGGCGATTCTCTCGTTCGCGCTGCGAAAGACATCTTCCGTCTGCACGACAGTGCCCCCCACGTACCTATTGCTCAGAGGACGCCTTCCCCGGTCGCCAACTCCAAACCTTGCAAACGTCAGACTCTGTGGCAGAGAATCCGCCCGATGGGAGCACGCGAGGAGCGCCTCGGCGCCAACGAAGCCCTCTTCCGAGAGGTGAATGAGCACGTCGCCGAGGTCGCCGAGCAGTTCATAGCAGGCGAGAGCCCGATGGAGTTCAGCTGCGAGTGCGGCGATGGAGCC
This sequence comes from Actinomycetota bacterium, assembly GCA_005884155.1. Lineage (GTDB taxonomy): Bacteria > Actinomycetota > Thermoleophilia > Gaiellales > Gaiellaceae > AC-32. Next base: position 2,164 of record VAXD01000097.1, on the reverse strand, counting down.
TGCGTGGAAAAGATCGCGATGACCGTGGACGAGTACGAGGCCGTGCGCGCCAAGGCGACTCAGTTTGCCGTGGTTCCTGGCCACGAGGTGCCCGACATCGAACGCGTCGTCGAGCGGCATCCGAACTACCTCGTCATCGAGAAGCAGGATCCCGACGCGGAAGAGGTCGCCCGCGAAACGGATCCTCGGACCTAGGTAACGCACTCGAGGATCCGTGCGCAAAGGCGACTTGAGTAGGAAGCCGACGCCCGGACTCGAACCGGGGACCCCTTCATTACGAGTGAAGTGCTCTACCAGCTGAGCTACGTCGGCGGTTTCTTCACTGTAGCCGGTTCGCGGGGCGCCTAGTAACCGCCGCCACCGCCACCGCCGCCGCCTGAGTAGACGGCGATCAGGACGACCGCGAGCACGACCAGGGTCACCAGCGTTCCGGCGATCCAGACTGTCCTACGGGAGAGACTCACGCCTTCACCACCCTTCTGAGAAGGAATACGGGCGACTCGCGGTGACGGATTCCGTAGACTCGCCCGATGCTGTTGGCCCGCCTCTTGATCGCGCTGGGCATCAACGTCCTCGCGCTCTGGATCTGCGACGCGATCTTCTCGAGCGTCTCGATCAACGGCGCCTGGGCCTACATCATCGGCGCCGTGGTGCTCGGGATCGCTAACACGATCATCAAGCCGATCCTCGCGTTCCTGACGCTGCCGCTGATCATCTTCACGCTCGGGCTCTTCCTGCTGGTGATCAACATCGCGATGGTCGCGCTCGCCGAGTGGATCGCGCCGAACTTCTCGATCGACGGCTTCTGGACCTACGTCGGCGTGGTCGTGATCATCTGGATCGTGAACTGGGCCTCGTACCGGCTGCTCGACGAGCTCGAGACCAGGCGCCCGCGCCTCGCTTAGGCCCTTAAGCGACGAGCACGCCGGCAAAGGCGCGGCGGAGCTCGACGAACAGCGCCTCGAGGGCCAGGCTCGCCGAGAGCTGGAGCTCCTCGAAGTTGCGCCAGGTCTCGCGAACGAGCTCGGCGGCCCGCCCGGCGGCCTCCAGGCGTTCGAGGCTGCCGTCCTCGAGCAGCTCTGCGGCGCGGTCGGCGTGGACGAGAGCGCTCTCCGCGCCCGCAGCGGCGGCGACGAGGTCGCGGTACCAGGCGGCCAGCTCCTCCAGCGCGGCCAGGAGCTCCTCGCGCTCGGCGCCCCGCGCGGCCCGGCGGACTCGCTGCTCGGCCTCGCGCGCCGGCAGGTCGAGCCCTTCGATCGCGGCCTCCTCGCGCTCCTTCGCCTCGGCCGCGCGCGCCTTTGCGCCTTCGAGCAGCCGCTCTGCCGCGGCACCCGGGTCGAACTCCGCGTCTGCGTACACCGCGCGCGCGACCTCGAGCAGCTCCACGCGCCGCTTCGCGGCCGCCGGGTCGAGCAGCCGCTCCGCCCGATCGAGCCGCCCGCCGGCAACCCGCGCGATCGAGGTCGCCTGGTCCTCCGAGAGCTCCGGCGCCCGGGCCTGCACCGCCTCACGCACGGCCCGCTCTGACAGCCGCCGGAAGGGCACGGGCTGGCAGCGCGAGCGGATCGTCTCCGGCAGCGGCCCGACCTCGTCCGCGACGAGCACGATCACCGCGTACTCCGGCGGCTCCTCCAGGTCCTTGAGCAGCGCGTCCGCGGCCTCGTCGTTCAACAGGTGCGCGCCGAACACGAGATAGACGCGCCGCTCGGCCTCGAAGGGCCGCATGTGAAGGTCGCGGCGCATCTCGCGGACGGCATCGATCCGGATCTGCTCGCCGAGCGGCTCGAGCACGTACAGATCAGGGTGCGTGCGCCGCTCGACGCGCGCGTCCCCACCCAGCAGCTCTGAGGCGAACGCGAGCGCCGCCCGCCGCTTGCCGACCCCTGCCGGCCCGTGGAAGAGGTAGGAATGCGCCGCGCCTTCGGCGAGGGCGGCGGTGAGGAGGCGCTTCGCCTCCTCCTGCTCAGGAAGGCTGTCGAAGGCCGCCAAGGATCTCTCTCGCGATCTCGTCCGCGGGCCGGGTTCCGTCGATCGCCGTGATCCGCTGGGGGAAGGCTGCGGCGAGCTCGCGGTAGGCCTGGTCGACCCGCACGCGGAAGGCCGCGTCCTCGCGCTCGATCCGGTCGCTGGGCTCGTGTAGGCGTCGCGCCGACTCCTCCGGGTC
>VAXD01000083.1:7119-10079 GCA_005884155.1 Actinomycetota bacterium | reverse complement strand
ACGAGCATCACGACGCCGGTCGAGACGCTTGGGAACGCCCCGAAGACCGGGACGGTGAACAGCTTGTCCCAGACGAAGGGATAGGTGAACGCAATGATGATCGCGATCCCCGCCCGCGCGTAGCGCCCCACGACCGGCACGCTCTCCCACGGCGGGACGTAGATGATCGCCATGACGGCGAGGAAGTAGAAGGTCGAGAGATCGAGGCTGCTGAAGCCGTGCTCGGCGGCCACCGCCAGCAGGAGCAGCACGGCGCCGATCCCCATTCGCAGCGAGCGGTTCTGCAGCGCGGCAGTGTCCACGTTGGTCTGCGCCCGCGCCACGCTAGCCGCCTTCCGGTGTCCGCTCGCCAAGGAGGCCCTCGGGACGGAAGACGAGGATCAGGATCAGAAGCGCGAAGACGATCGACTGGGTCCAGTCGCTCCCCGGGGAGTGCCAGTTCAGCCCCTCGTTGAACGCCTGGATCAGTCCGATCAGGACCGCGCCGAGGACGGCACCCGGCAGGTTGCCGATCCCGCCGAACACAGCCGCGGTGAACGCGATCAAACCGAGCTGGAAGCCCTGGTCGAAGCGGACCGATCCGGCGTAGAGCGCGTAGAGCAGGCCCGCGACACCGGCCAGCGCCCCGGCGATCAGGAAGGTGAACGAGATCGTGCGGTTGACGTTGATGCCCATCATCGCCGCGGCGTCCGTGTCCTGGGCGGTCGCGCGCATCGCCTTCCCCTGGCGCGTTCGCTGGACGAGCCAGACGAGCAACAGGAGGACCGGCACCGTCACGATCAGGACGATCAGCTTCTCCCAGGTGTACGTGACACCGTGGGTCGAGAAGACGTTCCCCTTCGGCAGGACGTCGGCCGTCTGCACGTAGTTCGGGCCCTTCCAGGCGAGCCCGACGTTCTGGAGAATGAACGACGCCCCGATCGCCGTGATCAGAGGCGCAAGGCGGGGCGCATTGCGCAGCCGCCGGTACGCGATCAGCTCGACGGTCGCGTTGAGCCCGCCGCAGAACACCATGCACACGAGCAGGGCCACGATCACGAGCGGCCAGAGCTCGTACCAGGGCTCTCCTTGGTGGAGGCCGAACCCGGTCGTCCCGACGATCGTCACGGCCATCATGGAGCCGAGCATGAAGACGTCGCCGTGCGCGAAGTTGATCAGCTCGAGGATGCCGTAGACGAGGGTGTAGCCGAGCGCGATCAGCGCATAGAGCGCGCCGAGCGTGAAGCCGATCAAAAAGATCTGGATGAAATCACTCGGCGTCTTGTAGAAGTTGATGCCGAGCCAGGCGATCAGGAGCGCGACGAGGGTGAGGCCGGCGATGGCTGTGAAGCTCGGCCTGAACCGGTTGCTAGTCGCCAACGGTCGCGGACTCGCCTCTGTGACCACACACCCTCCTAACGCCCGGGGGAGGGCCGAAGCCCTCCCCCGTGACTCTTCGTAGCTCCAGTCGCTAGGCCGCCTTCACGAGGCTCGCGGGCGGGATTTCGACCTTGAAGGTCTTGCCCGTGCCGCTCTTCCCGGAGCCCACTTGCTGGTAGACGGTGACCGGGTTCCGCGTCGTGTCACCGTTCGCGTTGATCTTGAAGGTGCCGAGGATGCCGTCGGTCACGTTCGTCTTCAGGAGGTTGTCCGTCACGCTCGCGCGCGTCCCGTCGGACTTCGCGATCGCGTCGAGGACGACCTCCATCGACTGCGCGGCGTAGGCCGAGTACGGATTCGGCTTCTTGCCGATCTGGGCGCCGAAGTTCTTGATGAACGTCGCACCCGTGCCCGTCAGCTTCTCCGGCGGCACGCCGGCGACGGTGATGTACATCCCCACGCCTGACGCCCCGTTGGCCGTGAAATCGCTGAAGCCGTCAGGCGCCATCAGTTTCACGCCGGGGAGGCCGGCCTTCATGTCGGCGATCAGCTTCGCGCCGTTCTCGCAGATGAGGCCGCCGAGGTAGACCCAGTCTGCCCCGGACTGCTTGATCCTAGTGGCAAGTGCCTCGTAGCTCGACGCCTTGGGATCCCAGGCGGTGAAGCCTGCGACCTTCAGGCCGAGCTTGGTCGCCGAGTTTTTCGTGTCCGTTGCGACTCCGAGACCGTAAGCCTCCTTGTCGTTGAGGATGAAGACGCTCTTGGCGCCCTGGTCCTTCATGAAGGAGGCGTCCGCGGCTCCCTGGAAGTCGTCGGCCGCCACCATGCGGATGTAGTTGCGCTTGCCCGACGGGTAGTACTTGTCCGGCTCGCCGGCCACCGTTCCGGGGCCGCTGTGCGTCAGGCCGACGTACGTGTTCGCCGGGCTGACCATGCCCATCGGGCCGTTCGGCGCGCGGTTCAGGATCGGAATGACGATCTCGGCACACCCGGAGTTGAACGTACCGATCACTGCGATCACGTTCTTGTTCTGAGCGTAGGCATTGCCGTTCGACGAGCACTTGCCGGAAACCCACTTGCCGGCCTGTGCCGTCGAGTCGTCACAGGACTGGTAGCCGACCGTGTACTTGCCGGCCTTGTAGTTGGCGTTCTTGAGGACGTACTGGATCGCGTTCGTCATCTCCACGGTCTGCGTGCGGCCCGAGCCCTGCAGCGGGAGATCCGAAGGAACGATGAAGTCCGGCTTGCCGGAGCCCCCGTATACGAGCGACTGGCATGAAGAGGCCGGTAGCGCGGTCGCGCCGCCCCCTCCTCCACCGCCGCCACCGCTCTTGCTGCTTCCGCCGCATCCGGCGGCAACGAGCGCCAGTACCACAGTCGAGATGACGCCTCCAACGATGATGCCTCGCCTCACGTCTCCTCCTTCGTAGCCTCTACCTCTCTTGTCTCGAGGTCCGTGCGGTCTCAGTGCACCGCGAGTATGGAGCCAGCGCGACCGCACCGCAAGCGGCAAGGCGCTGGCAGAGCGCGGGTGAACCCATGGTTCCCCCGCGAGCCCCTCCTTCTCGCTCTCGAAGCCGTAGCGAAGCTCGGCAAGAGCG
>VAXD01000083.1:0-7089 GCA_005884155.1 Actinomycetota bacterium | reverse complement strand
CCTTGGCGTAAAGCCGAAGTGGCGGAACTGGCAGACGCGCCGGACTCAAAATCCGGTGGGCCGAGAGGCCCGTGTGGGTTCGATTCCCACCTTCGGCATCGGTGAAAGTTGGGATCCTTACCGGCGGCGGGGACTGTCCTGGGCTGAACGCTGTTATTCGCGCGGTTGCCCGGCGGTGCTTCGAGCGCGGGCACGAGGTGGTCGGGATCCGCGCGGGGTGGCGCGGGCTCGTCGAGGCGAAGTTCCTGCCGCTGGGGCCACGGGAGACGACCGGGCTCCTGCCTCGCGGGGGCACGATCCTCGGGACCTCTCGCACGAACCCGTACACGACGGATGCCGTCGAGGCAGTGCTCGGGAACTTCGAGAGCGAGGGGCTCGACGCGCTCGTGGCGGTCGGCGGCGAGGACACGCTCGGCGTCGCGGCGAAGCTCCACGCGGAGCACGGCTTTCCGGTCGTCGGCGTCCCGAAGACGATCGACAACGACCTCTCCGCGACCGACTACACGTTCGGCTTCGACACCGCCGTGTTCATCTGCACGGAGGCGATCGACCGGCTGCACACGACGGCCGAGTCGCACAACCGCGTGATGGTCGTCGAGGTGATGGGCCGGCACACGGGCTGGATCGCGGTCATGAGCGGGATCGCCGGCGGTGCCGACGTGATCCTGATCCCCGAGCATCCGATCTCACTCGACGAGGCATGCGCGGACATCCGGCACCGTCACGAGCGCGGCAAGGACTTCTCGATCGTGGTCGTCTCGGAGGGCTACGAGCTCGAAGGCCTCGCGGACGAGAGCGAGCTCGACGAGTTCGGGCACGTGCGGCTCTCCGAGCGCGGCGTCGGAGCTCGGCTGGCGCAGGAGATCGAGCAGCGCACAGGCTACGAGACCCGTGTGACCGTGCTCGGCCACGTCCAGCGCGGCGGCTCGCCGACCCCGCGCGACCGCGTGCTCGCGACCCGGTACGGGCTCAAGGCCGCCGACCTCGTTCACGAAGGACGCTTCGGCCGGATGGCCGCGCTGCAGGGCGATGCGATCGTGGACGTCTCGCTCGAGGAGGCGACCGCCGAGCTGAAGACGGTCCCCGACGACTGGTACCAGGTCGCGCGGGCCTTCTTCGGCTGAGCTAGAGCTCCGCCAGAGGAAACGACCGGTGCCTACGCGGCGGGACGAGGAAGTTCTGTCGGTGGGTCGTGTGCAGCACGGAGTTCAGGCCCTGCGCGCGCGAGCCGGGGGCGAGCGGCAGCCGCGTCCCGTCAGGAAGAACGCCGTCCATCGCGAGCCGGTTGCGGTGGAAGTCGTCGCTGGACGGGTTGAAGACGACGAAGTGCACGCCGGCCGAGGCCGCTTGATCGACGCCGTCCCGGCTCCAGAAGAACGGGTTGTCGAGCGTGTTGAAGTCCACCCGCTGCGGGATCGCGGTCCCCTTGCGGTAGACGTCGCCGTCGTGGCCGACCGTGTCGCGCTCGAGCCTCGAGGTCGGCTGGATCGACGAGCTGTGGCCGATCCGGCCGCGGCGGCGGAAGTCCCGTTTGACGCCACTCGCACTGCTGGCCCGAGCCGCGCCCTGGGCGACCGTCTGTGCATCCTCGCGGACTTTCAATCCCGGCCGGAAGACGGTGTCGACGCGCTGCTGGAAGTCGAAGTTGAGAAACCACGCCTCGAGGTCCTCGAAGATGTGGGAGACGTGCATGTGCGTGCCACCGTGGAAGTAGCCGCCGGCGGCGTCCGTGTAGCCGAGCGTCTCGAGGTTCGCGATCCGGCCCGGCCCCAGATTCGCGGACTGCGTCGAGGTGAAGCCGAGGAAAAGCTCGGCGGTGTCGGGGATCAGGTCAGCGCCGGGCACGTTCGCGGCTGTCGCCATCCGTTTCGGCAGGCTCTGCCGCCCCTCGAAGCCGCCGCCCGCGAACCCCTTGCGGATGGTCGTCACCTCGAAGAGCTTGAGATCGTCGAAGAGCCTCTTGGCGGCCGCGGAAACGTGCTCGAGCGAGTCGCTGCGCATCAGCACGGCCACGTCGTTCTCCTCGAGGACGGTGCTCCGCGGGTCGCTGGGAAAGCGGATCGCCGGTAGGAGCGCCGGCTTTTGCGCGCGACGGTCGAACGGCGCGTGTTCCGCCCAGGCCGCCGGAACGTGACCGAGGAAGTAAGGGAGCCCCCAGGCCACGGTCACCCCGAGGCCGGCGGCGGTCGGAGCGAACCGCTCGTCGAGGTCTGCGAGGGCGTGCTCGAGCTCGTGCTGGGCGCTTCTCAGGTCGCCTGTTGCCACCGTTCCCGTCACGAGCTGGTGGTGGAGCGGCGGAACGACGACCGCGATCCCGTCGTCGTGAACGACCCGAAGATCGAGCAGGTGCTGCTCCGGCAGCAGGTCCCGCGCAGCGGCCCGCTGGGGCGAGGTGGCGAGCCGGTCGACGAGCTCGTAGATCCCGGTAGCTCCGAGCGCCCCGGCGGCGGCGCCGGCCAGCAATCCCCGACGCGTGACCCTCATGCCGCAGGCGTGACGAGGCTGAGCGAGCCGAGCATCTTCTTGAGGTCGACGACGACATGCCGGTAGGTCAGCGGCGCCGCGACGTGCTGGCTGAGGGTGTAGAGAGACCCGCCGCGATGCCACCCCAGCAGCACGTGCCACTGGTCGGCTCCCTGGTTCACCGTGTAGACGGTCGCGTCGATCCCTCTTGCGCGGACGTGGCCGTGCGGGTCGGCGAAGCACGGGACGGTCGAGCCGCGGATGTCACCCGGGCAATGCGGGATCGACGTCCGGCCCGGATACCCGCGCAGGTTGACGTGCAGCTCGCCGCTGCCGCGCTCGAACCAGATGAAGCCGATCAGGTAGCTCCGGTCCTTCGAGACCGAGTTGATGTTGTTCCATTGCCCGCCGATCACGCCGTTGAGCGGGTCGGGCATCCAGCCGGGACAGTAGACCGGCGCACGGATCTGGTTCGCGAGGCGCTGCCACCCGGACCGGTCCAGGCAGGTCGGCTTCGCCTTGGCGACTCCGGCACCCGCGCGCGTGTCGCCGCCGCTGCAACCGGCGAGCACGATCGCGAGCACCGCCAGAGGAACAACCGCTGCGACCCGGATCACTGCGGGAAATGGTAGACGGCTACCCACGGACCCGCATACCGGCCGCCGGGCTGGATGTAGAAGACGCGGCGGGTCTTGCGCAACGCCTCGTAGAACGCGGTCTCGCGCGGGTAGTGCTTCCGTGCGGCGAGGACGCGGTCCGCGATCGCGCCGGTGACGACGGCGTATCGGACGCCGGCCCGCCGAAGCCGTCGGACGTCGCGGTTCGGGTCCGGCGCTTTCTCCTCCGGAAGCGGCAGTCGCAGCTTCAGGACGCGGAAGCCGGCGAACGGCGTGAGCGACGGGTCGGAGGCGAGCCGCGAGCCGGGCGGCAGGTGCGACTCGATCCAGCGGTGCGCGACGACGCGCGTGTCGGTCTTCGTCAGCTTGCGCGCGTCGCGGATCGACCAGGTCAGCGGCACGACCAGGAGGAGCAGCGTCACCGGCGCGAGCCCGCGCAGCCGGCCGGCCAGGGCGCCGAGCGGCGGTAGCAGCGGCAGCAGATAGCGGTCGAAGTGCGCGCCGATCGTGCAGAGGTCGAGGAAGTAGACGATCGTGAACGAGGCCAGGATCAGATCGGCGCGGTTGCGACGCACGAGCGCGACGACGAGCCCGATGCCGCAGACGATCAGCACCGGCCCGAGCCCGTCCCAGAGCCGTCCGATGAAGGCGATCGGAGCGATGTGGTCGTGCTCGAAGCCGAGCCAGCCCTGGTGGGCGAGCCGCTGCACGCGGTACGCGTCCGAGACGGCCGAGCCGAAGTGGGCGACGAAGAACGGGCTGGTCGCACAGAACCCGACGACCGCGAGGACAATCCCCAGCGCGAGCCTCCTCGGCCGGCCCCACGCCGCGATCACGAGCGGGACGAGCAGGAAGACGCCCGGGTACTTGATGCTGGTCGCAAGACCCGCGACGAGCCCGGCGAGCTCGATCCGGCCCGAGACGAGCAGCGCGAGCGACGCGGCGACGCCGAGTGTGAGCGGGACGTCCGTGACCGCCATCCGCGAGTACGTCACCTCGGTCACCTCGACGGCGACGAGCGCGGCGGCCACGGCTCCAGCAGGGCCGCCGTATGCGCGGCTCCCGAGCCACCACGAGGCCGCGACGGCGCCGAGCGCGAGCATCAGCACCACGATCCGCGCCGCCAGGTACGACGGCGAGCTCTCCCACGCCTGGAACGGCGCGAGCAGGTACATCAGCAGGCTCGGGTAGTCGAACCAGTGAGGGTCAAGCCCCGCGCCGTGGACCATCCCCCACGCCCGCGGGACGATGTTCTTTTCGTCGGGGCTGAAGAGCGGGAACGGCAACCCGTAGCCGAGGCCGATGGCGCGCAGCGCCGCAGCTCCGGCGACGATCGCGGCCAGGGCCATACGCGGCCCGCCCCAGAGGCTCTCGCGAGGCCGCACGGGCCGAGCCGTGCTCAGACCTCGGGCGGCGTCTCGCCGATCAGCTCGGCGACGTTTCCCGCGCGGACGATCACGGCGTCGACGCCGGCGCGCTCGAGCTCGTCGACGTCCGCGCGAGTCGTCGCGGGCAGGTCGGCGATGGCGAGCTTCCCCGCAGGGACGTCGGGCAGCAGGTCGAGCACGCCCTCGAGCGGGCGTTCATGCCTGCCGGCGAGCACGAACAACTCGGGGTCGAACTTCTCCAGCGCCTCCTCGAGCTGCTCCTCGTCCTCGACCCGTACCGCGAGCTCGAGCTCACCCGCCGGGTCGCCGGACCACTCTCCGAGGTCGACCATGCACGCATCCGCGCCGACCAGGGTCGACGAGTGATCGCCCGTCCAGTGGACGAGCACCGGAACCGAGACCGCCCCACGGATTGCGTCGAGCTCGTGCGTGCTGTGCATGTGAACGAGCACGCCCTCGGCACCCTCGCTCTCGGCGCGGCTGGCAGCGTCGGCGCTGCCCACCTCGGCGACGACGGAGATGCCGTCGCCCTCTGAGATCGCCTGGCTGAAGCGGCGGAGCCCGGTCACAAGTCGCAATTCTGGCGCAAAGCTACGGCCACCGCTCCCCGTCTGCGCAGCCTGGCCCGGAAGCGTCGTCGCCTGCGCGGGCTTGGCGCCTCAGCTCTTCTGCTGCTTCGCGTGCTGGTAGTAGCGGCCGAGCCCTTTTTCGAACGTGCTCTTGGTCTGGGGGCTCGAGTTGCCCTGGAACCAGGCCCAGTAGAGGTAGGGGCCAATCGTGAACTCGGCGCGATAGTTAGCGGGCCCGAAGCCCCGTCTGCCCCCTGTGGTGGTCTGGATGACCGCCGCCGAATCGGGCACTCCTGGCACCTTCGTGGGCATAGGGCTGAAGGCACAGATGCTGAAGCAGGGCTGCTGAAGATCCTCGCCGTGCATCCAGTTGCGCACCTTGACTGCGTCCGAGGCCGAATCGAACTTCGCGGCACCTAGATGGATCGCGGTCACATTGAACCCGGCGCCCCGATTGAGCACCTCGCCGACTGCGCCCTTCAGGTGTGCGCTCTGGAACTCCTCGACACCCGCGCTCGGATGAGTGATCTGCGGAAGGGCGACGCCCTCGCCAACGAGGTCGACCGGGTTACTCCAGTCGAGCTTGCGCTCCAGGCCGAAGCCCGGTACAGCCGAGGCAGGGAGCAGACGCGGGTAGAGGGTCGTGGCCGAAACCTGCCGCCGCCGCCGCAGCCGCTGACGAGTGCGAGCGCGAGGGCGAGGGCGAGCGCGAGCGGCAGACAGCGTCGCGCGCGGCGAGCGGGGGACATTCGAGCCCGGCGGTCCCGGGCGGCGGCGCGATTCGTGTGCGATGTCATCTTTCTAGCGTTAGTTGAGAGCACATCATCCTCCGGGAAAGCGCCTGGAAGTTCAAGGTGTCGACGTGGGCGGCAGGGGCGCCTGGGCTCCGCGCGGTCAGACGCCGATCGGGTGCCAGACGGTCTTCAGTTCGAGGAAGCCCGCGACCTCCCACGGGCTCTGGTCGTCCGGCGCGCCGTGCACGACGCGTTTGACGTTCTCGGCCGCGAGCCGCTCCAGCTCGGCGACCTCGCCGTCGGCGCCGGAGACGTCGAGCGCGTTCACGTCCATGTGGCTCGCCAGGACCGGGGCGAGCTCCTCCCGGCGCCCGGTGATGATGTTGACGACCCCGCCCGGGACGTCCGCGGTTGCGAGCACTTCCGCCAGCTCGACCGCCGCCAGCGGGTGCGCTTCCGAGGCCACGGCCACGACTGTATTCCCGCCGACCAGCGCGGGCGCGACACGCGAGACGAGCCCGGCGAGCGCGGGCTCCTCCGGAGCCAGGATCCCGACGACACCAGTCGGCTCCGGGACGGTGAAATTGAAGTACGGCCCGGCGACCGGATTCGACGAACCCAGCACCTGCGCCAGTTTGTCCGCCCAGCCCGCGTACCAGACGACGCGGTCGATCGAGCGCTCGACTTCCTTCGGGCCCGAGGAGAGCTCGGCGAACTCGGCGCGGCGCGCCTCCATCATCTCGGCGATGCGGTAGACGCGCTGCCCGCACCGCGTCGCGCACGTCCTTGCGGGAGCCGCGCGCGACGTTCTGACCCTCCGCCTCGTAGGTGCGTCCCGACTCGGAGCGCGGGAACTCGCCCCCGATGAAGAGCTTGTACGTCTTGCGAACCGGAAGCCGGCTCATTCCCGCTCCCGGCGCCGGCAAAGCCGGCGCCTCCGCTCTCTGATGAGCTCCGTCGAGCCTACGCTCATTCGAAGCGCAGGTACGGCTCGAGGCCGTGCCGCCCGCCCTCGCGGCCGAACCCGGACTCCTTGTAGCCGCCGAACGGCGACGCGGGATCGAACCGGTTGTAGGTGTTCGCCCAGATCACGCCCGCCCGCAGCCTTTGCGCCATCGAGAGGATCCGCGAGCCCTTCTCCGTCCACACGCCGGCCGAGAGACCGTACGGCGTGTTGTTCGCCTTCTCGACCGCCTCGTCCGGCGTACGGAACGTCAGCACAGACAACACCGGCCCGAAGATCTCCTCGTGCGCAATCCGGTAGCTCTGCGCGACGTTCGTGAAGACGGTCGGCACGAACCAGTAGCCCTTCTCCGGT
>VAXD01000082.1 GCA_005884155.1 Actinomycetota bacterium | reverse complement strand
TATGTCGCGAGCAAGAGAACCGGGACGGAGGGCAGTTCGTCGACGAGTTCGGTAAGGAACTCCTCTGACGTGCGGTCGATCCATTGCGCGTCTTCGATGACGACCAGCAGCGATCGACTGGCTTTCGCGAGCAAGAGCTTGCGCAGCGCCTCGAACGTTCGGCCCTTCATCGTGGCCGGATCGAGCGCGACCAGCTGAGCGTCACCGGAGGTGACGTCGAGCGCGTGATGAACGTAGCGACAGAAATCAGGGTCCACGCCCAGCTCCTCGAGCGTCGTGCCGATCTTCGCGGCGACGCCCTCACGGTTGTCTTCCGGCGCGATCCCGCACGCTTCCCTCACCAGATCGAGGATCGGGAGGTAAGGAACTGCGGTCCCGAAGGGCAAGCAACGAGCTTGAAGCGCGACGGTGTCCACCTCGGCCACGAGCCGCAGCTCGTGGGCCAGGCGCGACTTCCCGAGGCCGGGATCGCCGGAAATGCCGATGACTTGTCCTTGCCCCCGGGACGCGGCGCGAAGTGCTTGCCGCAGCGACTCGAGCTCGTCGTGTCGTCCCGAGAAGGGAGTGAGCTGCTGGTGTGCCTCGTCGATCGGGGATGTGCGCGAGCCGCGCCCGATGACGCGCAATGCGTGGACGGCGCGCTCGTTGACCGTCACCGGTTCTGTCTCCTGGAGCTCGAAGTAACCACGGAGGTAGCCCGCGGTCGCGGTACTCACCAGCACATCTCCGGGGCGAGCCGCCCCATGCAGACGAGCTGCGAGCACAGTTGTGTCACCGGAGGCGGTGTAATCCATCCGAAGGTCGTCGCCGATGGCGCCCACGATGACCGAACCGGAGTTGATCCCGATCCGGACGTCGATCTCGGATCGCTCCTTGACGGCGAGTGCGGCAAGCGCGGCGCGGCGTGCGTGGTCCTCGTGGGCGATCGGCGCGCCGAAGAGGGCCATGAAGCCGTCGCCGAGGAACTGGTTGACCGTGCCCTCGTAGCGGTGGACCTCGGCGAGGGCGAGTGCGAAGAAGCGGTCGACGACCCGGTGATATTCCTCGGGGCCAGCCTGCGCCGCCAGTTCGGGCGAGCGGACGATCTCGCAGAAAAGGACGCTCACCTGTTTCCGTTCGCCCTCGATCGCGCTGCGGATGGCGAGAATCTGGTCACGCAGATGGCTAGGCGTGTAGGTCGCCGGGGACGGAGTCGCCTCGACGGCATGCCCGCACTCCTGGCAGAAATTGGAGTACTGGGGCAGGGTCGCTCCGCAGTCGTCGCACTTGCCGCCGACGAGCAAGGCGCCGGCGATGACGGGCGCGACCTTGCCGCGACCTCTCCGGGGCGGCTCGTCGTTCTGCGGCGGCGACTCAGGGCGGCGACCGTCAGTTGCGAGGCGCTCGATCTCGGAGTCGGAGCCACCGGCCGAGCTGCGGAGGATCTCGAGATAGACGGCCTCCGACTCCGGCGAAGGGTAGGCGCCGAGCTCGTCGGCAAGGAAGCGCCGGCCCCGCTCGTACACGCGGAGTGCCTCGGCCGGGTTGCCGGCGGCGACATGCGCCTGCATCAGCGCGCGGGAGCTCGTCTCGCGGAAAGGCTCGAGCTCGGTGATCTCGGCCGCATATCGGACTGCGTTGCCGAGCTCCCCCTCAGCAAGCGCCGCATCGCGTAGGCATTCGAGTGCACGCACGAGGACGTCACGGAGGTCGCGCCGCTGATCCTCGACCCACCGTCCGTCCTCGCCGGGCAGAAACACCCGCCGAGCGAGCTCGGCTCCCGTCGAGGCCTGCGCCCGAGCCTCGTCGAGATCCTCCGCGGCGAGTGCCGCCTCTCCCCGCTCGACCGCACTCGCCGCCGCGTCGACATCGATCCAGGCGTCGGCGGACAGCGTGAGCTGGTAGCAGCCGAAGGCGCTCGTCAGCACGCTCGAGCCCTCGAGGCCGCACTCCTCGAGCAGGGCGCGCAGCTTCGTCATCAGCACCCGGAGTGCCTTCTCCCACGTGGCCGGAAGGTTTTCGCCCCATAACAACTCGGCCAGCTCGTCGCGAGGGACAGATCGCCCGTGCTGGGCCGCCAGGTAGGCGAACAGGATCCGACCTTGCCGGCCCGGGAAGCGCGGCTCGTCCAGCTTCGTGCCGTTCGCCTCGACAGCGAGACGCTCCGTCAACGAGATTCGAACGCTCAGCCCGACTCCTCCCAACCCTCCTAGCGGCGCGCTAGCGCTGGACTAGCGGGTTATTAGCCGCCCACGCGGAGTATTGCCCGCGACATGTTCTGTGACAAGCCACGAGCGGCCGGCGGCGATCGCTTGGTCAGCGCGTCGGCGCGGAAAGGAGATCGAATGCGACCGCTACGTCTGCCGGTTGGGGTGCTTCTGGTCCCGCTGATGCGCAGGAAGCTTCTACTGCTAGCCATCGCGTCGGTGCTGGCGTGTGTCATCGCGGGGACGGGTCTCGCGGCGGGATCGACGGTGGTCACGCAGTTCTCGTTCACCACCCCTCCCCACCTCCAGTGCGGCATCTTGGGAACGGCCGTCGTTCACGGCACGTCGGTCTTGCGCGACACGGGCAACGGCACGTTCTTCATGAGCGGCACCTGGTTCGGCGTCTTCACGGCCGACAGTGGAAAGTCAGCCACGCTCTCCTTCGCCGGGCCGGTCAGGCCGACGTCGCCGCCCGTGATCGACGAGCAGGCGGGGACGGTCACGATCATGAGTACCGCCGGGGGTCTGTTTGAGAAGTTGTCGATCACCGGTGGTCCGACGTTGACTCGTGATGCTGGGCCTGTCGCCTTGGTCGATGTCTACGAGTACACCGGGGATCCAAACAATCCGATCGGTGACCAGATCTCCGAGACGGCTTCTGGGCTACATGGGCCACATCCCGATCTCCTGGACGCCAGCCTCTTCTGCGACGTTCTCGTGCCGTACCTGCAAGGCCCGTAGAGGCAGCGATAGCAGGGGGCGGACCTGCAGCTGGCGGGTCCGCCCCTTACACGTGAACGAACGAGGCCCGAATAGAGCGCCGAGCCGAGATGGTTGACGGCTTCCGAGGCGAGCGGCTCACAAGAACCTGCAACCGGCGGTCGAGGCTGCAAACGCGACGCGGGAAAAGGAGGGATTGCCACAGATCGCCGAGAGGTGACGAATCACACGCTGCGGCGGACGTTCGCCGCGCTGCTGTACGAGGCAGGCGCGTCACCGGCCTACGTCATGTCGCAGATCGGGCACACGTGAGAGGGGTGTGGCAAGGATGGCAAGGTTCAGCGTTCGTTCGCGTTCGCTGAGCCGTTCGGTCGAAGGTCACCTTTCGCTCAACCATGCTCCTTGAGCGCACCCGAACGAACGGGCGCGAACGGTCGCACCAAGTCGACAAGCTGGGGGTCACTGGCTCGGCGACGTCGTCGCTGCGACTGACGTCTACGGCTACCACTCGGGCAAGGCCGGCGACATGTTCACGCCGCGCGCCGACGTCGGCAAGTCGAGCTACGCGCTCGTGCAGCCGGCGCAGGCCGAGGCCCAGTCCGGCGACTGGCTTGCCGGCAAGCTGAACGGTGACGGCGAGCCCGAGGTCATCGTCGCACCGATCGCCGCCGGCGAACAGCTCGTCGCCTCGACGCGATCGGAGATGCACGCGTTCATCCGAGCCCACGACGACCGGGCCGTCGCCGTCGAGATAGAGAGTCGCGGCTTCCTCGCGGCGCTCCACGCCAACCAGAACGTCGACGCGCTCCGCGTGCGAGGGATCTCCGACCTGCTCGACGCCAAGAGCGTGAGCGACGACGTAGGGCTGGCAGCAGCGGGCCTCGCGGTCAACACCGCCAAAACGTGTTGGTCACGGTGCGTATCGATACCAATCACGTGGTCCAGCTCATCTGCAAGCATCCGACTCGATCCTCCGACCTCACTCGTAGGGTCTGGTGGTGCCGGTCTGATGCAAGGGAAACCGCGGCAGCAGGACGGTAACGAGTCACGCCGAGAAGCCGGACATGCTCCAAATCAAGCCAGCAGCGGGCGCCAGACCGGCGGAGCCGCACACACGCAGAAAAATCATTCGCAAGGCACGCAACAAGCGGCCAGTCACCTGACGAGTCACACGCGGCACGGCGCAACCAGGCTGGCAACCATCCCAGACAGACCAACCCCGCGAGTCTTGCCGTCCCCTGACGACGGATAATCGGGGCGTGGAGCCGAGCGAAGTTGTCGTCCAACTCTGGAGCCGAATTCAGGCCCGGGACTGGGTCGGCGTGGGGGAGTTGCTCGCGGATGACTTCGTCCTCGAATGGCCGCACGACCTAGTCCGGATCCGAGGCCGCGCGGATTTCGTGGATTTCAACCGCAGTTATCCGGAAGGCTGGTCGATCGAAGTGCTCCGGATCGTTGCGGAGGGGAGCACCGTAGTGTCGGAGGTGCGTGTCCCTCACCCCACAGTCGGCCCGTACTACGCGCTCTCGTTCTTCGAGGTCGACGAGGGCCGAATCACATTCACGCGTGAGTACTGGGTCGTGGAGGCGTACGAGGAACCAGCCGCGGAGCGCGCTCGCTGGTTCGAGCCGATGTAGCCGAGACGGGTCCGTAGTTTCCCGAAACGGTCCCCGTTGAGGCACGGACGACAGCTGTGGCCGTCCCGCTCCATAGTGCTTCGATGGCGTTCTCTGATCGGCGCGTAGGGTTCGCAAACTCGTCCGCGGTTCTCTTAAGCGTTGGCTCGGTAGGTTCGGCGCTCTGTTGCCGTGGTCGAGGGAGGGCAGCTTGCTCTGGTCGTTTGTTATCTCGTTGTCCGGAACCTGTTCGCGCTGGTGTGGCTGCTGGGGCGGCGCCGTGGCTGAAAGGAGTTGGAGATCCTCGTCCTGCGCCATGCGCTGGCGATCCTCCGCCGACAGCGGTCGAGGCCGAGGCTGACACGAGCGGATCGTGCGCTGCTTCGCTGGCACCGGCAGCTGATCGCCCGCCGCTGGACCTATTCGCACCGGTTGCCTGGGCGGCCGCCGCTCGAGCGCTCGCTGCGCGAGTTGATCCTTCGCCGCGCCAGCGAGAACCCGGGCTGGGGCGACAAGCGGATCGTCGGTGAACTCAAGGGTGTCGGGATCGCGGTTTCGGCGACGTCGGTGCGCAAGCTGCTGCGCGAGGTTGGTCTCCGGCCGGCGCCGCAGCGGACGTCTTCGTCGTGGCGAGTCTTCTTGCGAGCGCAGGCGGCGAGCACGCTCGCCTGCGACCTCCTGACCGTCGAGACCGTCTTCCTGCAGCGGATCTAGTCCTCTTTTTCATCTCGCTCGCGACCCGGCGGATCGAGTACGTCGCCTGCAGCTCCAACCCGGGCGGACGCTCGGTCACCCAACAGGCGCGCAACCTCGCCATCGAGTTCGCGGACGCGCAGCCGTTCCGGTGTTCCTCATCCACGATCGCGGCAGCAAGTTCGGTCGCGCCTTCGACGAGGTCTTCCGGGCGGTAGGCAACCACAAGCACAGGCCACACCGCGCGCTGCAACTGCTGCCACCGAACGGGCGCGGCCCGACACCGCTGACAGCCCCTGCCGACCTCCGCCGCCGCGATCTGCTCGGCGGACTGATCCGCGAAGACGAGGCCGCCTGAGTTTGCGAACCCTACGTGGTCAGCGCAGGATCATCGGCGCGGCCAGATGGCCGTCCACAGTTTCTTCAACAACGGCTGCGCGCCCCTGTGGGACGCTGTGGAAAGGCGACGGTATTTTGCGCTCTTTGCAGGAAACGACGTTGACTTCGGCTGCCGGGTGTTCGCATCCTGGCTGCCTGCTGCCCAACCGTCGCACGGCCGGAAGGGAGGTGAGCGGAAGAGCGACCCACTGGGAGCCGAGGCGGCCGGAATCGAGCAAGCACGTAACGCGACGTCGCCCCAGCTCCGCCGGGACCGCTTCAGTCTTGATCGCGCTCGTTCGCAGATTGCGGCCGCTCGCCGAGGCGGAATGCTACGCGCGCTGTTACGGCGCCCGCCACGGGGAGGTGCACGTCATCGGGTTCGAACGCCGCTGGCCACGGGACCGGCACCGGCTGACCGGCGAACAGCTTCGCCAACGTTTCGAAGAACGCCTGGCCAGCCGCAGGGCGAGCTGAGCAGGCCGCCGGCCGCCCGAACCCGTGGGTGCGCAAATTCGGTCGCCCGTCCGAATCCCGACATTTGCAGCGAGATTGAGTTCGCGAACCCTACGCGCTCGGTCGGTCGGGCGCCGCGTCCGATTAGGCGACAGCCGGGTGCTGTTCGTGCCGCCGCAGCGCGACGGCGAGCTGCGTCGCCGTGTGCGGCCCGACGATCCCGTCCACGTCCTGGTGGTGCTCGGCCTGGAACCGCTTCACGGCGTCGATCACGTGCGGGCCGTAGTGGGGGAACGCCTCCGGCAGGTACGGACGCCCGTCCACCGGGCTCCGGATCGTCGCGAGGATGTGCGTGATCTGACGGACCTCGGGCCCGTCGCTCCCCGGCCGCGCGTGCGGCACGCCGGGGTCCGGCTCCTTCCGGAAATTGACGTGCTGTGCCTCGTGGACGTTGTTCCGGTAGGTGACCGTCGCGATCCACCCGAGCTTTCGCGCAGCAGCGATGGCTGCGGGCGGGTTGTCCCAATCCATGCCGACCTGCCAGTACTCGAGGTCGTCGCCCGGATGCCCGGGATACGCGACGCCGTCGTTCCGCCGCTCGTGCGTCGATCGACCCGGCGGATTGGCGGGGTTCGCATCCGGCACGTGGTGGAGGAACATCTCGTACAGCTCCCGTTGCGAATGCTTGCCGCACTTACGCAGGACCGGCTCCGCCTCCGGTGAGCGGTCGCACGAGTTCAGATGAGCGCCCGAGAGGGCCTTGATGCGCTGGATGTCGTTCGCCAATTGCGACGGGACGGGACAGTTATCGATGACGACGAACTCCACCGGCGGCCTCCTTCAGTCGCACCTTCGATGTCCACCGGGCCGCAACAGCGGGCATCGGAGAATCCTGCGCTGATTCTCGCGCACGAGTCCGTACCGCGCAACTGCGCGGGGTGAGGTGCCGGTTGGCGGCTTTCGCCGGTCGCACGCTTGACCCGCGCGTCCTGCTTGTGCACGAACGTCCGCAGCGCGACGCGCATCGCGACCGTGGAAGTGGCGAAGCCGTCGACCTCGACGAAGCTGATGACGTGCCGACGCCTCCAGCCGATGATCACCCGAGAGACCTTGCAACCGGCGAAGGTCGTCGGCCGGTGCATCGTCAGGAGGCCCTCGTCGCCAAGGTGGACGGGGACGGTCCGGCGGACGCTCTTGATCGCGGCGAAGGCGTGGGCGGCGCCGGCGGAGCTGCGGAAGACGTGAGCGATCGAGATGACGGCGAGAACGGCCGAGCGGCGTGAGCCGTGCGGGCCGTAGACGTTCGACCAGCCGCCGACGAAGCCCGTAGGGTGCGCAAATTCGGTCGTAAGCGATTTGCAGGCGAATCTTGTTGGCGATCGAGGCGCACCGGTACGTGGATACGCAGCAGAAGGTCGGCAACGTCGTCCTGACCGTGCGATGACCTTCGTCTACGACTGGTGCGGCCGGCCGGCTCGCTCGTGGCCCTGCAGCTGATCCGCGTCAGCGGCTCGTGACCCCCGCTTGAGCGGAACTTGAGCGCTCGGACCGATAACTGCCCCGACACCAAGCGGAGGCAGTCATGCGCACAGCACCGGTACCCGGCGTCGCAGCTATCGCGGTCGTCGGCGTGGACAGGGGAGCGGGGAAGGCTACGGCGCCGGCGCGGCGCTCGGAATGCGCCGGCGGCTCGGTCTCGCAGGCGGACCTCCCGAGGGCGTCTGCGGCTCATCGCGCCGACATCCAGGGCCTCCGCGCGGTCGCGGTCCTCCTCGTCGTTGTCGCCCATGCGGGCGTCCGCTTCGTCGCCGGCGGCTTCGTCGGCGTCGACGTGTTCTTCGTGCTCTCCGGCTTCCTGATCACTGGGCTGCTGCTCGGGGAGGCCCGCGCTCATGGCTCCGTCTCGCTGGTCGATTTCTACGTGCGGCGTGCGCGGCGGATCCTGCCCGCAGCTGCGCTGACGCTCGTCGCGACGGATGCGGCGGCGTTCTTCCTCCTGAACTTCGTTCGCGCACGCGATGCCATCGTCGACAGCCTCAACGATATCGACTCATTTAGCGACAGCATTGTTCCGGTCAAAGCGGAACTGGATGGCCCGCCGGCCAGGGATCCGATCGTCGATCCGGATCAACTCAATTCCGCAACGACGTCCTCATCAACGCCGCGGTGCAGACTGCCACGGGGAGACGACTCGCCACGTGCTCGTTGTTGGACATTCCTCGCCGGTCTTGGCGCCAGAGAGTCGCGCCGGCCACGTGTTTGCCTGACCTGGTCGCGGCGGCGGCGAGAGCGCCGCCGCCGCGATGAGGGCCTTTTCGGACGTCATCTAGCTGGTGACGATGTCCTCCTAGTGCTGATGCTTGGGCGGCTTCGGGTGGCTGGGCTTCGTCGGGTGCGCGGGCTTTTGTGGCTCGGCCGCCTTGCAGGAGCCGCTGAAGACGACCGCCGTGTTGATCGCGGTGCCCGTGCCGAGCTGGCCCGAGCCGAAGCCGGTCGCGCCGGCGAAGCGGGCCGAGACGTTCGCGAGCAGATGCTTCCCCGGGGCCGTCTCTTGACCGCTGAGGAATCCGTGCAGCTGACCGCCGGCGTTGACGGCGCTCAGGTTGCCGTGTGCCTTGCCGCCCGGGGTCGTCCCGTCGAATTGAAGCTTGGCGTTGAGCCAGCCGAGGTTCTTCGTCGTGTTGTAGACGCTCTTGATGTCGATGCGGATCGGCCCGTTCAGACTCGGATCGGCACTCGTCGAGGTGCCGGCGTAGGTCGCGTGGGTGATCTCATAGGTGCCGTCCGCACCGGTGCACGTCTGGACGTTCTTTTTCACGACGGTTGTCGCGTTGAAGGTCGCCGAGACCGGATTGGTCGTCGACGGCCCGCCGGCGATCGCGACACCCGCGACGGCGAGGGCGAGGACTGCGGCGCCCGCGAGCCACGCTCTCCTTCGCGCTCCACCCCGCCGAAAGAACAAACTCTTCATCAGGTGCCTCCTTGTTTCGTTCCCGCACACCTTCGGGCGTGTGTCCTGTGTTCTGACCGGCCGCGGTGATGCGACAGTATTCGCACTGTTTTCGGGTTGTAAAAATCGCGGTGGCCGGGGAGCGCTGCGGCGCGTGCCGGCGTTTACGTTGCGTTTACGCGCCGAGAACGCTCCGGTGATCGCCGTCTGTGAGGCTGGCCGGCAGATGAGCGAGGGATCGAGGCTGATCGGCTGCGCGATGGTCGCCGCTCTCGCCCTGGCGGCGGCGCTTGCGGCTCCGCCGCCCGGCGGGGCGGCTGGGGTCGCGGGGGCGGCCCGTCCGGGCGCCGCCACCCCCGGCAAGCCGGCGAAAGGGGAGCTTCCGTCGACGAAGCGGCCGGGTCCCACTCACGGCGAGCAGACCACTCAGGGTGTCGTCCAGGCGGTTTCGGCCAGCGCGGTCGTGCTGAAGCAGCTCGACGGGAGCACCGTGCGCGTGCCGGTCAGCGCGAAGACGCGCGTGCTCGTCGATGGGAAGACGGCGCTTCTCGGCCACGTCAAGCCCGGTTTTGTGGCGATCGCGAGGTGGAAGGACGACAAGCCGACGCACGAGCTGCAGGCGCTCTCGCCACAGGCGGCTGCGAGCGTCGCGGTTGTGCAGTCCGTCTTGGCCGACGCGGTCGTCGTGACGGCGGCCGGCGGAGCAACGGTCACGATCCGCGCCAACGCCAAGACGCGTGTGTTTCTCGGCGGGCAGCCGGCCAAGCTGCGCGACCTCGAGCCCGGCTTCACGCTCGTCTCGCCCGTCAATTACGCGAACGGCGGCAAGCCCGTGCGCGAGCTGCGCTTCCTCCGACCGAGCTAAGATCACGGCATGGCCGGCAGCGTCCTGCTGGTCGAGGACGAGGAGAACCTCGCATCGCTTGTTGCGGCCTACCTCGAGCGAGAGGGCTACGGCGTCGTCTCGGTCGGTTCGGGCGCCGAGGCCTTGCAGGTGCTCGAGCGAGAGCCGGTGCGGCTGGTCGTCCTCGACCTTGCCTTGCCGGATATCGACGGGCTCGAGGTGTGCCGCCAGATCCGGACGCGCTCCTCGGTGCCAGTGGTGATGCTGACGGCCCGTGACGATCCGCCCGACCGTCTCGCGGGCCTTGCGGCCGGCGCTGATGACTACATCGGCAAACCGTTCTCGCCGCTGGAGCTCGTCGCGAGGATGAAGGCTGTTCTACGCCGGGCCGAGCCCGACGTCGATGAGCAGCTGCTCGTGCTTGGCGACGTCGTGCTGCGACGCGGGGCCCGCGAGGTCACTGTCGCGGACGAGCCGGTTGAGCTGCGGCCGAAAGAGTTCGATCTGCTCGCCTACTTGACCCAAAACCGCGGCATCGTCATCTCCCGCGAGCTCCTGCTCGAGCGGGTCTGGGGATTCGACTACAGCGGCGGGACGCGAACGGTGGACGTGCACGTCGCCCAGTTGCGGCGCAAGCTGGGGCGGCCTGGCCTGATCCGGACGATCCGCGGCGCCGGCTACAAAGCGGTGCAACCATGAACCAGCTGCCGCCCGCACACCGTGCGCCTTGCTGAGGTCGCTGCGGGCGCGCGAGTTCGCGGCGATCGCGATCGCCGTTCTCGCCTCCGTCGGGGTGACGTTGATCCTGGCCGTCGTTCTCGTGCGCCGCTCGGTCCAGCACGAAGCCTTGAAAGCGCTCGCGCGGCAGGCCGCACTTGTCGCGACACAGCAGCCTGCTCTCCGGGCGGGGCAGCAGCCGACCAGCCTGGGAGTCTTCTTCGAGACACAGCAGGAGCGCCTCGCGATCCTCCCGCTCCCGCAGGCGGCGATCCTGCTCCCGCCGGCCGGTAGCGCCGCCCTGCGGGCCGGCCGTCCCGCCCAGGGGTTGGTCGAGGTCGGCGGCCGCGGCTACCTCTACGCCGCCCGCCCGGACGGGCAGCGCGCGATCGTCCTGCTTCGCGCGGCGAAGCTCGAAGCCTCCGACTGGCACCCGTTCACGATCGCCTTCGCGATCGCGGCCACAGTCGGCGCGGCGCTCGCCGCGATCGTCGCCTTCCTGCTCGCAGGCACCGTCGCCCGACCGATCAGACGCGTCGCGCTCGCGAGTCGGGCGCTCGCAGCCGGCGAGCAGCCGAGACTGCTCCCGGTCAACGGCCCCGACGAGCTGGCCTCGCTCGGGAAGGCGTTCAACCAGATGGCGGAGAATCTCGCCCAGGCCGGGGACGCCGAACGGTCGTTCTTGCTCTCGGTCAGTCACGAGCTCAAGACGCCGCTCGCCCTGATCCGCGGCCACGGCGAGGCCCTCCTCGACGGCGTGATCACGGTGCCGAAAGCAGCGGGCATCGTCGTCGGCGAAGCAAAGCGGCTCGAACGCCTGGTGCGAGATCTCCTCGATCTGGCGCGGCTGAACCAGCGCACGTTCGCCGTCACACCCCAGCCGGTCGATCTCGCGCAACTCGTCGACGAGGCGCTCGTCCGCCACGAGGCAGAAGCCCGCAGAGTCGGCGTCTCGCTTCTCGCCGAAACACCCGCACCCGCCCCCGCGATCGCCGACCCGGACCGGATACCGCAGGTGCTCTCGAACCTGATCGAGAACGCGCTCCGCTCAACACCCGCCGGCGGCGCGGTCACCGTCGCGGCGGAACCGAGCCGACTGACGGTGACAGACACGGGGCCCGGACTCGCGCCCGAAGACGTGCCGCGCGCGTTCGAGCGATTCTTCCTCTACAACCGCCACGCCACGAATCGAGCTGTCGGAACCGGCCTCGGCCTCGCAATCGTCAAAGAGCTCACCGAGGCGATGGAAGGAACAGTCACGGTGCAGAGCGTCCCCGGCCAGGGAACGCGATTCGTCGTCCGGCTCCCGCGCGCGCCCGCACCAGGTGAGGCCTGAGTTTCGCGGAGCCGCGTCCGGCAAGACGACGGCAGCGTCGTCGCGGTCGGCGGCGGCAACCGTTCGTCCGCTAGTTCCGAACGATGCAGAGACTGGACACCCCGACCCGGACGCGGGTGTCAAAGGCTGGAGCGACGGGACTCGAACCCGCGACCTCCGGCGTGATAGGTGTGCGCACACCGTTTCA
>VAXD01000081.1:258-6997 GCA_005884155.1 Actinomycetota bacterium | reverse complement strand
CCTACCGCCTGCGGATCATGGGCTCGCTCGCGCTCTCGCTCTGCCACCTCGCCGCCGGGCGCGTCGATGCTGTGTGCTCGCTCAAGCCGGCCCGCGCTGTCGACATCGCCGCCGCGCAGCTGCTCGTGCGCGAGCGTGGCCTCGCGATCGACCTGCCGGAAGCGCCTCCGTTCGGCGCCGCGCCGCTCGACGTCGAAGGCCGCTCCCGCGTCGTGGCCGCGGCGACGCCCGCGGTCGCAGCCGAGCTTTTCGCCGCGCTGCGTTGATCCGGATCGGTTGCTCGGGCTGGAACTACCAGCACTGGCGCGACGGCGTCTTCTACCCGCCGCGCTTCGCGCCGAGGCGCTGGCTCGGGTTCTACGCCGAGCACTTCGACACGGTCGAGATCAACATGACCTTCTACCGGCTGCCGCGCGACACCGCGGTCGCGAAGTGGGTCGAGGAGACGCCGCCGGACTTCATCTTCGCCGTGAAGATGAGCCGCTACGTGACGCACATCAAGCGGCTGCGCGACCTGCCGCCGAGCCTCGAGCTCTTCTACTCGCGGATCCGGCCGCTCGTGGACACACCGAAGCTCGGACATGTGCTCTGGCAGCTGCCGGCGACCTTTCAGCGCGACGACGAGCGCCTGGCGCAGGCGCTAGCGCAGCTGCCGCGCGGCCGCCACTGCTTCGAGTTCCGGCACGAGAGCTGGTTCGCGCCCGAGGTCTACGAGCTGCTGCGCCGGCACGAGGTCGCGCTGGTCATCGGCGACACGCCGAAGCGGCCCTTCCAGTCGCACGAGCTGACCGCGGACTGGACGTTCATCCGCTTCCACGAGGGCACGCGCGGCCGCTTCTCCAACTACTCCGAGTCCGAGCTCGAGGAGTGGGCGCAGCGCATCGAGCGGTGGGCCGCGTCCGATGACGTCTACGCGTACTTCAACAACGACCGGAACGGCTACGCGGTGCGGAACGCGCTCTGGCTCAAGGAGCGCCTCCGCTAGGCTCAACTGCGGAATGGAGGCTTCACGCGAAGAGATCCTGAAGGCGCTCGAGCAGGTGATCGACCCCGAGCTCAAGCGCAACGTCGTCGAGCTCGACATGGTGCGTGACGTTCGGATCGACGGCAGCGATGTAACCGTCGAGATCGCGCTGACCGTCGCCGGCTGTCCGCTCCGCTCGAGCTTCGAGGAGCAGGTCGGCAAGGCGCTCGCGCCGATCGACGGCGTCGATCGCGTCCAGCTCGAGTTCGACGTGATGACGCCGGAGGAGCGCTCCGCGCTGACCGCCCGCCTGCGCGGCTCGGTCACCGAGCGGACGAAAGGGATCGCGCTCGACCGCTCGACCCGCGTGCTCGCGATCGCGAGCGGCAAGGGCGGGGTCGGCAAGTCGACGCTCTCGGCGAACATCGCCGCGGCGCTCTCAAAGCTCGGCCAGCGCACCGGGATCCTCGACGCGGACGTCTACGGGCATTCGATCCCGCATCTGCTCGGGATCGACCAGAAGCCGGTTGCGGTCGACCGCATGATCGTCCCGCCCGTCCGCGGCGACCTGAAGCTGATGTCGATCGGCTTCTTCCTCGACGACAACCAGCCCGTGATGTGGCGGGGGCCGATGCTGCACCGCGCGCTCGAGCAGTTCCTGACCGATGTGCACTGGGGCGACCTCGACACGCTCGTCGTCGACATGCCACCGGGCACCGGCGACGTCTCGATCTCGCTCGGCCAGCTGTTGCCGCGCGCCGAGGCCGTGATCGTGACGACGCCGCAGCCGCTGGCCCAGGAAGTGGCCGCACGCGCCGCGCTGATGGCGCAGAAGACAAACATGCGGCTGCTTGGGGTCGTCGAGAACATGAGCGGCGAGGCGTTCGGCTCGGGCGGCGGCGAGCGTCTGGCCGACGAGCTCGGGATCCCGCTGCTCGGCCGCGTTCCGCTCGACGCGCGCCTTCGCGAGGCCGGCGATGCTGGCGAGCCGCTCGTCGAGAGCGACCCCAACGCCGAGCCGGCGCGCCTGATCACGGAGATCGCCGAGGCGATCGCAGCGACCCGGCGCGAGCAAGGCGTCGGCATCGTCAAGGCGCTGCCGGTCCTCCAATAGGCGAAAGGCGCCCTTGTGAGGCGCCCTCCGCTTCCAGCGGACCCCGGGGCTTCTGACCTAGAGCCCCGCTGAACATGGACTTAGACGCCGGCCGCGCGAAAAAGGCCGTGGCCATACGTAAGGATTTGGTGAATGGTGCGCGAGCGGCTGGTCGCCCTTGGATTCTCCGACGCGGATGCCGACACGCTCGCGGCGCACTTTCTCGACGCCGAGCGGCGCGGGAAGCAGGGCCATGGGCTCTCTCGGGTGGACTGGCTGGAGACGGGGCCGGTCGGCTTCGATCCGGCCGCGCGGCCACGCCGTCTGCTCGCGGAGCCTGGCTACGAGCGCTGGGACGGCAACGGCACTTTGGGCTACCTCGCTCTCGCGGCGATCGTCGAGGCGCAGCTCGCCGATCCGCCTGAGCACGCTCGTCTCGTCGTGGCCCAGCGCTCCTTTCCGACCGGAATGCTCGGCTACTGGGCCAGGCAGCTCGCCGAGGGCGGTCTCGTCGCGGCGCTGACGGCGACATCCCCCGCGCGGCTCGGTCATCCCGAGGGCGGGCCGAAGCTTGCCGGCACGAACCCGCTGGCGATCGCGATCCCGAGCTCGGAGGGCGAGCCCCTCGTCGCCGACGTCTCGATGGGCCGCGTCACCTACGGGGACGTAATCGCCGGTCTTGCGGATGAAGAGGAGCTCGTTCCTTTCGGCGGAGAGCACGCGCACAAGGCGTTCGCGCTCGCGCTGGGGCTTCAGCTGCTCGTGGACTCGCTGGTCGCCGAGCCCGGGAACGGCGCGGTGCTGCTCGTCGCGCGGGCCGAGGCGGATCCGCTGCCGGCGCTACGAGCCCGTGCCGTCGGTTTCCGACTGCCCGGTGATCGCTAAGAAGCGCGGATCGCCGCGAAGGGAGTCGAGATCCTCGTCCTCGAGCGCCCAC
The DNA here is from genome assembly GCA_005884155.1 of Actinomycetota bacterium. Lineage (GTDB taxonomy): Bacteria > Actinomycetota > Thermoleophilia > Gaiellales > Gaiellaceae > AC-32. The sequence continues at coordinate 4,003 of VAXD01000081.1, read as the reverse complement.
TTGGCGACGGCCGCGCGGTCGATCTCGGCGGCCAGCTCGAGCTGCTCGAGGGCTGCGTCGCTGTTTCCGAGCTTGGCCTCGGCGCAGGCGAGGTTGTAGTGGCCCTGCCACGCGCCCGGGTAGGCCTCGAGCCCGGCCTGGAACTCAGCGCGCGCCTCGTCCTCCTTGCCCTGCGTGAGGAGGGAATTCCCGGCGAACGTCCACTCCCAGCCCGACGGCTGGAAGACCTCGCCGGGCTTCGCGCCGATGCCGAGGACGGTGGTCTTCGGCTCCGCCGCAATCGCGCCACGGAGCGTGCCCGGCGGGCAGTGGACGAGCGTGCCTGCCGGCGCGTCGTGCTCCTCGCCGTCGACCATGAAGGTCGCGCGTCCCGAGACGACGACGTAGAGCTCCTCGTGACCGTCCTGCTCACGGTGCTCCTCGACCACTCTCTGGCCCGCTTCCTCGGCGGTGTAGGCATTGACGCCGAACGCGCGGATGTCGAAGTAGCGCCGCACCGGCCGCCACGTCAGCCCGTCCTGGCCCTCGATCGGAAACCGCTCGAGATCGTCGATGTGCGCGATGCGTCCGCTCACGTCTGCCTCCTCAGTGCCTCGAGCACGACGGGGTCTACCCGTTCGACCCCGTCGACGCGCTCCTCCAGGTTCTCGGTGCCGGCCCAGGTGAAGAAGGCGTCGCCGAGCTCTCCTTCGTATCCGAGCCTGGCCAGGTGCTCGCGGAGCTCCGTGGCGAGCTCGTCGTCGACGTCGAGCCAGAACCGCTCCGGCGTCTTGCCGAAGATCGCGTCGTGCAGGCCGTAGAGGCGCCGCAGCTCCTCGAGCGGGCGCTCGTGGTCCTCGACGCGCAGCTCGACGACGACGTCCGAGAGGCCCGCATAGCCGCCGTCCTTCTCGACGATCAGGAGTGCCGCCGACTGCTGGCCGCGCCGGTCGCCGCCTGCCGCCTGGGCGGCGTCGAGGCAGTCGAGCAGTCGCGTCGCGAGCGGGCCCGAGCTCGACTCGAATGTCTCGGCGATCGCGTCGACCGTCTCGGCTGAGACGAGGATGTTCCCTTGTGCGGCGTAGCAATCGCCTGTCCGGCCGCCGGCCCACTCCATGCACTCGGAGCCGGTGTAGCTCGCGGCTCGGCCCTGGCCGTCGACGACCCCGAGCTGGCGGTGGTCGCGGCCTTCGTCGGCCGAGGTGAGCCGTTCGACCACCTCCTCTGCGCTCAGCCCGTCGCGCAGCAAGGCGAGGCCTTCGGGCCCGTAGCGCGGGTTCGCGTAGGCCTGAGTCGCGATCGCGCCGACGCCCGGCTCGGCCCACGGCACGACCGACCCGACCGAGAGGAACTTCGACTGGGTGGCGACGCCCCACTGGCCCGCGTCGCGATCGCACGCAGCGATCGAGTATGTGGCGACGACTGATCTAGCCATACGTCAGCTCCGTCAGATCGAGGTCGAGCAGCTCGCGGTGTTCTTTGGGCACGAGCACTGAGGCGACCTCCGGCCGTGCGAGCGCATCCCTGACGGCCTCGGCCGAGGCTGCGCGGACGACTACGGGCCGGCCGGCCTCGTGCGCATCGTGGAGGGCCTCGGGATTGGACACGTCGTCAAGCACGAGCGCCTCGTCGAGCTCGAGCTCGCCCTCGACCGCGATCTCCGGCACCCGGCGGCCGGTCGCGCCGAACCAGCGCTCCCTCAAACCGTCGTCGTCTCCCCCGGCTTGAGCTCGATCACCTCGACGCCGGGCGCCTGCTCGCGCAGCTCGTCCGGCGTTCCGGCAAGGAGCGGGAACGTGCCGTAGTGGCACGGGATGCAGCGCTTCGTCCCGAGCAGCTCGAGCGCGACGCCTGCCTCGCGCGGGTCCATCGTGAAATGCCCGCCGATCGGCAGGATCGCGACGTCCGGCGAGTAGATCCGCCCGATCAGCTGCATGTCGCCGAAGACGCAGGTGTCGCCTGCGAAATAGAGCTTCGTGCCGTTCTCGAGCTCGATCACGATCCCCGCGGCCTCGCCGAGATAGGTGAGGTCGTCGCTGGCGCTCGAATGGAAGGCATTCACGAGCGTGAACTTCATGCCTGCCGCCTCGACCGTGCCGCCCTTGTTCGGGCCGGGCATCTCGCCGGTCTTTGCGCCCTGCTCGCCGAGCCAGCTCTTCAGCTCGACCATGGCGATGATCTCCGGCTCGAACTGCTTGCTCAGCTCGACCGTCTCGCCGACGTGGTCGCCGTGCCCGTGCGTGAGCGCGATCACGTCGACGCGCTCCGGCTCTTTCTCGGAGTCGGGGCACTTCGGGTTGCCCAGCCAGGGGTCGACGTAGATTCGCTTGCCGCCGGGCGAGTCGACTCGGAAGCTGGCGTGGCCGAGCCACGTCACCGCTGCATCGGGCATTCGCGCTCCTTTCTCACTGGGTGGCGTGAGCGTAACGAAGGAGCGGCGGGCCGCATGACGAACCTGCGGGCATGCCTCGTCGGTGGATTCCGGTCGCGCTGGTCTTGGTGGCGGCGGCTGCGGACGGGGTGGGCATGCACGGGGCCGCGTTCTACGCGCTCCTGGCGGCGGTGCCGGCCGCGGCGGTTGCCGCGCTGGAGGCATTCGGGGACTCGCTCGAGGACGCGGGCGCGCGGCCGCACGCGCTGCTGTGGGCGGTCGTGCTCGTGCTGACGGTGACGGGCGCGGCGGTGCGGGCGCCTCGCTTGGCCGAGGGATCCGTCCCGGCTCTCGGCCGCTCGGCCGTCGTCGCGTGCCTCGCGATCTTCTGTATTCAGGCGCTCGCAGGCCTGGTCAACGAGCTGCGCCGCCGTCCTTACTAGCCCCAGGGTGGGCGGGGGTTTGGGACGGTACCGCGGAAATGCGCACGCATGCGTGACGTCTTCGTGCCGATTGTGTGACTTCTAGAAGATCGCGCCGGCGGCGTGCTTCGCGACGTCGATCAGCGGCTGCACGGCGAAGAACGACCCCACGGTCACGATGAGGGCCGCTGCAACCGCGGTCTGCAGGACCCGCTCGGAAGGCGGCGACCCCCCGACGACCGGCGCGAGCTGCAACTCCTCGACCGGACGCATGAAGAGCGCCCGGATCACCCCGAGGTAGTAGTAGAGGCTGACCGCCGTCGCCGCGACGCCGACGATCACGAGCCAGGTCCAGCCGTGCTCGTACGCGGCGGCGAAGACGTAGAACTTCCCCACGAACCCGCCGGTCAACGGGAACCCGGCGAAGCCGAGCATGAAGACCGCCAGCGAGATCCCGAGCAACGGCCGCTCCCAGCCGAACCCCGAGAGCCCCTCCACGGTCACCGGCCGGTTCAGCTCGCGTTCCCGCGCCGCGACGACCGCAAATGACCCGACGGACATCGCCGAGTACGGGATCAGGTAGTAGAGGAGCGCCCGCCCGCCGAGCGCGTTGTTCGCGGCGATCGCGATCAGCATGAAGCCGGCGTGCGAGATCGACGAGTACGCGAGCATCCGCTTGACGTTCGTCTGGACGAGCGCCGCGAGGTTGCCGACCGCGAGCGACGCACACGCGATCACCGCAATCGTCACAGTCCAGAGCCGCGCCTCCTGCGGGAACGCGGTCACGAGCACGCGCATCGTCAAGACCAGCGCGGCAGTCTTCGTCGCCGCGGACATAAACGCCGTCACCGGCGTCGGCGCACCCTCGTAGACGTCCGGCGTCCACATGTGGAACGGCGCCGCCGAGGCCTTGAACCCGAGCCCGCCGATCATCAGCGCCAGCCCCGCGACGAGTAGGGCGTCATGGCTCAGG
>VAXD01000081.1:0-244 GCA_005884155.1 Actinomycetota bacterium | reverse complement strand
TTTCGCCGAAGCGCAGTGCCCCGGCCGCCCCGTAGACGAGCGCCGACCCGAAGAGCAGCATGGCCGAGCCGAACCCGCCGATGATGAGGTACTTGAGCCCCGCCTCGAGCGACCCGACCAGATCCACGTCGATCGCACAGAGGATGTAGAGGCTGATCGAGAACCACTCGAGCCCGAGGAAGAGCGTCATCAGCGAGCTCGCGCTGACGAGGAGCGCCATCCCGGCGCCCGCCCACGCGAGCAG
>VAXD01000080.1:11429-11943 GCA_005884155.1 Actinomycetota bacterium | reverse complement strand
CAGACACACGGAGTCAGCCAAGAAGGACAGCAGTACTGGGTAGACCTCTGCTCAAGCCTCGACGCTTAGGACCCGCTCCACCCAGTCAGCCGCCGCCTCCACGTCTTCGTGCTCCCAAATACGGATGACGTGCCATCCCAGGCTCCCAAGAAGCAAGTCGTGCTCGCGATCGCGGCCGACGTTGCGTGTGATCTTCGCGGACCAGTAGTCACTGTTGGTCGTTGGACGCGTTCCGTGCTGTGGGCATCCGTGCCAAAAGCACCCGTCCACAAAGACCGCAACGCGCTGCCGAGGAAAAACGACGTCTGGGCGACAACGGCCCCGCTCGAGCAATGCGACATGTTTGCGGAAGCGAAGCCCTCGTTGATGGAGTGCAGAGCGTAGAACACGTTCTGGGCGCGTCTCTCGTACGCTGTTCGCCCGCATGACGGCTCGAACAGCGGGACTCGACGGCGGTGGAGCGAAGGGAACGCGAGGCATGGCGGCGAGCGTACTAAAGCGTTCCAGACGATTC
>VAXD01000080.1:4001-11357 GCA_005884155.1 Actinomycetota bacterium | reverse complement strand
CCCGGTCGATACTCCATCTGCAACCGAGAGCGCGCCCCGATGCGGCGGGGGCGCTACGGAAGCAAATTCGTAAGGGCCCCTATGCGGCGGGGCCCGGCGAAATATCAACTGCGGCTCTCCTCACGGGAGACTCAGAACGGGGCCACGGCGGCGGCCCCGTTTTGCTTGGTCCGGGACAGCAAAATCGCGCAGGGATCGTCTGGCACTTGGCCGGCGATCTCGCGGCGCGCACTCAGGGTGACCGACTGATGATGGGCCTCAAGCCCTGCCCGCCGCCGGAGTTTGAGTCCGAGTGCCGTGAACTAGCGCAGTCAACCGTAGAAGGGTGATGGATCAAGTGACCACCCCGGGCGATACTCCATCTGCAACCGAGAGCGCGCCCCGATGCGGCGGGGGCGCCCCGGAAGCAGATATCAAAGGGCCCTATGCGGCGGGGCCCGGCGAGAACTACTGCGGCTCTCCTCACGGGAGACTCAAAGCGGGGCCGGGCGGCGGCCCCGTTTTGCGTTGCCTTGAGATAACCCCCTGCGGGGGGATGCCCGCCGGCACTCCCTGGCGAGGATACGTAAGCGTGTGCCGTGCGCCTGGGCCGCAGAGACGCGCGGACGCTGAGAGGACGACCGACGGGTCGTCCTCTTTCTTTTTGCCTCAGCCGAAGCCCGAGGCGGAGCTGACAGCCTCGACCAGCGCCTCCTGCAGCCACGACAGATAGCCGTAGACGGCGAGCTCCGGCGCGCGCGGGTCATTCAGGTCGAGCCCCCCCGCGAAGGTGTCCTCGCGCACGTCCAGGCGGGTGCCGAGGACGAGCCGTAGATCTGTCAGCGCGCGCAGCCACGCCTCGGCTTCGGCGGCGGTCAGCTTCTCGCGGCCCGCCGTCGCCTCCATCACGTCGAAGGTCTCGCGCAGCCCCGTCTCGAGCTCGTCACGCATCAGGCGCTGGTACTCGGAGTCGCGCTTGCGGTCGTCGTACGCGGGCGGGAACAGGCGCTCCAGCGACGGATCGTCCGGCGCCGACGTCAGCAGCGACAGAAGCTCCGCCCGCAGCTGCAGCAAGAGCTCCCGCTCGGCCGGCGGGAGGAAGAATCGCACGCCGCCGTCGGGCGCGGGCTCGATGCGGTGCTGGCCGTCCATCAGTCCTGCCTCATCGTCGCCCAGAGCCCGTGCGCGTGCAGGCGCGCGACGTCGTACTCGGCCTTCTCGCGCGTCCCGCTCGAGACGACCGCCTTGCCCTCGTTGTGCACCTGCAGCATCAGCCGCGTCGCCTCCTGGCGCGAGTAGCCGAACAGCTTCTGGAGGACGAACGTCACATAGGACATGAGGTTGATCGGGTCGTTCCAGACGATCACGACCCACGGGCGGTCATGCTCGGGCCACTCGGCCTCCTGCGGCTGCTCGACCTCGACCTCGGCGGGCGCCAGCGTCGTCGACATCTGCACATTGTGTGCGCTAGGGCGACGGCGTGGCCGGCTCAGCCTGCGGGGCGGCGACTGCCTGGAAGACGACTGCGCCGAGGACGATCGCGCCGCCGGCCAGCGTCGTCGCGCTCGGCTGCTCGCCGCGCGCGAGCCAGACCCAGACCGGGCCGAGCACGATTTCGAGCAGCGTGATCAGCGCGACCTCGGCGGCCGGGATCAGGCGCGCGCCGATCGTCAGGAAGATGAGGCCGAGCCCGATCTGGCCGACCCCGAGGCCGACGAGCAGCGCAAGGTCCTTCGCGCCGACCTCGCCGGGGTGCGCGAACGGCGCCGCGCAGAGCAGCACGATCAGCTGCGAAAGGCAGGTCGCGGGCGCCATCGAGACATCGCGTCGCACGCGAGTGATCACGAGCATCATCGCGAAGGAGAGCGCGCAGACAAACGAGAGGACACCGCCGACGGCGCCTGGCCGTCCGGGGCCGCCGACCATCACCGCGGCGCCGGCGAGGGCAATCCCCATCGCGAGCCAGGTCGGCCCGGACACGCGTTCGCCGACGAGCGTGCCGAGCGCGGCCGCGAGGACGGGGCCGATCGCAAGCACGAAGAGCACGTTCGCGACGGATGTGTGGTTGAGCGCGACGATGAACGACGCCGACGAGACCGCCATCAGCGCCGCGACCGCGAGCCCGCCGCGGCCGATTGCCCGGAACGCCTGCACCACCTGGCCCTTTTCAGAGACGACCACATAGGCGAGCACGCCGAAGAGCGCGAAGAACGCGCGGCCGGCGAGCTGGGTCGCGGTGCCGACCGTCAGCTCCCGTTGCAGCAGGCCCGCGGTCGACCAGGCGATCGCCGCCAACGCCACGAACACGCGCCCACGGCGCTGGTCGCTCGCCGAGCTCATCCGCGGGAGCCTAATCTCGCCCCATGGCCCGCTATATCGGCCGCGAGAACGTGCGCAAGCGGCTCGAGCCGCTCCGCGAGGGGCGGACGACCTACTCAGGCGGCGCCGTGCGGATCGAGACGCCGGACGAGACGATCACCGTGCGGCCGGCGTTCGGGCTCGCGCACGAGGGCGCGTACGACCGGATCGAGCTCGGGCCGTTGTTCGAGGAGCTCGCGCGTGACCGGGTCGTCGCGGCGGTGCTGGTCAGGCTCGGCGGCTTCGCGGTCGGCGTGTTCGAGGGCGAGCGGCTGGTCGCGTCGAAGGTCGGCACGCGCTTCGTCAAAGGGCGGCACAAGAAGGGCGGCTCTTCGTCGGGCCGCTTCCGGAGGAGGCGCGAGGAGCAGGCTCGCGCGCTGATCGAGGCTGCGGCGGAGACGGCGCTCGGCGTGCTCGAGCCGTGGCGCGAGCGGATAGAGCTCGTCGCGCTCGGCGGCGACCGCCGTGCTGTCGACGAGCTGCTGGCCGCGGAGCCGCGCCTGGCCTGGCTCGCCGAGAAGCGGCTCGAGCGGTTCTTCACGACCGAGGATCCGCGTCAGCGCACGCTCGAGCGCCTGCCGTACGACCTCTACGCGGCCGAGGTCGAGACTTCAGCACCGGTTTAGACTCGCCGCATGCCCGAGGACCGGAGCGTGGCGATCGCGCTGGAGGGCGTCAGTAAAGGCTTCGGCAAGGTTGCCGCGGTGAACGACGTCTCGCTCTCGATCGGCGAGGGGGAGTTCTTCTCGCTGCTCGGCCCGAGCGGCTGCGGCAGGACGACGAGCCTGCGCATGATCGCGGGCTTCGAGCAGCCGGACGCCGGGCGGATCCTGCTCCAGGGCGACGACGTGACGCGCGTGCCCCCGAACCGCCGGCCGGTGAACATGGTTTTCCAGCAGTACGCGCTCTTCCCGCACATGTCGGTCTACGACAACGTCGCGTTCGGGCTCAAGGTCAAGCGGGTCGACCGCCGCGAGCACGCGGGCCGCATCAAAGAGATGCTCCGGGTCGTCGAGCTCGAGGGGTTCGAGAAGCGCCGGCCGCGGCAGCTCTCGGGCGGGCAGCAGCAGCGCGTCGCACTGGCCCGCGCGCTCGTGAACTCGCCGGCGGCGCTGCTGCTCGACGAGCCGCTCGGCGCCCTCGACGTGAAGCTGCGCAAGCAGATGCAGCTCGAGCTGAAGGCGATCCAGAACGACGTCGGCACGACCTTCGTCTACGTCACGCACGACCAGGAGGAGGCGCTTGCGATGTCCGACCGGATCGCGGTCATGAACAGCGGCCTCGTCGAGCAGGTCGGCGGCCCGCGCGAGATCTACGAGCGGCCGGCGACGGCGTTCGTCGCGGACTTCATCGGCTCGCTGAACGCGTTCGACTTTCGCCTCGATGAGCGGATCGGCGACAACGGCGTCATGCGGGTCGGAGAAGGGGAGCGGATCGTCGTTCCGGTCGAGGCGGGGAACCGTCCCGGCGAGACGTTGCGCGCCGCGGTTCGGCCGGAGCACGTGCGGGTCGAGCTCGCGGGCGCCTCGGAGCTGGACGGCGGCTCGCGGCTCGAGGGCACGGTTGCGGAGATCGTTTTCCTCGGCATGTACACGCAGTTCCACGTCGACACGGGCGCGGGCCGCTTCGTCGCGCACCGCGTCGGCGACGAGTCGCTCGATCCGCTCGAGCCGGGAGCGCGCGTGGCGCTCTCCTGGGAACCGGAGCAGGCCTCGCTACTGAGTGCCTAGCCGGCGCTCGGCGATGCGGCGGCCGACCTCGGCCGCGATCACGACCGTCAGCGAGAGCACGAGCACGACCACCGCCACGGCGATCACCTGCGGCAGCTGGCTCGGGAAGCGGAGCGCCGAGTAGAGGTAGATCGGGAACGTCACCCGGGGGCCGACGACGAACGAGGCGACCGCGTACTCGTCGAACGACGTCGTGAAGGCGATCAGGAAGGCCGACAGGACCGCGGGCAGGATCAGCGGCAGTGTGATCGAGCGGAAGGTGCGTAGGCGGCTCGCGCCGAGGTCAAAGGCGGCCTCCTCGAGCGAAGCGTCGATTTGGTCGAGCCGCGGCACGAGCACGAGGATCGTGTACGGGAGGCTGATCACGATGTGCCCGATCACGACCGTGAAGAGCGAGCGGGGCACCCCGATCGTGTGGAACAGGAGCAGCAGCGAGATCCCGAAGACGATGTACGGGATCACGAGGGGGCTGAGCAGGAGCGCCGAGACGGCCGACTTGCCGCGGAAGCGCCGGCGGGTGAGCGCGAGCGAGGCGAGGATGCCGAGGACGACCGCGCCGACGCTCGAGAGGGCGGCGATGATCGCGCTCGTCTCGAGCGCGCCGCGCAGCTCGCCGTTCGATATGAACTCGCGGTACCAGTGGAAGGTGAAGCCCGAGAGCGGGAACGTCGGCACCGGCGACGAGTTGAACGAGAAGATCAGCAGGATCACGATCGGCGCGTAGAGGAAGAGCACGACCAGCGCGAAGAAGGCCCGCAGGATCCAGCGGCCGCTCGGCGAGAGGGCGACGTCGCTCATTCCGTCGCCACCTGGCCCGGCTGGAGGAAGCGCGCGAAAGCCACCGTCAGAACGGCGACCACGCCGAGCAGGAAGATCGCGAGGACCGAGCCGGTCTCCCAGTCGGGAAAGCCGGTTCCGAACAGGTCGACGATCTGGTTCCCGTACATGTAGCCGCTCGCACCGCCAACGAGCGAGGGTGTCACGAACTCGCCGAGGGTCGGGATGAAGACGAACAGGAACGCGGCGAAGATTCCCGGCAGCGAGAGCGGCAGCGTCACCCGCCTGAACGCCTGCAGCCGGCTGGCCCCGAGGTCGCTCGCGGCCTCGAGCAGGCGCCGGTCGAGGCTCTCGAGCGAAACGAAGATCGGCAGGGCGACGAACGGAAGCCAGATGTAGCCGAGCACGAGCATCACCGCGAACCGGCTGTAGAGCAGCTGCGAGACGGGGTGGTCCGGCGAGCGCAGGCCCGTCCAGAAGAGGAACGAGTTGATCACGCCCTGGTCGCCGAGGATCACCTTCCAGGCGAGCACGCGCAGCAGGTAGCTCGTCAGGAACGGCGCGATCAGGAGCAGTAGGAGAACGTACTTGCGCTTCGTCCCGGAAAGCGCCAGGAAGTACGCGAGCGGGTAGGCGAGCACGACCACCACCGCCGAGACGGCCAGCGACATCTTCACGGACTTCCAGAACAGCTTCAGGTAAATGGGGCTGTGCAGGAAGTCGTGCCAGGCCTTGAGCGTGAAGCTGTGCGGCCCGGGGTCGATCGAGTAGACGTTGAAGCTGTACGCGGCGACGATCGCGATCGGGACCAGGAAGAAGACGGCCAGCCAGCCGAGCGGCAGCCCGAGCAGGGCGGGCGTGCTCAGGTCGAGCCGCAGGCGCCTGCGTCGAGGCAGGGGCGCGGCGGCGCCGGCCTCGGTCGCCACGATCGCTAGGCGGCGCCCGTCAGGAGGCCTTCACCTCTTCCCACATGCGGGCGTAGACGGCCCGCCGCGGGATGTCGCGGTCGAGGTGGGCGGCCGGCTCGGTCACGGCCTTCGGGTTCGTCAGCTGCAGCGCCTTGAGCAGCGCGCTCGACGACGGTCTCGCGACGGTGTTCGCGTGACCGTAGCCGTAGTTGTTCTCGAGCCACTTGCCGGACTTGGCCGAGCTCCAGGCATCGACGTACGCGTGCGCGAGATGCGGCCGCGGCGTGCCCTTCAGCAGCATGAACATCCCGACCCAGGCGATCGGCTTCTCCTTGGGCCGCATGTAGACGACCTTCAGGTGCTTGTTCTTCATCTGCACCCAGTCGTTCGGCCACGCATAGGCGATCCAGAGCTCTTTCGAGCCGAAGGCCTGCCAGAGGTCGGACTCGGAGGCCCAGATCAGGCGGACGAGGTGCTTCTTCTTGATCAGCAGGTCCTGCGAGCGCTTGAGCTGCTCGTCGGTTTGATGCCAGGGCTTCGCCATCTTCAGATAGAGACCGGCGATCACCAGCATCTCGAGATCGTCGAACCACGCGATCCGGCCCTTGTAGCGCTCGTCGAAGAGCAGTCCCCAGGAGCGCGCCTTCGGGTGGACCTTGTCGCTGCGGTAGAGGATCGCGTCGAAGCCCCAGTCGTCCGGGATGCCGTACTGCTTGCCGTGTTGTTGGCCCGCCTTGACCATGAACGGGTTCAGGTGCTTGAAGTTCGAGATCAGCTTCGGGTTCCACGGTTGGACGAGGCCGCTCTCGGCGAAGTACTTGACCCAGCCAACGTACGGGCGGAAGAGGTCGGGCTTCAGGCCGGCGCGGAGCTTCGCGAGCGCGTCCGACTCGTTCGTCATGTGCGTGAACTGCGGCTTGTTGTGCGGGTGCGTCTTGACGTACTGCGCGAACATCGATTGTCCGCCGTCGTTGCCGTAGCCGACCCAGTCGAGCACCTGCAGTCGTCCGCTCTCCGAGGTGGCGCCCTCTTGCGCCGCCTTGGCCAGCGCCGCCGGCCCGCCGAGGATCACCGCTCCGCCGGCGACCGCCGCGAGCTTGAGCAGCTCGCTGCGCCGGTATTCCCGTTCGCCCTCACCCGTCGTCTTCACCGCAGTGCCCCTTTCCCGGTCGGAGACCCCGTGCAAGTAGACCCCACTTGCGCGGGAGGGTCAACCAGGCTTTTAGAATCTGTGCGCTGGTCCGCAACCGTGAGGGAGGGAAGACCATGGCCGTCAAGCCGATTCCCGAGGGCTACCACAGCCTGACGCCGTATCTCGCAGTTCCGGACGCTGCGAAGGCGATCGAGTTCTACAAGCAGGCGTTCGGCGCGCGGGAGATCCACCGCATGCCGGGGCCGGACGGGAAGATCGCGCACGCAGAGCTGCAGATCGGCGACTCGAAGCTGATGCTCTCGGATCCGTTCGAGCAGTCGACGGTGCAGCCGCCGTCGGAGCGCGGCGGTCCGACCGCGTCGATCTTCATGTACGTCGAGGACTGTGACGCGACCTTCGAGCAGGCGACCGCCGCCGGCGCGGAGGTGGAGATGCCGCTGGAGGACATGTT
>VAXD01000080.1:0-3952 GCA_005884155.1 Actinomycetota bacterium | reverse complement strand
AAGGAGGATCTCTCCGAGGAAGAGATGGCCGAGCGGAGCAAGTCCGCTATGGCCCCGAGTTGAGCTGAGGTATTGCGGCGGGGGCGGGCCTGCTCGCGCCCGCCCCGCCGCAAGTCAGGACCCGCCGGCGCGTAGCTCGTCGGAGAGCACCCGGTACTCGGTCGCCATCAGCTTGTCCTTGTTCCGTCCCGACGCTTCCTTCATGGCGATCAGGTGGTCGAGGGTTGCGACGCGGATCCACTCGCCCTCAAACTCGACTGGCTCGCCCGCGTCTTCTCTCAGCCTGATGTAAGGCGGGGCACCGTCAGGATCGGAAAGGATGTCAAGGCTGCCGAACTCGGTCTCGAACGTGAAGTGGGCGCCGTTCTTGAGCGTCTTCGCGTCGAGCTGGAAGGGAACGTCCTTGGGTGCGCCTCTCAGCGTGGCCCGGAGCTCGCGGAGGGCTGCGGCGAGGCGTTCGAGGTTGTCGTCGTCGCGCGCGTAGGCGACGTCGACGTCATAGCTCGGGTACGACGAGCCGTGGATGATCCCGGCGAGACCGCCGATGAGTACGAAGTCGACGCGGTGCTCGAGGAGCGTGTGCAGGATCGGCTTGGGCCGGAACTCAGTTGGCGCGCTGCGGGCCACGGTTCCTCAGCACGGCGTTCGCGAGGCTGACGTTGTGGTCGACTCGCTCGACCGGCGTGCGGCGGTCTGCGCGAGCAGTGTCCGGTCGTGGCCGTAATCGATCGGCTCGGGGACGAGATCGAGGCGCTCGCCCATCAGGTCGACGAGGGTCGTGAGCGTGTCGACGCTGGGGGAGACCTGGTCGCGCTCGATGCGGGAGATCGCGGCCTGGCTCGTGCGCGCTCGGGCTGCGAGCTGCTTCTGGGTGAGCCCGTGCCGGCGGCGAACGTCTCGGAGGAGCTCGCCTGCTGTCACGTTCTCGAGTATATCTGATCTGGCATTTCACACTTCTGGCACACGGTGTTCGATTCGGCCGTGCTTCCATGGATCGCATGAACGACAAGGCGACAGTTCGGCAGGTCTACGCGCTCGCAGCCGTGCTCTGCGAGCGGGCGGGCGAGGAGTTCCCGGAGACGCGCGAGGCGGCGTCGGAGCTGATCGAGCGGTTGCGGATCGAGACGGGACACCCGGCACCCCGGCTCCAAGACAGGCCGTACCGGCGGCGCGGGCGGCCTCGGCGAGATGACGACGGGAGGGCGAGTTCCGCAGCAGCGGCGGAGCTCGCACGCGAGATGCGCTAGGTCAGCGCTGATAGAGGCTTCTGGACTGAAGCGACGGACCGCCTCGCGAAGACGTTCTCGAGGGCCGCCTGCAGCCCGATCGCAAGTGCGCCGGTAAGCACGGCTGCCTCGCCTAGCGTCGAGACCTCGACCCGAGGCGGGAAGGGCAGCCAGTCCGCCAGTAGCCGGCTCACCGGATCGAGCAGGAGGTCGCCGTTCGCGCCGATCCCGCCGCCGAGGACGACGAGCTCGACGTCGGCGACCGCGGCGATCGGCGCGAGGTGGGCTGCGATCCGGCGGGCGATCTCGGCCACGACGGCGCCGGCGGCTTGGTCGCCTTTGCGGGCGTCCCCGAAGACGGCGCGAGCGTCGGCGGGACGGCCTGCGAGCTCGGAGGCGAGCACCGACACCTGCGGTGCGGACGGGTCGAGTGTCTCCTCGACGCCCATCAGCGCGAAGTCGATCTCGCCGGCCGCGCCGTGCCGACCGCGGTGGAGCTCACCGCGGAGGATCAGCCCTGCGCCCATACCGGTTCCGATCGAGAGGAAGACGAAGTCTTCGACGCCTTGGGCGACGCCTTGCCACTGCTCGCCGAGCGCGGCCAGGTTGATGTCGTTTTCGAGAGTCACCGGAAGATCCAGCGCACTCTGGAGCTCGCTCGCGAACTCCCGTCCCTCGAGCCCGGCGACGTTCTCGGCGAGTCGCAGGACGCCCGTCTCGCGCTCCACGACCCCGGGGACTCCGACGACCACGCTGTCGACCAGGTCGGGATCGAGGCCGGACGTGCCGAGCAGGGAGGTCCGGAGCCGTTCGATCGCCTTGATCGCGTCGGGCACGGCGGCGACCGACAGCTCGACGTCCTGCCGCGCGCGGACCGTGCCCGCGAGGTCACAGACCGCGCCGCGGACGAACCGTGCGCCCAGGTCAAGTCCGAGCACGAGCGCGGCGTCCGCGACAGGCTCGAAGTACAAGGCTCCGTAGCCCGGCCCGTCGGGCGGCTCGCTCGCCTCGCGTACGAGGCCGGCTTCGAGAAGGGACTGGAGTGCGAGCGAGACCGTCGGCTTCGAGATGCCGGAGCGGCGGGAGATCTGCGCCCGCGAGATAGGTGCGCCCGCGCGAATCGCCTCGAGCACGGTTCGCTCGTTCAGGTTCCGCAAGAGCGGCGGCGTCGCTCCCGGTGTCCGAGGAGGCATCTCGTGAGAGACATTAACGAACGGTGCCACGAGTTCCTAGGGTTGACAGTGAAGCATCAACATGAAACAGTCGCCTCGTCTGGGTTCCTTACAAGATGAGCGTGAGCCCTTCTAACCTGTCGTGGGCATGAAGCTCGCAGTCATCGGCGGCGGCTCGACCTATACGCCCGAGCTCGTGGCCGGGCTCGCGCAGGAACGAGAGCGCCTCGACCTGCGTCAGCTCGTCCTGCATGACATCGACGCGGAGCGCCGCGAGGTCGTCGGCGGGTTGGCGGCCCGGATGTTGTCCGCAGCGGGCTACGACGGCGAGCTGGCCGTCACGGACGACCTCGACGAAGCGCTCGAAGGAGCATCGTTCGTGCTGATCCAGCTGCGCGTCGGCGGACAGACGGCCCGCCTCTCCGACGAGACGATCCCGCTCGCGTGCGGCTGCATCGGGCAGGAGACGACCGGCGCGGGCGGGCTCGGGAAGGCGCTCAGAACCGTCCCGGTGGTTCTCCAAATCGCGGAGCGCGCCCGGGAGCTCGCGGCAAGCGACGCGTGGATCGTCGACTTCACGAATCCGGTTGGCATCGTCGTCCGCGGGCTGCTCGACGCCGGCCATCGCGCGGTCGGCCTCTGCAACGTCGCGATCGGGCTTCAGCGGCAGATCGCACCGCTGCTCGGAGTCGAGCCGCAGCGAGTGCTGGTCGACCAGGTCGGGCTCAACCACCTCACGTGGGTGCGCGCAGTGCATGTCGACCGCCGGGACGTCCTGCCCGAGCTCCTCGCCGATCACGGCGACGAGCTCGCGGAGAGCGCCGACCTCCCGCGCGACCTGCTCGAGCGCCTCGGCGCGATCCCGTCCTACTACCTCCATTACTTCTACAAGCACGACCAGGTGCTCGACGCCCAGCGCACCGGCAAGCCGAGGGCGGCCGAGGTCGCAGAGATCGAGCGCGAGCTGCTCGAGCTCTACCGCGACCCGACGCTCACGACGAAGCCGAAGCTCCTCGAGCAGCGTGGCGGCGCGTACTACAGCGACGCCGCCACGCAGCTCGTCGCGTCGCTCGCGACCGGGAACGGCGACGTCCAGGTCGTGGACGTCCGCAACAACGGGACGCTCGAGGGGCTCGCAGACGACGACGTGGTCGAGGTCCCCGCGCGCATCGACGCCGCTGGCCCCGCGCCGATCGACCAGCGCCCGCTCGCGCCTGAGCTGCTCGGCCTCGTCCAGCACGTCGCCGCCTATGAGCGGCTCGCCGTCCAGGCGGCGGTCACGGGCGACCGCGACCTCGTCTACAAGGCGCTGCTCGCGCATCCGCTGATCGGCCAGGTCCCGCAGGTCGAGGCGCTGACCGAGAGCCTCCTCGCCGAGGGCAGAGAGCATCTGCCGCAGTTCGCGCCGCGCGAGGTGACCGCGTGACCGAGCCCGTCGTCCTGGCGATCGACGGAGGCAACTCGAAGACCGATCTCGCGCTCGTCCGTGCCAACGGCGGGCTGCTCTCGCTCGTCCGCGGCCCGCAGAGCTCGCCGCACCACCTCGGCCTCGAC
>VAXD01000031.1 GCA_005884155.1 Actinomycetota bacterium | reverse complement strand
CGCAGCCCGCTGGCGCCGCTGTTCAAGGTCCGGCCGTGGACGCCGAAGGGCGAACTCTCCGTCGCCGTCCGCAGCCCAGTGCGCCTGGACGAGGATCGTCTCCTGTCGGCTCCGTGAGCTCGGACGTCATCCTCTTCTTCGCCACCTTTCTCGCCAGCGGGGTCGAGGCAGTCGAGGCGCTGACGATCGTGCTCGCCGTCGGGGTCGTGCGGGGCTGGCGTTCGACGCTGGTCGGGGTCGGGGCGGCCTCGCTCGTCCTCGTAGCCGTCATCGCCGCGCTCGGGCCGGCGCTCCAGAACATCCCGATCGGGACGTTGCGCTTCGTCGTCGGGGCGCTGCTGCTCGCCTTCGGCGTGCAGTGGTTGCGCAAGGCTGTGCTGCGGGCAAGCGGTTACAAGCCGCTCCACGACGAGGCCGAGGCATTTTTGCGGGAGCGTGAGGAAGCCCGGTCGGCCGGCGGGGCCGAAAAGGCAGGAATGGATTGGTACTCGTTCACGGTCGCCTTCAAGGGCGTGCTCCTCGAAGGGCTCGAGGTCGCCTTCATCGTCGTCACCTTCGGTGCGACCAAAGGGCGGCTCGGCCTGGCCACCGCAGCCGCAGCCGCTGCGGCCGTCGTCGTGATCGTCGCGGGTGTGGTCGTGCGTGGGCCGCTCGAGCGGGTTCCCGAGAACACGCTCAAGTTCGCCGTCGGAATCATGCTCACCAGCTTCGGGATCTTCTGGGGCGGCGAGGGCGCCGGCGTCGACTGGCCCGGCGGCGATGTCGCAATCCTCGGGATCATCGGCTTCATCGGGCTCGTCTCGCTCGCCCTCGCGCGCGCGCTCCGCCGCCGCCGGGTTGCGCTCCGGCCGGCTGAGGTCGGCGGATGAAGTACCTCCGCTCGTTCGGCCGGTTCTGGTGGGACTTCGTCGTCGGCGACGACTGGCGGGTCGCCGCGGCCCTCGCCGGAGCCCTAACGCTGACCTGGCTGCTCGAGCACGAGGGCGTCTCGGCGTGGTGGCTGCTGCCGCTCGCCGTCGCTGCCATCCTCGCCGGGTCGGTGTGGAGCGAGACACAGCGCTGAAGCCCCTGCGAGACTGGCGCAGATGGCCGACCGGCGCCTGAGGGTCTTCGTCAGCTCGAGTCCGGGCGAGCTCAGCGAGGAGCGCGAGGCGGCGAGTGCCGCGGTCAGCACGCTCCGGCTGACGCCCGTCATGCAGGAGCTCGCGGCCAGTCCTGAGCCCGAGACGAGCAGCGACGTCTTCGTCGGCGTCTACTGGCAGCGCTACGGCTGGAAGTCCGACGCTTCGGCCGCGTCGGTAGTCGAGGCCGACTACGTCGGCAGCCGCGACGTGCCGCGTTTCGTCTACGTGAAGGAGCCTGCGCCCGATCGCGAGCCGGAGCTCGACCGTCTCCTGGAGCGGATCCGTGCGCAGGACCGGGTCCCGGCGCGGACGTTCGCGACCCCCGGCGAGTTGGCCGAGCTCCTGCTCGACGACCTCGCCGGGCTGATGGCCGAACGCTTCTACGGCGGGCGAACGCCGGTGCACGACCTGCCCGAGGGGACGGTCTCGCTGCTCTTCGCAGACATCGACGGGTCGACACCGATCGTCCGTCTGCTCGGCGCCGTCTACCCGGAAGGTGTCCTCGATCCGTTCCGCTCCGTTGTCACGGATGCCGTTCACGCGGAGGGCGGCGCGGTCGTCGACTTCGAGGGCGACGGCGCCTTCTGCGCGTTCGCGGCCGCCGACGGAGCTGCGGCGGCGGCGGTCGAGATCCAGCGCGCCCTCGCGTCGCGTGCCTGGCCCGAGGGAGTGACGATCCGCGCGCGCATCGGCATCCACACCGGCGACGCGCTGCGTACACCGGACGGCTACGCGGGGATCGAGGTCCACCGCGCGGCCCGGATCGGCGCGGCGGCCAACGGCGGCCAGATCCTCGTCTCGCGCGCGACCGCCGACCTGCTCGACGGCAAGGACGGGCTCACACCGGTCGAGCTCGGCTCGTTCGCGCTCAAGGGGCTCGATCGCGCTGAGCCGCTGCTCCACCTGCTCGCGGCCGGGCTCGAGTCCGGCCTGCCCGTGCCGCGTGCCCGCGGCGTCAGCTCGGTAAAGCTTCCGAGCCACCTGACCGCGCTCGTCGGCCGCGAGGACGAGATCGAGGCGATCGTCTCGCGGCTTGAGCCGCACCACGTTCGCCTCGTCACGCTGACCGGGCCGGGCGGGATCGGCAAGACGCGTCTCGCCACCGAGGCGGCCGCGCGCGCCGCGGACGCCTACCCCGACGGCGTCTTCTTCGTCCCGCTGGCCGACGGGCGGTCCGCCGAAGAGGTCGTCGCGGCTACGGCGGAGTCGATCGGCGTCCGCGGCGAGGGAGCTCGTCCGCTACTGGAGACGATCCAGGAGCACCTCGCCGCCGACCGGGTCCTGCTCGTCCTCGACAACTTCGAGCAGGTGCTCGAGGCTGCATCCGTCGTGGCCGACCTGCTCGAGGGCTGCCCCGGCACCGATGTCCTCGTGACCAGCCGCGCGCCGCTGCGCGTGCGGGGTGAGTGGGAGCACCCGGTCGACCCGCTTGCGACTCCGGCGGCCGTCGAGCTCTTCCTGGACCGGGCTCGGGCGACGCGCCCTGGCTGGGAGCCTTCGGCCGACGAGCTGGAGGCGGTCGGAGAGATCTGCAACCAGCTGGACGGGCTGCCCCTCGCGATCGAGCTGGCGGCGTCGCGGCTGCGCGTTCTCGAGCCCCGCGCGCTCCTCGAGAGGCTCGCGGGGAGCCTCGACGTCGGCGGGAGCGTGCCGGACCTTCCCGATCGCCAGCGGACACTGACGTCGACGATCGGCTGGAGCTACGAGCTGCTCGACCCGGCTGAGCGGACGCTGTTCGCGCGGCTCGCGGTCTTCTCGGGAGGCTGGACGGTAGGGGCGGCGGAGGGCATCTGCGCGGACGAGCGCGTCGAGGACGTGCTCGGCACGCTCGAGCGGCTCGTCGAGCACAGCCTCGTGGTCTCAGAGCGCGGGCGGATGCGCATGCTCGAGACGATCCGCGAGTACGCGGCCGCCCGGCTCGAGGAGAGCGGCGAGCTGGAGACGATGCGAGCCCGCCACGCCGATCATTTCGGCGCCTTCGTGGAGGACCTGCACCAACTCTTCTCAGGCTCGCGCGCGCCCGAGGCGATGGCCGCCCTCCACGCGGACTGGGACAACGTCGAGGCGGCAGCCGCCTGGCTTCGCGCAAGCGGCGACTTCGCGCGGCCGGTGCGGATGGCCTCGCTGACGTGGCGGTACATCTGGCTCTACGACCGGGTGCGCGAGGCGACGGCGTGGCTGCCGGCGGCCTACGAGGCGCGCGAGGGGCTCGAGCCGGCGCTGCGCGGCGAGCTCTGCCGCCTCTGGGGCTCGGCGCTCTACCAGCTCGGCGAGTACGAGCGCGCCAGGACCGTGCTCGAGGAAGCCGTCGAGCTGCTCGCCGAGACCGGCCCGCCCGACCGCGAGGCCTGGGCGCGGACGATCTTCAGCGGGCTGCTGCCCTATTTCGATTCCGATCTGCACGCTTCACTGGACGAGGCGACTCGCGCGGTCGAGGTCTTTCGCGCCGAGGGAAACGACTTTGGTATCGCGACGTCGCTCGGCCTCCTGGGCACGCTCACCACGCTGGCCGGGCGCGGCGACGAAGGCCGCGAGCAGCTCCAGGAGGGCGTCGAGGCCGCACAGCGGCTCGGGCTGCCGTCGCTGATCGGGGCCGGGCTGGCGTTGCGAGCGCTCGGCTGCCTGGCGGCGGGCGACACCATGGAGGCCCACCAGTACCTCCAAGCCGCGGGCGGGCTACCGCTCTATCTCGAAGGCGTGGCGTACTGCCTGGAGGGCCTGGCCGCCGTCTCCGTCGCGGAGGGCGACGAAATCCGAGCCGCAACCGCGCTAGGCGCCGCCGAAGGCCTACGCGAGCGAACGGGCATCCGCACTTGGCCCGCCCTGCGAATGGCGTTCCAGCCGGCGATCGACGCAGTCGACGCCGCGGGCCCCGAGGCCCAGGCGGCCCGCTACGAAGGCTCGTACACGAACCCGCACGAAGCCCTCTCGCGGCTCATCGCCGTTCGGCAGACGGCCAGTGTCGCGAGGTGAACGCGCGAGACGATTTTCAGCGACTCGCGCCGGGTGCGATGAGACCGGTCTCGTAGGCGTAGATCACCGCCTGAACCCGATCGCGGAGGTCGAGCTTCTGGAGGATGCGCGCGACGTGCGTCTTTGCCGTCGCTTCGCTGATCACGAGGCGCTCGCAGATCTCCGGGTTGGACATGCCGCGCGCCAGGAGGTCGAGGACCTCGCGCTCGCGTGGCGTCAGCTGTTCGAGCGCGTGTGACGCTATAGGCGGCGGGGCTGGTGACTGGCGGGCGAATTCCTCGATTACCGCGCGAGTGATCGACGGGGCGAGCAGCGCCTCGCCGTTGGCGACGATGCGGACGGCAGCGGCAATCTCCTCCGGCGGCGCATCTTTGAGCATGAAGCCGCTGGCTCCGGCACGCAGTGCGTCGTAGGCGTAGTTGTCCAGCCCGAAGGTGGTCAGGATGAGCACGCGCGTCCCTGGCAGCTCCCGGACGATGCGGCGCGTCGCCTCGATCCCGTCGAGGACCGGCATGCGAATGTCCATCAGCACCACATCGGGCTCGAGCCGGCGCGCGGCCGACACTGCCTCCTCGCCGTCGCCCGCCTCGCCGATCACGCTCGTCTCGGGCTCCGCTTCGAGGATCTTGCGCAGCCCAACGCGGACGAGCGCCTGGTCGTCGGCGATCAGGATGCTCGTCATCGCGTGGGCAGCAGGACGCGAACGGCGAAGCCGCCCGTCGGGCGGCGGCCGGCGTCGAGCCGCCCGCCGTAAAGCGCGACTCGCTCGCGCATGCCGACCAGGCCGTGGCCGCCGCTTACGACCGGTGCCTGCGCACCGGGACCGTCGTCGACGATTTCGAGCTCGAGCGAGTCCCGCCCGTAGCGGACGTGGACACTTGCCCGCGCCTGGCCGGCGTGCTTGAGCGCGTTCGTCAGCGCCTCCTGGACGATCCGGTACGCGGACAGCTCGATCCCGACCGGTAGCTCCCGCCGGTTCCCGTCGACATGCAACTCGACCGGCAATCCCGCCTCGCGCACTCGTTCAACCAGGCTCGGCAGGTCGTCGAGCCCCGGCTGCGGCGCGAGCGGATCGCCCGCATCGCTGCGCAGCATTCCGACCAGGCGGCGCATCTCGGTCAGCGCACCCCGGCCGATGCGCTCAATCGTCACCAGCACTTCCTTCGTCGAGCCGGTCGTCTCATCCAGGACTCGGCGCTCTGCCCCGGCTTGCACGACCATCATCGAGACGTTGTGCGCGATCGCGTCGTGCAGCTCGCGCGCAATCCGGGCCCGCTCCTCCACCACTGCCTCCCGGGCGGCGAGATCGCGCTCCCGCTCGGCCAGCTGGGCGCGGCGCTCACGATCGCCGAGCACGCGGCGGACGAGCAACATGACGATGAGCGCGACAACCGAGAACAGCACCGTGCTCTTAGGGCTCCCCTTCGGCCCGAAGCCGGCAACGAAGAAGCCCACTACGAGGAACCCGAGGCCGAGCGCAAATCGCTTCGGCGGCGTCCAGACCGCGAGCGCGTACAGTGCGCAGAAGTAGCCGACGCTTGCCAGGACGATCTGCGGGTCGCCCCAGAACCCGAGCTCGATCGAGTACAGCAGCGGTACGACCACTCCCACGAGCGTCGGGTAGCGGCGGCGAACGGCAATGGACGCCGTGGCGACGAACGCGACGAGCGCGGCCACCGCGCGATGCGAGCCGGCGCTGCTCCCGAGCCAGACTTCGAGCTGGGCCGCCGGCGTGAGCAGCACGGCGACGGCCAGGTCGACGGTCGCCGGATCCGGCCGCGAGAAAGCGCGGGCAAGGCGAGGGTGCACGACATGAAGGTAGACGGAACGGCGCGCGCTGTCATCGGCCGGTCGGCCGATCCGGAGCCGTCCAAAGATCAGCCGGTCGGCTGACGGAAAGATCGCCGGCCCGGCCGACGACGCGGTGGTCGGGGCCTCGTACGGTCGACTCGATGTCCAATCGACAAGGAGGAACCGGAATGAAACAGCTTTGGGATCGCTGGGCACCGCTCGCCGGGGTGCTCTCCGTCGTGTGCTCGCTCGTCGGCGTGCTGTTCGTCCTCGACCAGCCCCAGGAGAAGGATTCGAACGCGAAGATCGTCGCCTACTTCGCCCAGCATTCAAATCAGGTGCGGGGCGTCGTCGGCTTCTTCGTCTTCTTCGCAGGCATCCTCTTCCTGCTCGCCTTCCTGGGCTCGCTGCGGGAGCGGCTGCTTGCTGTGGAAGGAGAGTCGGGCCGGCTCACTGCGCTGGCGTTCGGAGCGGGCATCGCGAGCCTGCCGCTCTGGGGAGTCTCGATGCTGCTCGCATTCGCAGCCAGCTTCACCTCGGGCGAGTCTTCGAAGTTCCGGCTC
>VAXD01000030.1 GCA_005884155.1 Actinomycetota bacterium | reverse complement strand
ACGAAGCGAGCTGGCTGCCGCTCCAGGAGGCGCCGCGCCTGCTCGCCTACGGAGGCGAGCGCAAGATGGCCGAAAAAGCGATTTCCGCGGTGAGGGCTTTATGATTCCGCCCGCCCGGTGGCAGGAGACGATCACGCGATGTACGCCCTGAACTTCTACTCGCCCATGGTGGCCGACCAGCTCCGCAGCGGGCGCAAGACGGCGACCATCCGCCTCGGCGACAAGTCGCGCAAGTACCGCAAGGGCATGATCGTCCAGGTGCTCGCCGGGACGCGCTACAGCCCGCGCCAGAAGATCTTCGACGCGGTGATCGACAAGGTCGAGGTCAAACAGCTGGCGGAGCTCTCGCCGCGCGAGATCGAGCACGACAACCCGGAGATCCGCCGGCCGGAGGAGATGGCAGCTTTCCTCGGCCAGCTCTACAACCGCGAGGTGTCCGGCGAGGACCTCGTGACGGTCATCCGCTTTTCCGAGATCCGCGCCTGATCCTGACGCCGAACTGCTCCGGCGGACGGAGCTCGCCGCCGCAGGCCTCGCACTCGACGTCGAACGCGGACGTGAAGCGGGCGCCGCACTCCGGGCAGCGCCAACGCATCTCGCCGGCGCATTGCGGGCACGCGGCCGGCAGCTCCGCTTCGAACTCCTCGAAGTAGCGCTGCGCGAGCCCGCAGCCGAGGCAGACCGCGACCCAGTCTCCGAGCGTCTTGCGCCGCTCCTCCTGCAGCCAGTTCCGCGCCTTGCTCACCTCGCGACTGTACCGCCAGGCCGATCGCTAGAGTTCGGCGTCGATGGCGATCGCCCGTGAAGCCGAGCCCGTCGGCTCGCTGCAGGAGGTCAAGGAGGCTGGTCTCGACCGCGAGGACCTCCTCGGCGTCTACCGCAACATGCTCGTCACGCGCGGGATCGAGGAGCGCGGCCACATCCTCTACAAGCAGGGCAAGATCCCCGGCTCGTTCTACACGGGCCGCGGGAACGAGGCTGCGGCCGTCGGCGTCGCGACCGCGATGGACGACGACGACGTCGGCACGCCACTCCACCGCGACATGGGCGTGCACGTCACGCGCGGCGTCGAGCCCTGGCGGATCCTCGCGCAGTACATGGGCCGCGCCGACGGCCCCACGCGCGGCAAGGACGGCAACGTCCACATGGCCGACTCGCGCCTCGGGCTGCTCGCGATGGTCAGCCACCTGCCGGCGATGCTGCCGGTCGCGGTCGGCTGCGCGCTGGCCTTCCGGATCCGGGAGGAGAAGCGAGTCGCGGTCGGCTGGTTCGGCGAAGGCGCTTCCGCGCCGTCCGCAAGCTGCCCGTCGTTTTCATCTGCGACAACAACCAGTGGGCCTACTCGACACCGACCTATCTCGAGTACGCGACCGAGCACGTCGCCGACCGCGCCGAGGCCTACGGCTTCGAGGGCGTGGTCGTCGACGGCACCGACGTGCTCGCCGTCTACCGCGAGGCGCGGCGCGCGATCGAGAAGGCGCGGAGCGGCGGCGGCCCGACGCTGGTCGAATGCCTGACGCTCCGGATGGAGGGCCACGCTGTCCACGACGACGCGTTCTACGTCCCCAAGGACATGTTCGAGCGCTGGGCCGAGAACGACCCACTCGAGCGCTTCCGCACCTGGCTGCGCGAGCACGCCGACCTGAACGACGAGCAGGAGGACGAGATCACCTCCGGCGTCAAGAAGCTGTTGAACGACGCGCTCTCCCGCGCCGAGGAGTCGCCCCTGCCCGAGCCGTCGTCCCTGCTCGACGGCGTCTTCGCGACTCCCGAGGACCTCGACACTCCCCATCACAAATAACCCATGGCCGAGAAGACCTACCTGCAAGCGATCTCGGACGGCCTCCGTCTGGAGATGCGCCACGACAAGCGCGTCTTCGTGATCGGCGAGGACGTCGGCGTCTACGGCGGCGCGTTCAAGGTGACGCTCGACTTCCAGGAGGAGTTCGGGCCGTGGCGCGTGATCGACGCACCGCTCTCCGAGACCGCGATCGTCGGCGGCTGCACCGGTGCCGCGATCATGGGCATGCGCCCCGTCGCCGAGATGCAGTTCTCCGACTTCATCTCGTGCGCGTGGGACCAGCTCGTCACCGTCGCGGCCAAGCAGCGCTGGCGCGCGGGCACACCGGTCCCGATCACGGTGCGATTGCCCTCCGGCGGCGGCTTCTCCGGCGGCCCCTTTCACTCACAGAACCCGGAGAGCTCGTTCGCGCACATCCCCGGCCTGAAGATCGTCTGCCCCGCGACGCCCGAGGACGCGAAGGGCCTGCTCGCGACGTCGATCCAGGATCCGAACCCGGTCCTCTACTTCGAGCACAAGCACCTCTATCGGCGGATCAAGGCGGAGGTCCCGGACGAGCGCTACCAGACGCCGTTCGGCGAGGCGCGTGTGCACCGCGAGGGTGACGACGTCACGGTGGTCACCTGGGGCGCGATGGTCTGGACCGCGGACGAGGCCGCCAAGCAGCTCGAGGGGGACGGCGTCTCCGTCGAGATCCTCGACCTGCGCACGCTGATCCCGTGGGACAGGAAGGCCGTGCTCGAGAGCGTGCGCAAGACGTCGAAGGTGGTCGTTCTCCACGAGGACACGCTCACCGGCGGCTTCGGCGGCGAGATCGCGGCGACGATCGCCGAGGAGGCGTTCGAGGATCTCGATGCGCCGGTCAAGCGGATTGCCGCGCCTGACACACCGGTGCCGTTCTCGCCGGTGCTCGAAAAGGCGTACATCCCGCAAGTCGACGACGTGGCCGCAGGGCTGCGGGAACTGGCGGAGTACTAGAGAGCGTGGCCACGACTTCCGCGATCGACGTCGTGATGCCCCAGATGGGCGTTTCGGTCTCCGAGGGGACGATCACGAAGTGGCTCAAACAGGAAGGCGAGGCGATCGCTGCCGACGAGCCGCTGCTCGAGATCTCGACCGACAAGGTCGACACCGAAGTGCCGAGCCCGGGCGAGGGCGTCGTCCAGCAGATCCTCGTGCAGGAAGGCGAAACGGTCGACGTCGGGACGAAGCTCGCGGTCATCGCGCCCGCCGGCGCGGAGGCGGCTCCGGCCGAGGCTCCGGCGCCAGAGCCAGAGGAGGCACCCGCACCTGAGCCAGAGCCTGAACCAGAGCCGGAGCCCGTTGCGGCCGCGCCGGAGCCCGCGCAGGCACCCCCGCCCGCGCCTCCACCTGAACCTGCAGAGCCGACGGACGGAGCCGGCGAGAAGACGTTCGTCTCGCCCGTCGTCGCGCGGATCGCCTCCGAGCACGGCGTCGACATCGGCCAAGTGCAGGGCACCGGCCGCGGCGGGCGCGTGACGAAGAAGGACATCATGGGCTTCGTCGAGTCAGGACCGCCCGCGGCGCCACCAGAGGCGCCGGCAGCGCCTATGGCGCCCGAGCCAGTGGCTCCCCCTGAGCCCGCGGCGCCGGAGCCCGCAGCAGCCCCGGAGGCACCGCCCGAGCCCGTGCCGGCAGCCGCCGCGCCTCCCCCGCCGAAGCCTGCGGCTCCTCCGCCGCCGAAGCCGGAACCGGAGCCGGTCGCCGCCGGAGCAGGCGAGACGGTGGAGCCGATGAACGCGATGCGCCGCGGCATCGCCGAGCACATGCGTCGCTCACTCGACACCTCAGCGCACGTCACCACCGTCTTCGAGATCGACATGTCGAGGGTCGTCGCGCTCCGCAACAAGCTCAAGCCGGAGTACCAGAAGAGCTACGGGGTGAACCCGACGTACCTCGCATTCATTGCTCGCGCGACGATCGAGGCGATGAAGAACTGGCCCTGGGTCAACGCCGAGATCCGCGGCGAGCAGATCGTGCGAAAGAACTACGTCAACCTCGGGATCGCAGTCGCGCTCGAGGGCGGGCAGGGATTGATCGTCCCGGTGATCAAGAACGCCGAGGGGTTGAACCTGCTCGGCCTCGCCCGCTCGATCGCCGACATCGCCGAGCGCTCGCGAAACAAGAAGCTGATGCCCGACGACGTCCAGGGCGGGACGTTCACGATCACGAACCCGGGCGGGTGGGGCGCGATCATCGGCACGCCGATCATCAGCCAGCCGCAGGTCGCGATTCTCGACGTCGAAGCGCTGGTGAAGCGGCCCGTCGTCGTCCAGGACGAGAGCGGCCAGGACGTGATCGCGATCCGGCCGATGATGAACCTCTGCCTCTCGTACGACCACCGGCTCGTCGACGGCGCGTACGCCGCGCAATTCATGAAGGAGCTCCGCGAGAACCTCGAGTCCTGGGACGAGAGCGCCTACTGAGCCCTGGGAACCGGTCCGGCGCGGCCGGCTCGCCCGCAACCATCTGCTGAAACCCGCGCCGCGGACGCGGCTCGTCGAGGTCGTTCGGGACGTCTGCGGGATCCAGGCGCAGGTGATGGGCGCCGCGGAGCTCGCCCTGTCCGCGCGCGTTCGCGGCCTGACGCAGGAGCACGTGCGCGAGGCGCTCTGGGAAGAACGCACGCTCGCGAAGACGTGGACGATCCGGGGCACGCTCCACCTGCATCCGGCCGACGAGCTGCCGTTGTGGACCGCCGCAGCGCGTGCCGTCGACCCGCCCTGGTACGAGTCGTACGGCTTGACGGCGAAGCAGGGCGAGAAGGTGCTCGACGCCATCGCAGACGCTCTCGACGGACGCGCGCTCCTGCGCGAGGAGCTGGCGGACGAGGTCGCGCGGCGTGCGGGTGCATGGACCCGCGAGCGGATCGCTTCGGGCTGGGGCTACATCATCGGCTCGGCGGCAGCGGTCGGGAAGCTCTGCCACGGGCCGCCGCGCGGCAACAAGGTCACTTTCGTTCGCACGGATCAGTGGATCGGCTGGAAGGACGTCGACCCGCAGGCGGCGCTGGCCGAGGTCTGCCGCCGCTTCGTCGCGGAGTACGGGCCCGCGGGCCCGAAGGAGTTCGCCGGCTGGTTTGGAATCAAGCCACCCGCGGCGAGGGCGCTCTTCGAGTCGCTCGACGAGATCGAGCAGCCGCACCTTCGCAAGCGGCCGCCTGGGGCAGTGCGGCTGCTGCCGGAGTACGACTGCTACGTCATGGGATTTCGCGAGCGCGAGCACCTCGTCCCAGATGCAGTGCGCGAGCGCCTGAGGCGGCATGGGAAAGGACAGTACGAAGGAATCGCAGGCGTGCCCACGCTCGTGATCGACGGCGTGGTCGCGGGGATCTGGCGCCGGGCCAAGCGAGGCAAGCGCGTGGAGATAGCTGTTGAGCGGGCGCGGCGCCTTACCGCACAGGATCGGCGGGAGCTCGAGGACGAGGCCGAGCGGATCGGCCGGTTCCTAGACGCCGAGCCCGTCCTCGTCTCCAGCTAAGCGAGCTGAACGAAGCGCCGCAAGGCTGCGTCGGTGCGCTTTCGGTCGCCGGTCGCCAGGCGGTCGAGCAACAACCCGCGGATGACGGCAACCATCAGGGTCGCGGTCTCCTCGTCCACCTGGGGGCTCCAGCTCGTGCGCAGGAACTCGAGCCAGTCGCGGACGAAAGGCTTGGCCTCCTCCTCGCCGAGCGCCCCGACGTAGACCTCGAAGAAGAGGCGCAGGAACGGCTCGCGTTCGGGCGCGGCGATCCAGCGCCAAACATCCTCGAGGGTGTGTACGTCGGCCCGAAGCTGGGCCGCCTCACGGTTGCGAATCTCGCCGAGGATCTCGTGGATCAGGCGCTCCTTTGTCCCGAAGTCGTAGAGCAGCATCCTCGGGCTGGTGCCGAGTGCCTTCGCCAGCGGCCGCAGGCTGAGTCGGGCGAGACCGCGCTCCAGCACGTAGTCGGCGGCCTGTGCACGGACGGCTTCGCGGCGGTGGGGGTCGACAGGTCGGGCCATTAGTGATACGGTCGTTTCATAAACTATCGAAAGGAGCGGATGCTGCTGAAGCTCGACGCCGCCTTCGAGATCGTTCTCGGCGCTGCGCTCGTAGTTACTTCGGCAGCGGGCGCGCTCGATGGTGCCGACTTCCCGCGGCCGGTCGGGACCGTCGTCCTCCTCGTTGCCGGTGTCGCGCTCGTCCTGCTCGGCGTTGCGATCTGGGCCGGCCTGATCGGTATCAGGCAGCTCGCGGTCGGCAACGCGGTGAGCGCGATTGCCGGGATCGTCTGGCTCGCCGGCGCCTCCGGCTTCTCGGGCGCCGGCGTCGCAGTAGTCGCTGTTGCCGTAGTGGGCCTGGCGGGCCTGGCAGCGGCGCAGGCCGCTACCCTCCGAGCGTGAGCCGCGACGCCTTCCTCGCGCAGCTCGGGCGCGTTCCCTACATCGAGGCCTGGGAGCTCCAGCGCTCGCTGGCCGAACGCGTGTTGAACGGCGAGCTTCCCGACACGGTTCTGCTGCTGGAGCATCCGGCGGTGGTCACGCTCGGGCGGCGGACCGAGCCCGGCGAGCTGCACATTCCTGAAGGCGCAGACGTCGAGATCGTCGAGACCGATCGCGGCGGAAAGTCGACCTACCACGGGCCGGGCCAGCTCGTCTGCTACCCGATCCTCGATCTCACGCGGCACGGCCAGGACGTCAAGCGCTACTGCCGCGACCTCGAAGAGGCGCTGATCCGCACGATGGCGCCGCTCGGTGTCGAAGCTACGCGGATCGACGGACTCACGGGGATCTGGCTCGCGTCACCGCCGCGAAAGATCGCGTCGATCGGGATCCACATCTCGAAATGGGTGACGACGCATGGCTACGCGCTGAACGTCGACCTCGACCCCGCGCCGTTCACCGACTGGATCACGGCCTGCGGGCTCGAGGACGCGGCGTTCACGACGATCGCGCGCGAACTCGGCCGGCCGGTTTCCGTCGATGAGGTCCGCCCGCACGCAGCTGCGGCCCTCGAAGGGGTCTTCGACCTCTCGCTCACCGAGCTTCCGGCGGACATCCTCGCCCCGCAGCCGGCCTGACCGTTTGGGACAGGTCCTAGGGACAGTCCCTGGGCCATGGCCGAAACGGACAGGTTGCCGTCTAATGCCGCAAGTTCCGGCGCTGGTCGCCGCCACTCGGACAGGGCCCGGGGACTGTCCCTCAGACACGGCCGAAGCGGACGCCACACTCCGCTCATGAGCACCGCGCGGCTCGAGACCTTCGCGGACGGGGTGTTCGCGATCGCCGCGACGCTGCTGATCCTGAACGTCGACGCGCAGGTCGTGCGCGACGCGCCGAACCTCGGCGAGCGCCTCGTGCACATCTGGCCGTCCTACGCCGCGTATGCGGCGAGCTTCATCACGATCGGGATCATGTGGGTCAACCACCACACGATCATGAGTCAGGTCGAGCGGGCCGACCGGCGCTTCCTCGTCGCGAACATCTGCCTGCTTCTGTGCATCGCGTTCTTCCCGTTCACGACGCGCCTCGTCGCGGAGCACGTCCGTGGTAGCGGCGCGGAGCCGGCGGCTCTGGCATACGGCTTGTGCGCCGTGGCGACCGCGCTGATGTTCAACGCGACCTGGTTCTACGCCGCCATCGCGAAGCGCCTGCTGCGGCCCGACGCCGACCCGGCGATCGTCAGCGGGATCACGCGCGCATACATCCCAGGCCCGTGGATCTACCTCGGCGCAACGCTCGTGGCGTTCGCGAGCCCGGTTGCGAGCATCATTCTCTTCGGAGTGATCGCGCTCTTCTACGTGGTCGAGAGCTCGATCTTCGGCGGCGCGGCGATCGAGCCGGCGTAGCTCTCGAGCGAAGCGACCAGCGCGTCCACGACGAACGGGTCGAACTGCGTGCCGCTCGCGCCGCGCAGCTCGGCGACGGCGTCGGCAACCGGCATCGCCTTCCGGTATGAGCGGTCGCTCGTCATCGCGTTGAACGCGTCGCAGCAGGCGACGATCCGGG
>VAXD01000029.1 GCA_005884155.1 Actinomycetota bacterium | reverse complement strand
GTTCTTGACCGTCTTCGGGCTGATGTGGAGCTCGGCGGCGATCATCGCGTTGTCGTTGCCGCTCGCGATCAGCTTGAGCACGTCCAGCTCCCGCTGAGAGAGCTCGGCGCGGATCGTGTCGGCCGCCTCGGGATTCGCGGCCGTCGCCCGCACTTGCTGCAACACCTTCCCGGCGATCGAAGGTGAGACGAGTGCCTCGCCGACGGCCGCGGCCTCGATACCACGGATCAGCTCGTCGACTGACGCATCCTTCAGCAGGTAGCCACAGGCGCCCGCGAGGATCGCGTGCAGGACGTCCTCGTCCTGGTCCGAGATCGTCAGCACCAGGACGCGGGTCAGCGGCGCGATCGAAGCGATCTGCCGGATCGCCTCGATCCCGGACATGCCCGGCATGTGCAGGTCCATGATCACGACATCCGGTGCGACCTCCCGCACCAGGCGGACCGCGTCTGCGCCGGTGGCCGCTTCTCCGGCGATCTGGACGCCTCGCTCCTCGAGCAGGTTGCGCAGCCCCGTGCGGAAAAGGTCGTGGTCGTCCACGAGTAGGACGCGCACGCTGATTTCGTCGACGCTGGACTGGGCTCGCTCGCTCACCGATCCCCTTTCGGCGAGTCTGATTCTAGTGCAGCGTGATCGTGACGGTTCTGCGGCCCCAGTCACGGGCCTGCGAAAGCGTAGGGAACCAGAGGTCGATCGTCGCCCCGATCACGGCCGAGCCGGTGTCGGCTGCGATGCCCTCGCCGTAGCCCGGGATCGACATGCGCGTCCCGAGCGGGATCACGCTCGGATCGACCGCGACTACGCCCCAGCCGACCGGAACGCCGGTGGCAGTGCGGCCGTGCAGGGAGTAGCCGGTCGTCGAGACGGTCATCGTCGAGCCCGGCGGCGGCGAGCTTCCACCGCCCGGCGGGGCAATCGGCGTGATCCGGGTCGCGCGGGCTTCGACTGCCTGCGCCTCGCTCTCGAGCGCGGAGATCGACGAGGCGTTCAGGCGCTGCCTGGCTGCGAGCGACGCGAGATACGCGGCCCGTTGGGCGCGAGTCTGGTCGAGCCTGCTCGCCGTCTGCGCGGCATCTGCGAGGAGGGCTGAAAGCGAGCGCTGCCGGGCCGCGAGGGCGCGCGTCTCGTGCTGGTAGCGCTGCCTAGCGTCGCGCGTCTGCGTCAAGACGAGGCGGTCCATGTCCGAGACCCGGCCGAGCGTGTCGAGCCGGCTGAGGGCCTGGCTGACCGACGTCGAGCCCAGCAGAACGGCGACCGGGTCGTCATCGCCCTGCTCGTAGAGCTGTTGAACGCGAAGCTCGAGCGCATGCTGCGCCGCCTTGAGCGAGCGGCGGGCGACCGCGAGCCGTTGTTCCGCCGCGGCGCGCTCGGCGCGGACCTGCGCAGCCTCGATCCGCAGCGCGACCACATGTGCCCGCGCGCGGGCAAGCTGGGAGTCGAGCGCGTACAGCTCCAGTACGGTGCTGTGTGAACGCGTGGCGAGCCCGGCGTTCACTCGCTTCAGATCGGCGGCGTGGGAGCGCAGCGATGCCGATGAGTCGGCTGCCACTCTCGCCGGGACGAAGCCACAAAGGAGCACACACGCGGCGACGACCGGCCAGGCAGGCAGCTTGCGCGTCTCCCCCGGCACGACGCGGCACCGTAGCACAGGAGCTTGTGCGCCCCTTGTGGCAGGCCGCTGCAGGTGCGTTTTGTTACAGGTGAGCCATTTGCGGCTGTCCGACTTGCTTGTTAGGGTGCCGCGCTAGTGACGACCCGGCCCCTCGCACGAGGGCGCCTGTTGAGCTATTCGCCCCCCTTTGGCTCGACCAGACGAAAGGCGCCGGCACTAGTCATCGCCTTGGCAGCGCTCGCAGCAGCGTCTGCTGTTTCGGCATCCGCTGATTCGGTCGCGTCCAAGCAGGCGCAGGCCCAGAGCGTCCTCGCGCAGATCCAGCAGCTCGACTCGAGCCTGGAGCGCGCGATCGAGGCGTACGACCTCGCGAACGTCAAGCTCGCGCACATCAAGCACGACCTCGCGACGAACACGCACGACCTCACCATTGCGAAGAAGAACCTGAAGAGCGCGCAGGTCGAGCTTTCGACGCGGCTTGTCGACCTCTACACGTCGGATGGCCAGGACTCGACGCTCTCGGTCCTGCTCGGCTCGACCAGCCTCGATCAGCTCCTGAACGGAATGGACGACGCCGACCGCGTCTCTCAGCAGGACGAGCTCATCCTCAAGCAGGTCGCCTACTTCCGGCGACAGGTGCAGCAGCGCCAGGTCGAGCTGAAGCACGCGCACGCGGAGCAGGTTCAGGTCGTCGGCCAGCGTGCGGCGGCCAAGGCGTCGATTGAGTCGCAACTCGGCCAGCGTCGCGCACTGCTCAGCTCGATTCGCAGCCAGATCGTGCAGCTGCAGGCCCAGGAGCGCGCCCGCCAGGCCGAGCTCCAGCGCGAGCTCGCGTCGCGGCTTGCGGCGCAGCGTCAGGCGGCCGGGCAGCAGGCGATCATCCAGACCGTCGCGCCCCCAGGAGGCGGCGGGAGCGGCGGAGGCGGCGGTGTAGCACCACCTCCCCACTACGGCGGCGTCGTCGGGATCGCGATGCGCTACCTCGGTGTTCCGTACGTTTGGGGCGGCGCGTCGCCCTCGGGCTTCGACTGCTCCGGCCTCGTGATGTACGTGTTCTCGCAGGTCGGCGTCTCGCTGCCGCACAACGCCGCGGCGCAGTACGGCTACGGGTCGCCCGTTTCACGCAGCGAGCTCCAGCCGGGCGATCTCGTCTTCTTCGACGGGCTCGGCCACGTCGGTATCTACGTCGGCGGCGGCAACTTCATCCACGCCCCGCACACGGGCGATGTCGTCAAGATTTCGAGCCTGACCGGCTGGTACGCCTCCACCTTTGTGGGCGGCCGGCGACTCTAAGTCGAGTAGAGCTGCTCGATCTCTGACGCGAAGTGCTCCGCGCAGACGCGGCGCTTCAGCTTCAGCGTCGGCGTCACCTCGCCCTCCTCGGCACTGAAGTCCCGCGGCAGGACGACGAAGCGCTTGATCTGCTCGAAGCGCGAGAGCTCGGCGTTCACCTCGTCGACGGCTTTCTGTATCCGCTTCTCGACCTCGGCCTGCGGCAGCCCGTCCGCGACTGAGGGGTCGACGGTGATCAGCGCGGCGACGTACGGTCGCCGGTCACCGACGACCAGCGCCTGCGAGATCACGGGCACAGTCTTGAGCGCGTTCTCGAGGTTCTGCGGGGCGACGTTCTTGCCGCCCGCGGTGACGAGGATGTCCTTCTTGCGATCGGTGATCCGGATGAAGCCGTCCTCGTCGATCGCGCCGAGGTCGCCGGAGCGCAGCCAGCCCTCGTCGTCGAGCACCCCGCGGGTCGCTTCCTCGTCCTTGTAGTAGCCGGCGAAGACGGTCGGGCTGCGGATCAGCAGCTCGCCGTCCTCGTCCGTTCGAACCTCGAAGCCGGGGAGAGCGGGGCCGACGGTGCCGAAACGGAAGTGGTTCGGACGATTGACCGACGCGGCGGTGGTGCACTCGGTCAGGCCCCAGCCCTCGACGATCAGGATGTCGATCGAGTGGAAGAACTCGGCGATCTCCTTGGCCAGCGGCGCGCCGCCGGAGATGCCGAGGCGCAGGCGGCCGCCGAGCCGTTTCTTGACCTTCGAGTAGACGAGGCGATCTGCGACGCGGTGCTGGAGCGCGAGGCCGGTCGGAAGCGACTCGCCTCGTTGCCGGAGCTCGCTCGCTCGCCGGCCGACCGCGAGCGCCCAGTCGAGCAGGCGGCGGCGCGGGCCGCGTACCTGTTCGAACTGCGCGGAAACGCCGGTGTGCACCTTCTCGTAGAGCCGCGGCACGCTTGGCAGCAGGGTCGGTCGGACGGCCGGAATGGCTTCAGCCACGCGCAGCGGATCGGGGCAAAACGCCGTGGTGTAGCCGGTGTGGGCTCCCAGGAGGTGCATCAGTCGCCCGAAGTTGTGGGCCAGCGGCAGGTAGAGCAGCATCGTGTCGTCCGCGATCGCGAACTCCTCGACGTGGTCGACGCAGCCGGCCATCTCGTAGTAGTTGCGGTGCCGGATCATGCAGGCCTTCGGCGGCCCGGTCGTGCCCGAGGTGTAGATGAAGGTGAAGAGGTCGTCCTCGCCGACCTGCGCCTCGGCCTCGGCGAGCGCGCCGGGATGGGCGGCAGCATGCTCCCGGCCGTCTGCACGCAGTGCGTCCAGCTCGGAGAACGCGATCACGTGAGCAAGCCCGATGTCGGCGACCTTGGCCCGCTGCTCTTCGTCCTCGACGAGCACGCCGACCGCGTCCGAGTGCTCGAGGATGTAGCCGCAGTCCTTCGGCGAGCTGTTCGCGTAGATCGCCGCGCCGACCGCGCCGATCCGTGCCAGCGCGAAGTCGAAGAGCGCCCACTCGAGCGTCGTCTGCGCGAGGATCCCGAACGCGTCGCCCTTGCGCACGCCGCGCGCGAGCAGGCCGTTCGCGATCTCGTGGACCGCGCGCGCCGCCTCGCCCCAGCTGACCTCGCGCCAGCCGTCGGGGCCCTCGACGAGGTACGCCGGATTCGTCCGCGCCGCCTCGACCGCTTCGCGCCAGAGCTGACCGATCGTTCTGCTCACGACCTGAGCTTATTCCGGGAAGGGATGCATGCGGAGGCGGCGAAACTCCCCGGTCCCACTACACTTATCCACAGACGAAAGCGGCCCCATGCGAACTATCTGGAACGGATCCCTCAGTTTTGGCCTAGTGACGATCCCGGTCGGGCTCGCGCCGGCGACGACGCCGAAGGCGCGCTCGTCTGACGTCTCCTTCCGAACGCTCCACCGCGAGTGCAAGACGCCGATCAAGCAGAAGCGGTGGTGTCCGACGCACGAGCGCGAGGTGCCGAACGACGAGCTCGTCAAGGGCTGGGAGGTCTCGAAGGGCCAGTTCGTGATCGTGGAAGAGGCCGACCTCGAGGCGATCGCGCAGCACGACACGTCGCGCGCGATCGACATCTCGCGGTTCGTCCCGCTCGAGCAGGTCGACCCGCTCTTCTTCGACCGCACCTACTTCCTCTCGCCGTCGAGCGCGCAGGCCCAGCGGCGGCCGTACGTGCTGCTGCTCGAGGCGATGAAGGAGACCGGCATGGCCGCGATCGGCCGGATGGTAATCCGCGGCAACGAGAACTTCTGCCTGATTCGGCCGAAGGGCGACGCGCTCGTGCTCGAGACGCTCTTCCTGGCAGAGGACGTCCGCTCGCAGGCCGAGATCGACGAGGCGGTGGGCGAGACCGAGGTGCAGGAAGGCGAACTCCAGCTCGCGCGGCAGCTGATCGACGGGCTCGTCGGCGACTTCGACCCCGAGGCGCTCCACAGCGAGTACCGCCAGAACCTGCGCGAGCTGCTCGAGGCGAAGCTGGCCGGCGAGGAGATCGCCGTGCCGGAGCCGGTCGCCGAGGCGCCGGTCGTCGACCTGATGGAGGCGCTCAAGAAGAGCGTCGCCGCGACGAAGAGCCGGTCGGGCTCCGCTGACGGCGCCAAGCCCGCGGAGCGCAAGAAGGCGGCACCGCGCAAGCGGGCCGCCGCTCGCAAGTGAGCCGCAACGCTCTGCTCGCGCTGAGCGACGCAATCGCACGTTTCGAGCACGGCGAGCTCGATGTGCACGAGCTGTGCTCCCACGTCTTCGGCGCGGCGGACGGGGAAGAGGGCGCCACTGCCGTAGAGCTGCGCAGTCTTGGCCTCGCCCTCGAGGCGATCGAGCTCAATGTCTGCGAGGCTGAGCGGCGCGACGCGGCGCTCGAACAGCTGGAACCGGTCGCGCGCCTGCTCCGGGCGCGGATGGCGGCCGCCTAAAGCCTCAGTGCCGCTGTGGCGCTGCGCCGATCGCTTCGAGCTGCGCCTGGAAGAGCGTCTTGTCGATCTTGCCCTGGTAGATCGGGACCCCCTCCTCGACACAGAGCTTGATCACCTCTGTCCGCTCGATGCCGAGCTCCTTCGAGAGCTCCTCTGGCGTCAGGTGGTTTGCCATCTCGCTCCTTCCCCGGGTATCAAAAAGCCCGTCGCGCTCTCAGCGCCGACGGGCTAGCCGTTTGCTCCGTTTCTGTGTGTGGCAGGAATCAGGGGTCCTGCCTCCCCGAGCGATCCATCATCCCGAAGAATAATCGCCCGCGGTGTCGGACGCAAAGCCCGAGCTCCCCGGATTCGAGGAGCGCTTCGCGGAAGTGCGCGGCGCTCGCGTGCGCTACCTCGTCGCGGGCGAGGGGGAGACGCTCGTCCTGGTG
>VAXD01000028.1 GCA_005884155.1 Actinomycetota bacterium | reverse complement strand
CCGGTCAGCAATTCGTCGATCGCGCCGTAGAAGACGTAACTCGCCAACCGCGCGTCCAGGTCGGAGCGGATCGAGCCGTCGGCCTGCCCTCGCTCGACGATCGACTGGATCGCGGAAAACGAGGCGACGATCTCGTCCATCTCGCCCGCGAGCAGCTGGCTCCGCGTCACCTCGAGCACGAGCACGCGCACCAGATCGGGCTCGCGCCGCCAGGAGCGGAGCAGGATCTCGGCAACCTTGCGCAGCTGCTCGCGCGGGGAGTCGCCGGCTCGCTCGACGTTCTCGATGGTCGCGATCAGGGCACGCCAAGTCTCGCGAAAGACGTCGCGCAACACCTCTTCCTTCGACGAGAAGTAGTGGTAGAGCAGGCCGTAGGCGACCCCGGCCTCCTCGGCGATGTCACCGACCCGTGCAGCGTGGTAGCCCTTCCGCGCGAAGACCCGCACCGCCGCGTCGAGAAGCAGCCGGCGCTTGTCTTCCTGCGCCTTTGTCTGGTCAGGCAAACCTGAGTGAGTCTAGTAACTTCGCTAGATGAAGCCGCTCGCGGGCCTGTTCGTCGTCGACCTGACGCGCTACCTGCCCGGGCCGTTCGCGAGCCGGGAGCTGCTCCGCCTCGGGGCGCGCGTGCTCCGGCTCCAACCGCCCGGCGGCGACCCCTTGCGCGAGCTCGCGCCGGCCTGGCACGACGCGCTGAACGCCGGCAAGGAGTCGCTCGAGCTCGACCTCAAGGCCGAACCGGAGCGCGGCCGCGAGCTCTGCGGCGAGGCCGACGTCGTGCTCGAGAGCTTCCGGCCGGGCGTGGTCGAGCGCCTGGGCATCGGCCCGGATGACCTGCCGGCCACCGTCGTCTACTGCTCGATCACCGGTTTCGGCCCCGGGGACCTTCGGGCCGGCCACGACCTCAACTACCAGGGCTGGGCCGGCCTGCTCGCAGACACCGCTCCGGCGCTGCCGCCGGTGCAGATCGCCGACCTGGCCGCGGGAGCGCTCGGCGCCGCCACTCGCATCCTCGCGGCGCTGCTCGAGCGTGAGCGCACGGGCCGCGGAGCCCACCTCGTCGTCTCGCTCACGCACGGCGCCCACGAGCTCGCCGCGCACCGGCTCGGCGGCGAGCCCTTCCCGCGCCTGCTCACCGGCGGCCTCGCCTGCTATCGGATCTACCCGACGGCCGACGGCCGTTACCTGACGGTCGCCGCGCTCGAGCCGAGGTTCTTCAGCCGGCTCTGCGAGCTGCTCGGCCGCCCGGAGCTGGCCGAGGGCCAGTACGAGCCCGACCAGGAGCCGCTCGCCGACGAGCTCGCCGAGCTCTTCGCGGCGAAGCCGCTCGCGACGTGGCTCGAGCTGTTCGACGGCGAGGACGTCAGCGTCGGGCCCGTCGCGACGCTCGAGGAAGCCGCGGTTCAGCTCGGCCGCAACCCCAGCGCGGCCGGCAGCGCGTAGAGATCCGGCAACCGGTCCGCGACCTCCGGATAGCGGTCCTCCCGGTCGAGCAGAAACGCGTGCTCGATCCCGGCCGCGCGGGCGCCTTCGACGTCGTCCTCGGGCGAGTCGCCGACCATCGCGGCCGCTCCGGGATCGACACCGAGCTGCTCGAGCAGCGCGCAGAAGATCGCCGGGTGCGGCTTCGTCCGGCCGAACGCGCGCGAGCCGAGCGCGGCGTCGACCTGGAGCCGATGGTGCGTGACGAACCGCTCGAGGTCGCGCCCCGTGTTCGACACGAGCCCGAGCTTCAGCCCCTGCGCCCGCAGCTCGTCGAGCACCGGGAGCGCGTCCTCGTACAGCTCGAAGTGCTCGGCGTGCTCCCAGGCCTCCGTCATCTCGACCGCGCAGTCGCGGGCTGAATCCGCGTCGCCGCCCATGCCGCGGATGATCCGCTCGGTGAAGGCGACCCAGATCTCCTCGTCGTGCTCGAGCTCTGGATGGCGCCGGAGACCCTCGACCGCCTGCTCGCGCGCGGCCCCGTAGCGCGCCGGGTCGAGCTCGAGGCCGAAGCGCGCGCCGAGGCGCTTGTATCCCTCGGGCCCGAGCTCCGGGCCCGGCCGCGCGATCGTAAAGTCGACGTCGAAGAGAACGGCGCGGATCACCGCGCCTCCAGCAGCCAGCGGACCGTCTCGAGGTGCGTCTGGTCGTACTCGCTGCTGTCGGCCCACGCGACCGTCTGCGCGATTGTCCAGCCGCGCGCCCGCTCGCGATCGAGGCCCAGCTCGGACGTGAGCCGGTCGAAGCGGTGCAGGACGTGGCGCTTCGAGTGCCCGAGCTCGAACGAACGCACGATCGGCGCGACGCCGAACTCGCGCTCGCCCACGAGCGGCTTCGGGTCGATCACGAGCCACGGCTCCCGCTCGGCCGCGAGCACGTTGTCGCCGTGCAGATCCTGGTTCAGGAGGACCTGCTCGCCCTGCGTGCCGGGCAGCTCGCGCAACGCCTCGAGCGCGGCGTCGAGCAGATCGGGCGCGGCGCCCCAGTCCTGCTTCGGCAGGTACTCGGCCCACCACGCGGCCTCGGCGGCCAGCGGGCGAAACGGCCGGCCGGCGGGCTTCCAGAGTCGCGGCAGTAGCTCGACGAAGACGTCGAGCGCCCCGTCTTGTCCGGCGGCGGAGAGCGGGGTGCCCGGCTCGCAGAACTCGAGCAGCAACGCGTGCTGGTCGGGATCGTGTGCGAGCAGCCGGATCGCCCCCTCCCCGTCCCAGAGCTCGAGCGCATCGGCCTCGTGCTCGCTCTCACGGTGCGGCTTCTGGATCTTGAGCACGGCCTCGCCGCCCTCCGCGCGCCGGACCCGCTGGACGAGCACGGACGCCGCTCCCGGCTCGAACGATTCGACCGGGGTCAGGCCCCAGCGCTCGGAGATCAGACCGACGTCGGCCAGCGGTAGGCGTCCGCCTGGCGGTTCTTGAGCGACGGCAGCTTCTCCCGCACCGAGCGCAGGCGCGCCCGGTCGAGCTCGGCCGAGATGACCGTCTCCTCGTCGGGCGCCTGGGCGAGCACGATCCCCCATGGGTCGACGATCAGCGAGCGGCCGTAGCTCGGCTTGCCGGGCCTGGTCATCCCGAACTGCGCCGACGCCGCGATGTAGCACTGGTTCTCGATCGCCCGCGCGCGCATGAGCACGTGCCAGTGATCGCGTCCGGTCGGCACCGTGAAGGCCGACGGAACCGTGACCAGCTCGGCGCCCTCGAGCGCGAGGATCCGATAGAGCTCGGGGAAGCGGACGTCGTAACAGACCGTCAACCCGATCGGCCAGTCCGCCTGGACGACGACCGGCTCGTCGCCCGCCTCCTGCGCCTCGGACTCGCGGTAGACGTTGCCCTCGACCTCGACGTCGAACATGTGGATCTTCCGATAGACGCCGAGCACGTCGCCGTCGGGGCCGAAGGCGATCGAGGTGTTCGAGAGCTTCTCGCGGCCCTCGCGCTGCTCGGCGATCGAACCGCCGACGAGCGTGATCCCGTGGCGCCGCGCCCACTCGGCCATCAGCTCGACGGTCTCGCCGCCCTCGAGCGGCTCCGCGGCCGCGTAGAGG
Source organism: Actinomycetota bacterium (assembly GCA_005884155.1). GTDB lineage: Bacteria > Actinomycetota > Thermoleophilia > Gaiellales > Gaiellaceae > AC-32. Next base: position 4,979 of record VAXD01000028.1, on the reverse strand, counting down.
ACGTCGCCGTCGCCGATCGCGTTCCATTTCTCCGGCAGCACGACGACGTCGGCTCCCGTTGAAGCAGCACGGCCGACCAGGGGCTCGGCCTTCTCGAGATTCGCCGCCTTGTCCGGACCGCTCGTCATCTGGACGCAGGCCACGCGTAGCAGGTCGGTCACGAGGTGAGGATAGCTTTCGAGCATGGAGACAATCGCGGCCCCGCGTTCTCGTGCGCGTGTGCTCCACGCGTTCGCCAGCCGCGACTTCCGCCTGCTCTGGACCGGCCAGACCGTCTCGCTGATCGGCGACACGGCGCTGCTGGTCGCGGTCGGCTGGCGGACGTTCACGCTGACGGGCTCGTCGCGCGCGCTCGGCTACGTCCTGGCAGCGCAGGGCGTCGGTCTGCTCTCGACCGTGCTGGTCGGCGGTGCGTTAGCCGACCGCTACGACCGCCGGACGCTGATGCTGGTCTCCGACGCCTCGCGCTTCGTCCTCATCGGCGCGCTGGCTCTCGTCGACGGCACCGGGCACCTGACGCTCGGGATCCTGCTCGCCATCGCCGTGGGGCACGGGCTTGCGACCGGTTTCTTCACGCCGGCGCTCGGCGGGTTCGTGCCGCTCGTCGTCGAGGAGCCCGGCCTCGGCTCGGCGAACGCGCTCATCGGGATGGCGCGCCAGGGCAGCCTGCTGGTCGGACCGTCACTCGCCGGCCTGCTCTACGGCTTCGCCGGCTCGACGGTCGTGTTCGCCTTCGACGCCTTTTCCTTCCTGGTCTCCTTCGGGTTCGTGTGGGCGACGCGGCCGCGCACGGCCGAACGCGCTGAGGCGGAAGGAACCGCCCGCGAGATCCGCGCCGGCATCCGCTACGTGGCCGGGATTCCGTGGCTCTGGGTGACGATCTCGCTGTTCGCCTTCGTGCTCATGTTCCAGTGGGCGCCGATCCAGGTGCTGACGCCGAAGCTGATCCGCTCGCACTATCACCTGAGCGTGGGCGCCTACGGGCTGATCTTCTCGATGCTCGGCGCGGGGATGGTCGTCGGCGCCGTTTCCTTCGGCCAGCTCAACCCGAGGCGCAGGCGCGGCCTGCTCTCGTACCTGATCTGGATGCTGAACAGCCTGCTCGTGATCGTGTTCGCGCTCTCGCCCTGGTACCCGGTCGCCGTGGCCGCGTCGTTCCTCCGGGGCGCGTGCATTGGCTTTGGCGTCGCCGTCTGGGAGACGATGCTGATGGAGCTCGTGCCGCAGCACATGCTTTCGCGCGTGATCAGCCTCGACTGGTTCGGCTCGTTCGGCCTGACGCCGGTCGGGCTGTTGATCGTCGGCGCGGTGGCGGGGCTCGCAGCGCCCGGGACGATCATCGCCTTGGGCGCCTGCATCTCGATCTGCATCGTCGCCGGCGGGCTCTTCTCGCGGCAGATCAGGACGATCGATTGAGGTCGCCAGAGCAGATCCTCGCCGAGGCGAGGACGATCGCGCTCGTGGGCGCCTCGCCGAACCCGTCGCGACCGAGCAACGAGGTCATGCGCTACCTGCTCGACGTCGGCTACCGGGTGATCCCCGTTCGGCCTGCCGACTGCGACGAGATCCACGGAGTGCCGTGCGTGACTTCGCTTGCGGAGATCGAGGAGCCGATCGACCTCGTGGACGTCTTCCGCCGGCCTGAAGCGGTTCCGCCGCATGCGCGGGAAGCCGTCACGGCCGGCGCCGGTGCGCTCTGGCTCCAGGTCGGGATCGCCTCCGTGGACGCTCGCCGCATCGCCGAGGATGCCGGGCTCGACTACGTCGAAAACGCGTGCACCAAGGTCGTCCATAAGCTGTATCTCGCGCGATGAAGCCCGTCTACTGGAAACCGAAGTACGGCACGCGCTCGAGCCGGCACAAGGCGTGGGCGCGGCAGGAAGCGAAGCGCGAGGAAGCGCTGAAGCGGGAGCCGGCCGTCTCGCACCGGGCGCGCCTGCGGGCGTTGTTCCGACGCTAGTTAGTCCGAATCGGGCGCCGACGAGACCGTCGGCGCGAAGCCGCAGCGTGGGTCGTGCGCGCAGGCAAGCTTGCCGAGCAGCGCATGGAAGGTCGCTCGCTCCTCGGCGGAAAGCGCGCCGAAGAACTCCGACTCGAGCTCCTTGGCGATCGCGCGCAGCCGCTGGAGCTGCCGCCTGCCGGCGGGCGTGATGCTGACGACGTGGCGGCGCCGGTCCTGCGGATCGCGCTGCCGCACGATCAGCTCGCGCTCCTCCAGGCCGTCGAGCACCGCGACGAGGCGGCTCGGATCAACGTCGAGCGCTTCCGCGATCGTCCCCTGCGTCTCGCGCGCGCCCTCGCCGAGGATGGCCAGCACGCTGTAGTGGTGGCCCTCGAAGCCCTCGCGCTCGATTCGCTCGATCGCCTTTCCCTTGAACGCGAAGCCGAGCCGGGCGAGTAGGAAGCCGCTGCTCGCCACAAGCTCCTTGGCTACCCGCTGAATGGGCCGGGTTTCAGTGGTCGTGGCAGTCATCACGCAATAAGTGTAGCGCGCAAACGTTAGCCTGTGATATCGTGGCAAACGTCAACGATTTAAGGAGAGAACGAATGAGCGCCGAAATTGTTGCAGATTCACCGGCTGGAGCGAAGGACCGGCGCCGCTGGCTGGCGCTGGCCGTGATCGTGGCCGCGCAGTTCATGGTCGTGCTCGACGTCGCGATCGTGAACGTCGCCCTGCCTTCGATCAAGAACGACCTTCACTTCTCGCAGGAAAGCCTGCAGTGGGTGATCACCGCCTACTCGATCTTCTTCGGCGGCGTGCTGCTGCTCGGTGGCCGCCTCGCCGACCTGCTGGGACGGCGGCGGCTGTTCATGGTCGGACTGGCGCTCTTCACCGTCAGCTCGCTGCTCGACGGGCTCGCCTGGTCGGAGACCTCGCTGATCGTCTTCCGCTCCCTGCAGGGTCTCGGCGCAGCCCTCCTCTCCCCTGCCGCGCTGTCGATCCTGACCACGACCTTCCGCGAGGGCCGTGAGCGGAACCTCGCGCTCGGAATCTGGGGAGCCGCCTCCGGCAGCGGCGGAGCGGCCGGTGTGCTGCTCGGCGGCGCGCTGGTGAGCGGCCTGAGCTGGTCGTGTCCCCGTCGGTATCGCCGTGATCGCCCTCAGTCCCTGGCTGCTGCGTGAGAGCCGCGCTGACCTCAACCACCGCTACTTCGACTTCGCCGGCGCCGCCTCGATCACGAGCGGCTTGATGCTCCTCGTCTACGGACTGACCCGCGCCACGCTGAACGGCTGGGCGACACCCGAGACGATCGGGCTGCTCGCCGGGGCCGCGGTTTTGATCGCCGCGTTCTTCGTGATCGAACTGCGCTCCAAGGCGCCGCTACTGCCGCTCCGGATCTTCCGCCTGCGAACGCTGACGGCGTCGAACGTCAGCGGCCTGCTGATGGGCGGGGCGATCTTCTCGCAGTTCTTCCTGCTCACCCTGTACATGCAGCAGGTGCTCCACTACTCGGCGCTCCAGACCGGCGTCGCCTACATCGGCCTGACGCTGACGATCATCGCGTTCTCGGCCGTCGCGCAGGCGCTGGTAACTCGGATCGGAGTGCGCCGCGTGCTCCCGGCCGGGCTCGCCCTCTCGACGGTGGCGCTCGTGCTCTTCGCCCGCCTGCCGGTGCACGGCAGCTACTTCAGCGATCTGTTCCCGGCCTTCATCATCAGCGGGCTCGGGCTGGCGCTCGCCTTCGTGCCGATGTCGATCGGGGCGCTGACCGGAGTTAGGCAGGCGGACGCAGGGATCGCCTCCGGGCTGATCAACACGAACCAGCAAATCGGCGGAGCGATCGGCGTCGCGCTCGCGACCACCGTTGCGACGACCTTCACGACGCACTACGTCCACAGCCACCCCGGCGTGAGCCCGCTCAGCGGCGCGGCTCTCACACACGGCTTCGAGATCGCCTTCTACGTGCTCGCGGCGCTGGCCGCGGTCGGAGCGGTGCTCGCAGCCGTCTTGGTCGAGTCGAAGCCGACGGAGGCCGAGGAGCTCGCGCCCGACGCGGCCCTCGAGCTCGAGGCAGCGGCCTGAGCAGGCTCCAGACTTGAGGAACTCGCGGGGGAACCAGTGGTTCCCCCGCACTCTCATCGGGGTGCCCAGATTTGAACTGGGGACCTCTCCGACCCGAACGGAGCGCGCTACCAGGCTGCGCCACACCCCGAGCACGCACAGGTTAGCGTGCGCCGGGAGCCGGGTCGTTCGGCGAACCACCGGTGCCAGGCACCGCGACAGAAGCCGCACGGCTTCCGCACACGAATGTCGTTTTTCCCTGCAAGCGGCGCCTGCCCGTAGGTGTCAGGCACCGTGACGAGACAGAAACGCCTCGATCGCATCGGCGCATGCGTCGGGGCGTTCGCCGATCAGCAAGTGGCCGCAGTCGGCGATCGCGCGCAGCGGCGCCCGCAGGCGACGGGCATACTCGAAGGCGTCACCGATGGGGAGCTGGTTGTCGCGCGCGCCCCAGAGCAGGAGTGTCGAGCATTGGACGCGGTCGAGGTCACGGCGCGGATCGTCGCGGACGAGCGCCTTCGCGGCGCTGACGGTGTCGGTGTGGCGCGCCGGCCCTGAGAGAAAGGCCTCCGCCACGTTCTCCGGCAGAGCCGGAGGGTCGGAGGCGCCCCAGCGGCCGAAGACAAGCGTCTTGAGCAGGGCCGAGCGCGCAACGCGGCGGCGGTGGGGCGCAATCTTCCGCCCGGGCTTCAGCAGGCCGGTGACCGTCAGCCCGTAGCGGGCACGGCGCTTGCCCGACGAAATCCCTGCAGCCCCGGCCAGGACCAGCGCCCGCACGAGCTCTGGCCGCCGGATCGCGAGCCGCAACGCAACGGCGCCACCGAGCGAGTGCCCGACGATCGCGGCAGGCTCGTCGAGCAGCCCCGCGATCCGGTCGGCGTACGCATTCAGGCTCGCGGCCGCCGGAAGCGGGTCGGAGCCACCGTGCCCGGGCAGCTCGGGCACCAGCACGCGCCGCCCGGGCAAGAGCAAGGGC
>VAXD01000027.1 GCA_005884155.1 Actinomycetota bacterium | reverse complement strand
TGGCGCGAGTCGAGCAGGACCTGGAGAACATCCGCGCCGCTTTTCGCTGGAACATCGAGGAAGGGCGCCTCGAACCGGCGCTCGCGATGTTTGCCTCGCTCGAGCGGTTCTGGTCGGCGCACGGCTGTCCGGAGGACTTCCTGGCGCTGGTCGACTCAGCGCTGGCAGGCAATGGCGCTTCGGTCGACGAGGAGCTGCGCGCTAGGGCACTCTGGGTTGCGGGCTTTCAGGCGGTGCGTGCGGGCGAGACCCAGCGTCCGTTTCGCCTCCTGAGCCAGTCGCTGGTGCTCTTCCGGAACCTCGGGATGGGCTATGAGACGGTTCGTTGTCTCGGCGAGCTGGCCTGCATCGAACAGGAGCGCGGCCAGGAAGCCGAGGCAACGGACTTCGGCGAGCAAGCGTTGGCCATCGCAAACGAGCTGGATGACTTCCGTGCTATAGGCGCCGCGAGCATCTGCCTTGCGACCGTCGTCTACTGGCGGGGCGACTATGCCCGTGCTGCGGATTTGTACGGCGAAGCTCTCCGCGTACAGCGAGAAGGAGGCGCGGATGGAGGTCCGATCGCCGCCAACCTGTACAACATCGCGCTCTGCGCTCGGGCCTTGGAGGACGACGAGCGAGCGGAATCAGCGCTGCGCGAAGCGTTGGAGGCGGCTCGCGCTGCGGACCACGCCGTCCTCGTTGGCAACGCGGCGATCGGGCTCGGCTATGTGATGCTGGCGCGCGGGGACCTCGACGAAGCGCAGCAATGGCTGGGTCAGGGGATGGATGTGCTTACCGAGATCGGCAATCCCGGGTGGACTGCTTCCGCGCTCAATCTCGCCGCCGCTATCGCAGCCTGGGGAGCGGACGAGGTGACGGCCGCGCAGCTCTGGGGGGCCGCAGACGCCCTGGTCGACGATCCCAGCGCGCTCGAGGGGGCCGACGCCCGCGTCCGGGAGGAGTTTCAGGCCTTGGCACGCTCGAAGCTCGGCGCGTCCCAGTTCGCAGGCGAGGTCGACAAGGGCCGTCGAATGCCGCTCGGCGAGGCCATCCGCGCTGCGAAGGACACGCCTCCTATGGCTCCAGCACAAACTCTCTGATCCGGCGCCGACACGCTCGTAGTCCTCGAGCTGCCGCCGGACGACGGGCTCGGCGTTCAAGCCGTTCGGCAAGGCACCGTGGTACAACGTCACTGACGACCTCCTGTAGAACGAGGAGTACTAGATGGGCGTGACCGAGCGGCTCGCGCGGGTCTCTAGCCGCCACCCGTGGCGGACGCTCTGCGCCTGGATCGGCGCGATCGTCATCGGGCTCGTGCTTGCGCTCGTCTTCCTGCCGGGGAACCTGACGACGACCGGGCACGTCACCGGCAGCCCGGAGTCGGCGAAGGCGGAGCGGCTGTTCTACCGGGACTTCCCGCCGGACAAGAACGCTGTGGACGAGCTGATCGTCGTGCGGTCGGCGACGGTGACGGCTCGCGACCCGAGGTTCACGTCGTTCACGCGCTCGCTGCTGGCCAAGGGTCGGGCAACCGGTGTCGTCTACCGGACGAGGCTGCTCGGCGTCTCCAGCGACGGGCACGCGGTGCTGATCGGCGTCCAGCGCAAGGCCGACGTCGACCCGCTCCTCAGCCTGGTGAAAGAGGAGGACGGGCGCGGCGGCTTCAGCGTTGTGATGACCGGAGGCGGGACGCTCGACCACGACTTCAACGAGCTCTCCCAGCACGACCTTCAGTCGGGCGAGCTGCAGGTGGGCCTGCCTGCAGCCCTGATCGTGCTGCTGCTCGTCTTCGGCACGGTCGTCGCGGGGGTGGTGCCGCTCGTGATGGCGATGGTCTCGATCGTCGTCGCGCTAGGCCTCTGCGCGGTAATCGCGGGCATCTTCACGCTCTCGGTCTTCTTCATCAACATGCTCACGGGGATGGGGCTCGCGCTCGGGATCGACTACTCGCTGTTCGTCGTCTCGCGCTATCGCGAGGAGCGTGCGAACGGGCGGACGGAGCCGGACGCGATCGACTGGGCGGGCGCCACCGCGAGCCGCGCCGTTCTCTTCAGCGGATCGGTGTTCGTGATCGCGCTGACCGGGATGCTGCTCGTTCCCTCGAACGTGATGAAGAGCCTCGCGGTGGCGGCGATCATGGTCGGGATCGTCTCGGTGTTCGCAGCGCTGACGCTGCTGCCCGCGCTGCTCGGGCTCCTCGGTGACCGCGTCAACTCGCTGCGCATCCCCTGGGTCGGCCGCTCGAGCGGGCAGGAGGGGCGCTTCTGGGGCGGTGTCGTGCGCGAGGTCATGCGCCGGCCGGTGGCGAGCCTCGTGGTGTTCACCGCACTGCTGGTCGCGCTGGCCGTGCCGGCGTTCGGGCTCAACCTGGGGGCGAGCGGCGTGAGCACGCTGCCCGATCGGCTCGAGTCGAAGCGCGGCTACGACGCTCTCGTGCGGTCATTCCCGCAGGCGAGCGCCGCCCCTGCGCTTGTCGCTCTTTCGGGAGACGTGCGCTCGCCCGCCGTGCGCGCCGCGATCGCCCGGCTGCGCGGGCAGGTGCGCGGGCACCCGCCGTTCGGGCGCACCGATCTGCGTTTCGCCTCGAGCGGCGACGCGGCCGCGGTGGGCGTCGAGCTCGGCGGCGACAAGACGGGGAAGCAGGCGCTCGACGCCGTTCGCTGGTTGCGTTCGACCGCCCATCGGGACTTCAGCGGGACCGGCGTTCGCGTCTGGGTTGGCGGCGACACCGCCGACAACGTCGACTTCATCGACGCGATGAACGCCTGGCTGCCGATCGTGTTCGCGTTCGTCCTCGGGTTGAGCTTCGTCCTGCTGACCGTCGTCTTCCGTTCGCTCGCGATCGCGCTCGTCTCGATCGCGCTCAACCTGCTGTCGGTGGGCGCCGCCTACGGGCTCGTCGTGCTCGTCTTCCGCCACGGGATCGGGAGCGGGCTGCTCGGCTTCCAGCGCGTGGGCGCGATCGAGGCCTGGGTGCCGCTCTTCCTCTTCTCGGTGCTGTTCGGGCTCTCGATGGACTACCAGGTCTTCCTGCTCAGCCGGATCAAGGAGCGCTACGACGCGGGCCAGTCGACTGCCGAGGCGGTCACGCATGCGGTCGCCTCGACCGCGCGCCTGATCACTGGCGCGGCGCTGATCATCGTCGCGGTCTTCAGCGGCTTTGCGATGGGCGACCTCGTCATGTTCCAGCAGATGGGCTTCGGCATCGCGGTGGCGCTCCTGATCGACGCGACGATCATCCGTTCGGTGCTGCTGCCCGCTGCGATGAAGCTGCTGGGCAAGCGAAGCTGGTACCTGCCGCGCTGGCTGGAGTGGCTGCCGCGGATCGAGATCGAGGCCGAGGCTCCGGCTCCGCCGCTTCCGAGCCCGGGCTCGTGACGATGCTGAACGGCAAGTGCGAGTGCGGCGCCGTGCGTTACCGGGTCGTCGACGAGTTCCTCTACGCGGCGAATTGCCACTGCTCGAACTGCCGTGCGGGGACGGGGTCGGCGTTCAAGCCGTTCGCCGGGATCGAGCGCGAGAAGCTCGAGGTGACGGAGGGCGGCGACAAATTGCTCGTCTGGGGCGACGACCAGCTGAACCACACCCGCTGCGGGGTCTGCGGCTCGCTCCTCTACTCGGTCGTGCGCGAGGGCGAGTACGTCCACGTCGCGCTCGGCTCGCTCGCGGACCCGCCGTCGATCCTGCCGAGCGAGCACATCTTCGTCGGCTCCAAAGCGCCCTGGTTCGAGATCACGGACGACCTGCCGCAGAACGACGAGTACTAACGGCGCGTCGCCACGCGAAGCCTGTTCCCGTCCGGATCTTCGAGCGCACATTCGCGTCCGGCGAGGCCTTCTTCGTCGACCGAAGCGCCGAACTCCTGCGCAACGGCGTCGACGTCGCGCACGTAGAGGTGGATGAGCGTGTCGGGCCGCGCGTCGCCCTTGTGCTCGGAGAGGTAGAGCCGGACCCGCCCGCGCGCCACCGAGACGAACCACGGAAAGCCGGGCTCGAACTGATGCTCCCACTCCTTCTCGAATCCGAGCCGCTCGTACCAGGCAACCGCCCGCGTTGCGTCCTCGACGTGCAGGACGGGGACGATCTCCTCTTCCACGCGCGCGAGGCTACAGCCTTCCTCGCGATGGGTTCTGAGGGATCCGGCAAGCTCAGTGTCAAACGATCAGGAGGCCACGGATGCGCAACGTAGTTGTCTACGAACTACTCTCGCTCGACGGCGTCGCGGAGCAGCCGGAGGATTTCATCCTCGACTTCGACGAAGTGATGGAGAAGAACCTCGGCCGCGTCATCGCCTCCCAGGATGCTGTGCTGCTCGGGCGTCATACCTACGATCACTGGGCGGGGTTTTGGCCCGGCAGCGAGATCGAGCCGTTCGCGAGCTTCATCAACGGCGTCCAGAAGTTCGTCGTCACCTCGACCGCACTCGGCCATCGGTGGGGAGGAACTGCCGTCATTGAAGGCGACCTCGTCGCGTTCGTCACCGAGCTCAAGCAGCAAGCGGGCGGTGACATCGGCGTGCACGGGAGCATCTCGCTCGCCCAGGCGTTGCTCGAGGCCGAGCTCGTCGACAATCTCCGCCTCGTCGTCGCCCCCGCCCTGCAAATCCGGGGCCGCAGACTCTTCGACGGAGGCAGGCCCGAGCAGCTCTCACTTACCCGCAGCGTCACATCTCCGACCGGCCACCTACTACTCGACTTCGAGCTGCGCCGTTGATCGTCATGAGGACGATCACTCGAGACGGCCGGCTTCGCGGTGCGCGCGCCGCCGACTACTGCGCAGACGAGATGCCGTCACCGCTGTCGAGATCGCGCTGAGGTGGGCCAGCGTTCGGGATTGTCACCAGAGGGCTGATGCGACGGGCCGAAGGTCCCCTACTAGCGCCTTCCCCGTAGCCAGTTCGACATCCGAGTCGTCAGAGGCGCTTTTCCCGGAAGCCACTTCGTCTCGGGAGGCGGCGCTTGAAACGGCTCCAGCGCACCAATGCCCGCGGACGCGATCTTCAAGGTCACCTCGCCGGGATAGATCGTCGCGACCTGCTCGCCCGGCACGTAGCGAATCTGTGTGGGTTGCTTGGACTCGACAGCCAGCCCGTCAAAGATGTCGCTCTGCTTATCACCTTCAACCTGCGCGACCGTGCCGACGATGACCCCATCCGACGTGATCACCTTCCACCCCTGCCCAATCTGCAACCACGAGACAGGATCAGTCATCGGTCACCGGACGCTCTCGCGTTCCTCGGCATCGTCGGCACCGAGGGTACTCCTTCGTGGGGTGCGCCAGTGTTCGGGCATGTCCCTAGAGCAGCCCCGGCGCGGAGCCTCGGCTTACTCGCCAACGAGGAGGGGGCCGCGATAGCCGAGTTGCTCAGGGAGCGGCGTGTAAGCGAAGTTGGCATTTACAGCTCGTGCCGATGCATTGCGCTCATCGTTTCCGGTGCGTAGCTCACTGAGACCGTTGTCGAGTGCCCACGTGATCTGTCGTGCTTTGAGCGCCTTCGCGATTCCGCGCCCGCGCCAGGCGCGGCGGACTGCGAGCATCGCGTGGTCGGCGATTCCAGCAGCGCGGCTCATCCAGGCGAGCTGCGCGTACCCAACCACCTCGCCGTCCCGGACGGCGATGAACGTGGCCTCGGGGATGTGCTTCGGGCCGGCAAAAGAGCGTCCGGCGAACTCCTCGAGGGAGCCGGCGCTCATCGGAACGGCGTAGTGGGGGATGTCCGGCATCGCCTCGCTGGCCGTCTCCCACACCCCTCGGGCCAGCTCCGGACTGTCAGCCAGGGTTGTGATCGCGATGTCCTCGGGCAGGTCAACGGTCGGGCGTGGGCAACCGTCGAGCACCAACCGCAGCCCGCGGTTTCGTTTCACGACGGCAAAGCCATGAAGCTCCGCGAAGGCGACCCCTCCGGCGTCATCCTCGTAGCCCCAAGTCATGAGCTGGGACTTGCCTAGCCCGCGTGCGTGCGCTGAAACCTGCCGGTAGATGGCTGTCCCAACGCCTTGGCCTCTGGCGTGGGGAAGGACGCACGCGACTGCGAAAGCTGCCGTGTCCTCCTCCATTCCGGGGTTGAGTGAGCACGACCCGGCACCGACCGGCTCACCGTCGAGGAGCGCGAGCCAGTCGTGAAACTGCGGTGTCGTCGCACGGGAGTGCTCGATCGCCTCGGGCTCGATCACGCTCCACCGCCAGACCATCGTCCTGATCCGGGCTGCGGCAGATGTATCGACCGTCCCCGCAACTAGCTCGATCACTCGCGCAAACGTAGTGCGCTCCCGTACAAGGCGTCAAGGCGCCAGAAGAAGAGCACCCCGGCCTGGGCCAGCTTTCGCGAATGTCCCTCGAAGAACTGAAACCGGGCGCAATGGAGGATCGGTCTTCCCGCTGCGGCGCTCAGTGGGAAGGCTCTACTCGCTCAACCGCGCCGATTGCCTCCATGATCGCAAGCCAGTCCCAGTTCACCCAGAAGTCGCTGATCTTCCCGTCTTGCACCTCGTACCACGCACTGGCAGTGGCCTCCCACCGTTTGCCAGTTGGAGCGATCCCGCGAAAGTCGCCCTTGTGCGTCGCGGCCGCGCTCACTCGAACGGCGACAAGATCGCCCTCGGCAATCACATGCTCTACGATCATTTCGAGGTCGGGAAATGCCTGGACGGTGCCGGGCGCGATCTGCCTCAGGCTCTGATTCGCCACTAATTCTTCGATGTTCAACCGACCACCTCCCAAATACGCGATTGGGTCGACTCTAAGTTAGGGCCTCGCGAGCAGGCAGCCGGACGCATGCGACAAAGGCTTTTCACTGTTCCGGGCAACCGCGTTCGGAACCGGCAAAGGCGGTTGACTCGCCTGGGCCAGCGCGCGGGAATGTCACTTGAGGCAGGTCGCGATTGCGCTCGTCGGTAACGCGTTTGCTGCCGAGGAGTAGGCTGCTAAGCGTCGCCTTCGTTGCGCGCTTCTCCTGAAGCCCGTTTGTTCGCAGCGGGGCATCGCTCCGGAAGGGAGCACTCATGACCAGCACCATTGCCCTTGTCCGCCACCGTGTGGCCGACTTCGACGCCTGGAAGAAGATGTACGACGACTTCGCGCCGATCCAAGCCGAGCACGGCGTTCGCGGCCACCAGGTGCTGCGCTCGATCGAGAAGCCGAACGACGTCATCGTCACCCATACATTCGATTCGCCCGAGACCGCGCGTGCATTCTTCGCAATGCCTGAGCTGAAGGACGCAATGCGCCAGGGGGGCGTCGACGCCGACGCTGTTGAGATCTCTTACTTCGACGAGGTCGAAGCCGGCGCGCTGGTAGGCGTCTAGTCAGAGTGATTAGCCGGGCCGCGCTGCCCCGCAGGCGTGGTCCGGCTCATCTCTGAGCGTCCCACTCAAAATCCGCGTGCGCGGTGTCCCGGTTTTTCGTCTTGCGAATCGTCGGGGTCAGTGATGTGGGATGCGGGCGCCGCGGCCGTCGTCTGGGCCAGCGTGCGGGAATGTCACCCGAGAATGTCGCGCCCAGTCGTACAATTCCGGCTGAAGGAGGCGAGCAGCCTGAACCTCTGGAAGCGATACGCCACGCGGAAGAACCACGAACGCATCGAAGCTGAGCGAGCACGACAAAAGGCGCTGGCAGGGCAAGATGTCGAAGCGGCGGTTCGCGACGTTGCACAAGGCTCTGCCGGTGCCCAGCAAGGCATGTACGGCCACGGCACCTAGTCTCGTATCTCGCCTGGGCCAGTGTTCCGGAATGACCCTTGAGCCGTGCAACCGAGATCAACCGCCTTGACGACGCGGCACGTGGGACGCAAGCTACCGCTGTGAGCTCGCGGTTGTCGGTTCGCCGAATACTTTTCGTCTACGCCGGGCTCTGGGCGTTGCTCGATCTGGTTGCTCTGCTCCCCGACAGCAACCCCAGCTTCTCCTCGAACTGGGGAGTAGTCGCGAGCGTGTTCATCCAGTGCCTGCTCGTCTGGCGGCTTTCCCTCGGCTCGGCGGTCGCCTGGGGGCTCGGCCTGTTCATGGCGGTGGGTTCTGTCGTGTCCGTCGCTCTAATCGACGCGACGACGATCGGTGTGAGCGGGAGCCTCTTCACGGTGGTATGCCTGGCCCAGGCGGGCCTCCTTCTGACACCGGCTGTGCGCCGCCTGGTTCGGTCTCACCACCAGGCACCACCGGCGGCCGCCTAGAGCCTGGCTCC
>VAXD01000006.1:6906-7188 GCA_005884155.1 Actinomycetota bacterium | reverse complement strand
ACGGAAGCCGTCCTGCGGGCGGCGCGCGCCCGCGCGAGCCTCTCGTTGACATGACCTCGCTGCGCATCTTCTTCATCGGCGGCCTGACGGCCTACCGCGCGCTGATCAACTGGCTCTCGCTCTGGATCTTCATCCCGACGCTGGTGATCACGCCGATCTTCCAGATCCTCCTCTTTGTCTACATCGGCCGGAGCGCCGGCGTCCAGTCCGACACCTTCTTCGTGATCGGTAACGCCGTGCAGTACGCGGCAGTCCCGTGCCTGTTCTCGATGACGAACGCGA
>VAXD01000006.1:0-6864 GCA_005884155.1 Actinomycetota bacterium | reverse complement strand
GCCGGCTGCCGCTCTTCCTGGGGCGCGCGCTGCCGGTGATCCTGAACGCGATGTTCGTGGCGGCGTTCTCGCTGATCGTGTCCGGACTGATCGTGGGTATCCACGTACCCGTCTCCGCCTGGCCGGGCATCGCCCTGGTGATCGTCGTCTCGACCTTCGCCTGCACCGGCCTCGGCCTGATCTGCGCCGCGATCGGGCTGCGTGTTCGCGAGACGGCGGTGCTGAACAACGTCATCTTCGGGCTGCTCCTGGTGTTCACGGGGGCGAACGTGGCCGTCAGCGAGCTGCCGGGCTGGATGCAGGCAATCTCGCAGCGAATCCCGCTCACGCACGGGATCCGCGCCGCCCGGGAGATCGCCGCCGGCGCCTCGCTGAGCCACGTCTCGGGCCTGATCCTGACCGAGCTTGCGATCGGCGCCGTTTACATGGCCGTCGGCTACTACGGTTTGCGGCTGATGGAGCTTTCGAGCCGCCGCAGCGCCTCGATTCAGATCGCCTGATGCGCGCGCGCGAGCTCAACTGGATGCAGGTGGAGGAGTACCTGGCGCGCGACGACCGCGTCGTGCTGCCCATCGGGTCGACCGAGCAGCACGGCTACCTCTCGCTCGAGACCGACAACATCCTCGCGGAGCGGGTCTCGGCCGAGGGCGCCGAGCCGCTGGGCATGCTCGTGCTGCCGGTGCTCGCGTACGGGCTGACGCCGTCGTTCTCTGCGTATCCGGGAAGCCCGACGCTGCGGCTCGACACGTTCCTCGCAGTCGTGCGCGACCTGCTCGATTCGCTCTATGCCCAGGGCTTCCGGCGCTTCCTGCTCGTCAACGGGCACGGCGGGAACGTGGCCGCGGGCTCGCTCGTCCGCGAGTGGGCGGCTGCTCACCCGGACGCGCAGGCGATCTTCCACTCCTGGTGGTCGAGCGAGCGCGTGCAGGCCGCGGCGCGCGAGGTCGACCCGGAGCCGAGCCACGCGAACTGGTTCGAGAACTTTCCGTGGACACGGCTCGAGGGCGTGGCGTTCCCGGACGTGCGCAAGCCGCCGCTCGACGAGGCCGCCTACCGCGTGGCGAATCCAGACGGCGTGCGCGAGCTGCTCGGCGACGGCGTCTTCGGCGGCGCCTACGAGCTTCCCGACGAGCAGGTCGAGGCGGTCTGGCGTGCGGGCGTCGATGAGGTGCGCGAGCTGCTCGAGCACGGGTTCCGTTGACGGACGACCCGGTTGCGGAGTTCAACCGCTGGCTCGAGGAGGCGCGGGCTGCGGGAGTGTCGGCCCCGGAGGCTATGACGCTGGCGACCGCGGACGCCGACGGGCGTCCGTCCGCGCGCATGCTCTTGCTGAAGGGCGCGGACGAGCGCGGCTTCACGTTCTTCTCCGGCTACGAGAGCCGCAAGGGCCGCGAGCTCGACGAGAACCCGCGCGCGGCGCTCGTCGTCTACTGGCAGCCGCTCGGGCGCCAGGTTCGGGTCGAAGGGACGGTGCGCCGGGTGTCGGCGGAGGAATCCGACGCGTATTGGGCCACGCGCCCGCCCCGCTCCCGCGCCGCGGCTGCCGCCTCGCGCCAGAGCGAGCCGATCGAGAGCCGCGACGGGCTCCAGGCTGAGTTCGAGCAGCTCCTGCCCGGCGACGAGGTGCCTCGGCCCGAGCGCTGGGGCGGCTACGTGCTCGAACCGGATGCGATCGAGCTCTGGCAGCACCGCGACGACCGCCTGCACGAGCGTGTCAGGTACACGCGCTCACTAGATGGCTGGCGCGCAGAGCTTCTGTCGCCCTAGCCCGAGGCTTTCGTCGCGCGAAATCGGGCATAGGAGAGGCATGTCCACCGTCGTGCGACACGAGCTGCTGGGCTGTGACGGCTTCCGGCTGGAATCCTCGAAGGGCCTCGTCGGCTGGGTCGAGGAGACCTGGCTCGGTCCCGGTGACGACCCGGCCGCCTTTGCCATCCGCACAACAGATGGGCGCGAGGCGCTGCTGCTCGCCGAGGATGTCGCGCGCGTCTCCGCGGAGAGCGAGCTCGTGCAGATGCGGGCCGGCGCGCGCCTGCTCGAGCTCGACGTCCCGCGTCTCCAGACCTCGCCGAGCAACGGCCCGACTGCGTCGTGGCGGACGACCGGCAACGTCCTCGAGCCGCCCGACCCGCCGGGGGTCGCCACCCGAGCGCTGCTCGCGATCCGCCCGTGGCGCCTGACTCCGCCGCACGGGCCCGAGGCCGAGCGCCCGTTTTGGCTCACCGTGCTCGCGCTCTATGCCGTGCTCGCGCTGATCGTGCTGCTCTTGATCGGACTGGACTTCCTCGCTGCAGGCCTCGCGGTCTAGTTCGCTCAGGATGATGCGCGAGGCCTGAACGGCCGCCAGAGTCGCGCCATGGCTACCGAGGCGCCCGCCGTCGCGCACGAGGAATCGGGCGGCGACACGCTGGTCGCGGTTCTGCTCGCGATGGCCATGTTCGTGCTCGTCGTCGACACCTCGCTGATGAACGTCTCGATCTCGGCGGTCGTGCACGACCTCGACACGACGGCGAGCGGCGTGCAGTCCGCAATCGCGCTGGAGGCGCTCGTCTCGGCGGCGTTCATCCTGATCGGCAGCAAGATCGGCGACCTGTTCGGCCGCAAGCGCGCGTACATCCTCGGCCTGCTCGGGTATGCGGTCGGTGCCCTCTCGATGACCCTCTCGCAGAGCCTTGTCCCGATCGTGATCTTCTGGGCGATCATCGGCGGGCTCGGGGCGTCGTTGCTCCTCCCCGCGATGCAGTCGCTCATCCACGGCAACTTCCAGGGGCCGATGCAGCGTCGGGCGTACGCGCTCGTCGGTGCCGCCGCCGCGATCGCGGCGGCGGTTGGGCCGCTCGTCGGCGGTTTGATCACGACCTACCTCTCGTGGCGGGTCGCCTTCGCCGGGGAGGTCGTGATCATCGGGATCGTGCTGCTCGGCAGCGGGCGCGTCCACGACGTGCCGTACACAGGCGACAGGCGGATCGACATCGTGGGCGCGATCCTCTCGGCCGTCGGGATGAGCGGCGTCGTTCTCGGGATCCTCGTCTGGCAGGAAGGCGGCGGCGCGGTTGGCGCCCTGATCGCGGTCGGCCTCGTCGCCCTCGGCTCGCTCGCATGGTGGCTCAGGAAGCGGAAGCGCGAGGGCAAGCCGGCGCTGCTCGACGCCGGGCTGTTCGCGTCGAAGTACTTCCGGCTCGGGATCTCGTCCCAGACGCTCCAGCAGATCTCGCTGGGAGGCCTGATGATCGCGCTCCCGATCTACCTCCAGATGGTGCTCGAGTACAACGCCCTCGAGGCCGGGCTCTCGCTGGCGCCGCTCTCACTGAGCATGTTCGTGATCGCCTTGCTGGCAGGCAAGCGGGCCGGCCGACGCAGCCCGAGCAAGATCATCCGCGCGGGTTTCGCGCTGCTCGCGCTCGGCGTGCTGGTGCTGATCCCCATCGTCCCGCGCGCTCACTCCGGCTGGTGGATGGTCGTGCCGCTGCTGATCGCCGGCTGCGGCCTGGGGCTGCTCGTCTCACAGCTCAACAACTACACACTCGCGCCCATCGACGAGGAACGGGTGAGCGAGGCAGCGGGAGTGAACTCCGCGGGAGGGTCGTTCGGCCTCTCGTTCGGCCTCGCGTTCGCCGGCGCGATCATGCTGGCCTCGCTGTCGCTCTTCTTCACCCACTACGCGGGCAACAGCGCGGTGCTGTCGTCGACGGAGAAGAAACAGGTGTCGAAAGGACTCGAGAAGAACGCCGAGGTGATGAGCAACACGCACCTCCAAGAGCTCCTCGCGGGCCAGCCTGAGGACGTCAAGGCCGAGATCCTCCACATCAACACGAAGGCGCGGCCGCGAGCGCTGCAGATCGCGCTGCTCGTGCCGCTCCTCGCCGCGCTGCTGGGCCTGCTCAACGGCTTCCGGATGACCCGGCTGCCTGACCTGGAGCCCTCGGGGGCGGCCGAGAGCGTGCTCGGCGGCTGAGCGTCGTTACTTGACGAGCTGGAGCAGCTTGAACATCGGCAGGTACATCGAGATGATGATCACGCCGACCATGGCGCCGACCATGATCATCATCAGCGGCTCGATGATCGCGGTCAGCGACGAGATCGCGGCGTCGACCTCGTCCTCGTAGAAGTCGGCGATCTTCGCGAGCATCTTCTCGAGCTCTCCCGTCTCCTCGCCGATCTTGACCATCTGGCTGACCATTGGCGGGAAGACGTCGTTCTCGATCAGCGGCTGCGCGATCGGAACGCCCTGGTGCACCTTCTGGCGCACGCCGGCGAGCGCCTCCTCGACCACCCAGTTGCCGGCCGTCTGGCCGGTGATCTCGAGTGCCTTGATGATGTCCACGCCAGCGGCGACGAGCGTCGAGAGGGTCCGTGAGAAGCGCGCCATCGTCACCTTGAGGACGACGTCGCCGATCTTCATCGGGATCTTCAGCTTGGTGCGATCCCAGAACTGCCGCCCGGCCTCGGTGCGCTTCGCGCGGCGCACGCCCCAGACCGACGCGAACATCGCCGGGAAGATGATGTACCAGTGCTGGCGGAGCTGGTTCGAGGCGGCAACCACCCACTGCGTCAGCGTCGGAAGCTGGCCGTTGAGCTGGGCGAAGATGTTCACGAAGACCGGCACGAGGAACATCAGCAGGCCGATCAGAACGAGGGTGGCGAAGATCATCACCATCGTCGGGTACATCATCGCGCCCTTCACGCGGCGCTTGATCTGGGTCTCCTTCTCGATCTGGTACGCGACGCGGTCGAGCACCGTGTCGAGGATTCCGGCAGCCTCGCCCGCCTCGACCATCGCGACGTAGAGGCGGGTGAAGATCTTGGGATGGCGGGCGAGCGCCTGCGAAAGGAGCCGGCCACCCTCGACGGCGGCGCGCAGCTACTTGATCACGGTGCCGAAGTAGGGGGCGTCGGTCTGCTCCTCGAGAATGAGGAGCGAGCTGACGACGTTCAGGCCGGCCTCGATGATCGTCGCGAACTGGCGCGAGAAGATCTGCAGCGTCTTCGGCTTGATCTTCTTGAAGGTGGTGCGGACGCCCTCCTCGCCGCTCGCGGGCAGCTCCTCGAGGCTGTTGGCGAGCAGTCCGCGGATACGCAGCTGCTCACGGGCGGTGGTCACGTCCGGCGCATGAACCTCGCCTGACAGCTCCAAGCCGTCCGCATTGATGGCGCTGTAGGCGTATGCCGCCATACGAAGCTCGTATCGGCAGGGGGATTCACCCGCTTGAGCGACGGAGGAGGCCTGCCGATAGGGAAGACGTGCGTGCGCGGCTTCGCTCCGAACGCGGCTTCGGCCTGATCGAGCTCCTGATCGCGATGGTGATGCTGAACGTCGGCATCCTCGCGATCGCGGCCTCGTTCAACGCCGGCATCGTCAGCCTCAACCGCTCGAGCAAGATCTCGACCGCCTTGACGCTTGCCGACTCGCAGATGGAGCTGTACCGCGCGCTCACGTGGTCGGCCATCGCCCTCGACCCGGCGACCATTCCAAGCACGACGCCGTACACGACCGACACCGCGTACAGCTCGACACAGGTGACGGCGTCGCCCTGCGCGTCGACGCAGGCGAATGCGTGCAACGCGAGCAGGGTCGTCACGGGCCCCGACCGCAAGTCCTACCGTGTCGATTCCTACATCGTGCTCTCGACCTCGACGACGACGCCGCCGACGCCGGCGAACGGGCGGGCGCTGAGGATCGTCACCGTCGTCGTCCGCGACGGCAAGAACCTGAACGAGCGGCCGCTCGCGCGGCTCTCCTCGACGTTCGACTCCTCGACCGCCGGCGGCTAGCTCTCCGAGCTAGGTGACTAGCTGACGGCGACCAGCCGCAGCACGTAGCGCGTGCCATCGGCGGTGTTCATGAGGGTCAGCGGGACGTTCTTCTTGAGCATGACCGTCTGCTTGCTACCTGCGAGCGAGCCGTTTGCGATCCCGACCTTCGCCGTCTTCGCCGTGAGGGAGACGAGCACGAACGTCGGGTTCGAGAGCGGGAACCGCGCCCCGACCTGAACGGTCTCGCTGCTGCCGTTGACGGAGATCACGGCCACGGTCGCCTTGACCGGGGGCTGCGTTCCCGTCCCGGTCCCGGTCGGGCCCGTGGCGCCCCTTGCGCCGCCCTGCGTGCCACCCTTGGAACCGCCGGAGCTGCAGGCAGGCCCTGACGCGCCGCAGGTGGCGTCCATCTGCTGGGCAAACGGATCCTTGCTCTGGAAGCGGCCCAGCGCCGTGAGCTGCCCCGCCTGCGGCGTCACGGCTCCGTTCGGGTCGCTGAGGCCGTCCGCAGTCGTCGTCGACGTTCCGGCGGTTGCGTTTCCGCCGCCGAGGCTCGGAGGCGCGATCGGCTGCGTCGTGGCCGGGGCGGTCGCGGAGCTCGTCTGGGACGACGAGGCGGTCGCGTTCGACTGGTGCAGCAGCTTCAGCGTCCGTGGAACCTGGAACGCGAGCAGGCCGAGCAGGAGCACGCCGCCGACCGCCGCGAAGATCTTCTGGCGCTTCGCCTTGGCCTGAGGATCGAATTTCTTCTTCGCCACTAGC
Organism: Actinomycetota bacterium; assembly: GCA_005884155.1. Classification (GTDB taxonomy): domain Bacteria; phylum Actinomycetota; class Thermoleophilia; order Gaiellales; family Gaiellaceae; genus AC-32. The sequence continues at coordinate 348 of VAXD01000006.1, read as the reverse complement.
CCGTTCCTCCGGTCGCGCCGGTCGCGCCGCTCGGCCCGCTCGCTCCGGACGCGCCGGTCGCGCCGGTCGGCGCCGGAACGGTCGGCACGGCGCCGGTGCCGTAGACGAAGGCGTCGAGCAAGATGTGCGCGCGGATCTGGGGAAAGCCGGGCGGCGGCGGTGCTTCGGCGAAGTCGATCGAGTCGACGGCGAACAGGCGCCCGGACGCATCGAGGCCGCCGTGGCGGACGTCGACGAGATTCCTCAGGCGGTAGAGGAAGTCGCTCAGCTCGTAGAAATTGCCCTGGAACTCGACCGTGATCGGGATGGCCACGTACCCACTGAGCACGACCGCGGTCGTCGCCGGCG
>VAXD01000020.1 GCA_005884155.1 Actinomycetota bacterium | reverse complement strand
ACCTTCATCCCGAACGCCTCGGCGCGCTTGCTCAGGTCGCGGATCGGCGAATGCTGCGACTCGGGCGTCGACTCGGCCCAGTGGTTGTCCTCGAGCACGAAGACCGCGGGCACCTCCCAGAGCTGCGCCAGGTTGAGCGACTCGTGGAAGGTGCCGATGTTCGTCGCCCCGTCGCCGAAGAACGCCACCGCGACACGCGGCTCTCCGCGCAGCTTGAAGGCCAACGCGGCGCCGGTGATCGCCGGCAGTCCGCCCCCGACGACCGCGTTCGCGCCGAGGTTGCCGCGCTCGACGTCGTAGAGGTGCATCGAGCCGCCGTAGCCGTGCGAGCAGCCTTCGAGCTTCCCGTAGAGCTCCGCCATGACGGCGTTGGGATGCGTCCCGCGCGCGAGCGTGTGCCCATGCGCGCGGTGGGTCTAGGCGAACACGTCACCGTCGTCGAGCGCCTGGCAGACGCCCACCGCGACCCCCTCCTGGCCGATCGCAACGTGCAGGAAGCCGGGCAGCTCGCCGGCGCGGAAACGCTCCTCGACCTTCTCTTCGAAGCGCCTGATCAGGAGCATCTCTCGCAGAAACGTGCGCAGCCGCTGCTCGCTGAGCGTGCTTTTCCGCTCGACCTTGGCCACGCAAGTGAGTTTATTGTCAGCCCGATGGGACTCGTCGACCAGTGGCAGGTGATGGAGCGGAACCTCCCGGAGGGCTGGCACGACACGCGCCTGCGGCTCGTCGTCGAGGACGAAGGCGACTGCGACCGCGCGGCCGAGCTGCTCGCCCCCGCGATGCCCGGCAGGCGCGGGAAGGTGATCTCGTTCTACACGGCGCGGCGCGGTGCCGGGCCGTCGCCCGCGCGCATCCGCGAGCTGCTCGCGCGGCTCGACCGCTCGCGGATCAAGGGCCGGCTGGAGCTCGTCGGCAGCGACGTGGCGTCGGCGGAGCCCGGGCTCGAGCGGAGCACGTTCGCGGCCACCTGGGACGGCGAGCTCGCCGCGCTGCCGGAGGACTGGACCGATCTCTACGCCGAGGTCGAGTTTGCGTCGACCGACTACCTCGAGCGCGCGGCGCTCTTGCTCGCGCCAGTCAACCCCGCCCGCTACGGCAGCAAGCCGGGTTTCCGCTTCCGAGCCGCGCGCCGCTTCGGCTACGGCGCCTCGGCCGAGATGACCCGCCGCTGCCTCGAGCGCCTCGACAACGAGGGCATTCACGGCCGCGCGCGCGTGCTCTGGGCGCTCTCCGACACGCGCCCCGTCCAGACGCAGGGCCCGGTCTGGTACACGGGCGGCAAGAGTGTCTGAGCCCGCCTCCTGGCTGACCGTCGAGCGGGGCTGGACGGTCGAGGGCTCCGACGGCGCGAAGCTCGGCAACGTCGTCGAGACCGTCGGCGACTCGAACCTCGACATCTTCAACGGCCTGACCGTCGCGACAGGCGGGCTCAGCCGCGCCCGCTACGTCCCGTCCGAGCTGGTGGACGAGATTCGGGAAGGCTGCGTACGGCTTTCGATCGGTTCCGGCGAGTTCGAGCGGCTCGAGCACTACGACGAGCCGCCGGCGAGCGAGCAGATCGAGCCGGAGTAGTTAGAGTGACCTCACGTTTGGCTGAACAAGCGTCAGGCAAGCACCAAGGCATGCTTCGCAAGCTGCTCTGGACCGGCCTCTACGCAGGTCTTGCGGCGGGCGCCACGCTGGCGGCTCGGCGCACGGCCTCGGCGATCTGGCGCGTCGCCACGGGCGAGGCGCCGCCCGCGAAACGATGACGAAGGCAGACCTGCTCGTGGAGCGCGGAGCCGCCCGGCTGCAGCAGCTCGCCCGCCAGGCCGCCGGCCGCGGCGACGGGATCGGCGAGTGGCTCTCTGAGGAGCTGCAGGCCGACGCGGAGTTCCTGCGCAAGCTCAAGCCGACGCTGATCAAGGCGCGGGCGCGCGGCGAGAAGCCGTCCACGCCGCCCGCGGCAGGCGCGCCACCGCCACCGCCTCCGTCTCCCCCGGCGCCGAAGCGGGACAAGCCCAAGAAGCCGAAGAAGAAGGGCGGTGGGCCCTCGCCGCTGCTGATCGTGGGCGCGGCGCTGGTCGCGGGAATCGTGATCGCAAAGGTCGTCGACTGGAGAGGCCATGCACACCCAAGAGACTGAGCACGGGACGGAGAGCCTTGGCGCAAGCGCGAAGAGCGTCGCCGAGCGTGCCAGCGCGCTTGTTCGGCTGGAGATGGAGCTTGCAGCGCTGGAGCTCAAGCGCAAGCTTTTCGCGCTGGGCGCCGGCATCGGGCTCTCGCTCGGCGCCGGGCTCTTCCTGGTGTTCGCGCTCTGGTTCGGATTCGCCGCTGCGGCGGCCGGCCTGGCGACGACGCTTTCCGTGTGGCTCTCGCTGTTGATCGTCGGCGGCATACTCCTCCTGCTCGTGGCGCTGCTCGGTGGAATCGCGTTCCTGATGTTCAAGCGAGGCACGCCGCCGTTGCCGGAGCAGGCGATCCGCGAGGCACAGCTGACGAGTGAGGCCCTGAGGAGCGATGGCCGCTAACCGAACGACGGATCAGGTCCGCCGCGACATCGAGGCGGAGCGCGAGCTGCTCGCGACGGCGGTCGACGACCTGCGCGCGGGCATCGGCGAGGCCACGGACGTCAGCGGCAAGCTGAAGAAGAACCTGCCCGTGGCGACCGCGGCTGCGGTCGGCGCCGGGTTCGTCCTCGCCGGCGGGATCGGCGCGACGATGCGCCTGCTCTTCCGCCGCGGGCGCGAGGGCAACGAGAAGGCCCGCTTCGGGCCGTTCTCGCTTATCGACCGCGACTAGCTACCTCACGCTGAAGGCGCGCTTCAGCTTGTGGTGCGCGTCCGAGAAGTACGTGTACTTACCGGCGCGCAACGTGAGCGTCCAGGTTGTCTTGCCGCGCTTCGGCACGCTCGTCTTCTTGGAGACCCCCGGGCCCTTCAGGTGGAAGTTGTCCTTCGCGGAGGCATCGTTGACGACAATCGAGTACTGGCCGCGCCTGAGCGACTTGACGATGGCGGTGCCCTTCTTGAGCGTGATCGAGTTGCCGGCGACCCTGCCGGTCAGCTTCGTCACGATCGGCGGGGGCGCCCCGATGCCGACGGTGAAGGTCTTGTGCATCTGGAGCGGATGGAAGTCGCATTGGTAGCGGTAGGTGCCGTCCACGAGCGTGACGTCGAACGTGGTCGTACCGGGGTCGGCAGTCGTGGCGAGATCGACGCCGCCCGGCCCGGTGAGATGGAAGTTGTGCACCACGCCCGTCGCCGGGTCCGACAGGTTTTGGACGGTGATGTGGTAGGCGCCGTGGGCGAGGTGGCTGACGAGGTTCCCGTTCGCGTCCCTCAGCGAGATCGTGAAGCCGGGACCAACCGCCCCGGTCAGCTCGTTCGAAGTTGACTGCGGGCGGGCGGAAGCCGGCACGAGCACCGCAGCTGCGAGCCCGACGACCAGCATGACCAGGGACATACGAATCTGACGCACGAGCGGCCCTCCTCGACGACGGTTTGCGTGCCTACGCTAGCCCATACGCGGCGGACTCGCAGATGGATTTCCGGGAGCGGGACGCGCGTTGCGCCCCGCTCCCGGTGATCCTTAGGCGAGCTGACCGCCGCGGCGGCGGAGAAGCAGGCCGCCCGCGAGGAGCGCAACAGCCGCGAGCGCGATCGGCCACAGCGGCAGCCCTGTGAAGGGCAGCTGGCCGCGGGTCACGCGTGACGAGAAGGCGCCGAGCACGCCGGCCTTCGCCGGAGCCGACTGGCGAGCCTTCGGCGAACTGGACGCGGTCGCGCCGAGCACGCCCGCGCGTCCTGCCGGCCGAAGCTTGTGCGTGACGATGCGAGCCGCAGCAACCCCCTGCACGCCGGCGCCAACGCCGGCGGTCCCGCCGGCCTGCTGGCCGCCGGGGCAGGCCGAGCCGGGAAGCTTCTCGCCCGGGCTGGCCGGATCCTGCAGCAGGATGTCGTCGTTCCCGTTGAGCGGCGGGTGTTTCTGGTGGCCGTTCAACCACGCGTTGATGCTGATGTTGATCTGCACGTACGGGTTCGTGGTGGAGCCCGTGCGGTGGCAGATGATCACCTTGTGACCGGCGGTTTTCTCGTGGCCCTTGCCCTTCGTGGCCGCGAACGCCGGCTTGTGCGACGCCGACTGTCCCTGTCCCGAGCTCGGGTGGGACGGCGTCACCGGGTGCGCCGGATGCGCGGGATGGCTCTTGGTCACGTTCTTGGCCTTCCCGAGCGCCTTGCCCTTCGACGCGCTCCCGTTGCCCTGAGCGGGCGTGCCCTTCTTCGCCTGACCCGGAGGAGTGCCGCCCTTGGCCGGCGAGTTGCTGTTGCCGGTCCCGGGGGCGTTCGGATTGCCGGCGAGCGCCGAGCCGACGAGCAGCGTGGTCGCTGCCACGGCCGCCACGGCGATGCCGAGCTTCTGCCGCAGTGTCGCCATTTTCCCCCTCCAGACGTCGCTACGTATGGCTTGACATCCCTATAGATGCCACTTTGTGGCAGAAACATGCGCTCTGCGCTCGACCGGCGAGCACGAGGCTTCTAGACTCACCCAATGCTCCGGAGCAACCAGAAGGTCGAGCTGCTGCGTAAGGTGCCGCTGTTCGAGCGCTGCTCGAAGCGCGAGCTGTCGGAGATCGCCCAGATCGCCGACCAGGTCGACCTGCGCGAGGGAAAGGTGCTGATCCGCGAGGGGAGCCGAGGCCGGGAGTTCTTCGTCCTGCTCGACGGAGCCGTGGACGTCACAAAGGGCGACCGACGTATCAACCAGCTCGGCCCAGGCGATTTCTTCGGTGAGATCGCGCTGATCGCGCCGTCGGCGGAAAGGACCGCCACGGTCACGGCGTCGACCGATGTCGAGGCGCTCGTGGTGACGGCGCAGAACTTCCGTGGGCTGCTCCAGCGTTCGCCGGAGATCAAGTTGAAGGTGCTCGAGGCCGTCGCCGAGCGGCTCAGTCCTGCAGGCGTCTAGGCCCGCAGCTCGGCGCCGAAGCGCTCGGCGAGCGCGCTGACGATCTGCTCGCGGAGGCGCGCCGCGTCCTCGTCGGTCAGCGTCCGCTCCGGCGACTGGAAGCTGACCGCGAACGCGATCGACTTGCGGCCCTCGCCGACCTGGTCGCCGCGGTAGACGTCGAACGGGCGCATCTCGTGCAGCTCCGGGCCGGCCGCTTCGCGGGCGGCGGTGACGAGCTCGGCCGCGCTGACGCCTTCCGGGACCGAGAAGGCGAGGTCCTGGCGAAGCGCGGGGAATGTGATCACGTCCTGGTAGACGAGCCGCTCGGGCACGCGCGCAAACAGCGCCGGCAGGTCGACCTCGAAGACGCCCCACTCGCCCTCGAGGCGTTCCGGGTGGAGCTCTCCGACCCAGCCGGCCTCGAACGCGGCCCCCTTGCCAGGGTGGAGGAACGGCAGCTGCGTGCGCTCGAAGCTCGGCTCGATCTTCAGCGCCTCGTGCAGCGTCTCGACGACTCCCTTCGCCGGCCCGAAGCCGCCCTGGACGATCCCGCCGGCGCGCCAGTGCTCCTCCGGGCGCGGGTCGGCCGGCGGCAGGAAGACACGCGCCAGCTCGAACAGGCGGATGTGCTCGTTGCCCACGTCGAGGTTGCTGCGAGCGGTGGTGACGAGACCCTCGAGCAACGTCGTCCTGAGCACGGCCTGGTCGGAGGTCAGCGGGGTCGGCAGCCGGAGCGCGTTCGGGTCGGCGTCGTCCGGGAGCAGCGTCGTCGTGTAGATCTCCGAGCAGCCCGCTCCGACGAGCGCTTCCTCGACGAGTCGCCGCAGCCGCTGCTCGCGTGTCAGTCGCGCGCCGGTGCGGCGGAGCGGAAGCGTGAAGGGCACCTCGTTCAGGTGGAAGCGGGCGACCTCCTCGACGACATCGGCCTCGCGCGTGACGTCTCGGGCGCGCCAGGTCGGGACGATCACGTTCCAGTCCTTGGTGACGTCGAAGCCGAGGCCGGTGAGGATCCGCCGCTGCTCCTTGTCGGCGAGCTCTAGCCCGATCAGCGCGTTCGCCCGCTCGGGTCGGAAACTGACGACCGGGCGCTCGGGCAGCTCGGCCGCGACTTCGGTCTCGCCGGCGAAGCTCGCTCCGGTGAGCTCGAGGATCAGCCTGGTCGCGAGATCGGCCGCGGTCTCGGCCAGATACGGGTCGACGCCTTTTTCCCAGCGGCCCGAGCCCTCGGTGCGCAGGCCGAGGCGCTCGGAGCTCCTCAGAATCGTGAGCGGCTCGAAGTTGGCGGCCTCGAGCAGGACGGTCGTCGTCGACTCGTCGACCTCGCTGTCCTCGGAGCCCATGATCCCGGCGAGCGCGACCGGCTTCGACGCGTCGGCGATCACGAGGTCGGTCGGCTCGAGCTTGCGGGTCTCACCGTCGAGCGTGCGGATCGTCTCGCCCTTGCGCGCGCGCCGGACGACGATGCGACTCTCGTCGAGCTTGGTCGTGTCGAACGCGTGCAGCGGGTTGCCGAGCCCGAGCATCACGTAGTTGGTCACGTCGACGATGTTCGAGATCGGGCGCATGCCTGCCGCAACGAGGCGAGCTTTCAGCCACGCCGGGGACGGGCCTATCGCGACATTCTCGAACAGCCGCCCGATGTAGCGCGGGCAGCCCTCGAGATCCTCCACCTGCACGTCGACCTGTCCGTTTCGGCCAGGTCCCGGGGACTGTCCCCCTGACACGTCCGGAGGAGCCAGGTCCGCGTCGTAGATGACCGCGACCTCGCGGGCGATCCCGTAGACGGAGAGCAGGTCGGGTCGGTTCGGCGTAATCTCGAGGTCGAGCACGTCGTCGGCGAGCGGGAGCACGTCCGCGAGCGGCGTCCCGGGCTCGGGGCCGTCGTCGAGCACGAGGATGCCGCTGTGGTCCTGGCCCAGCTCGAGCTCGCGCTCGGAGAGGATCATCCCCTCCGAGACCTCGCCGCGGAGCTTCGCCGCCTCGAGCTTCTGGCCACCCGGCAGCACCGCGCCCGGCAGCGCGACCGCGACCTTCGCGCCGGCGCCGAAGTTCCAGNCCCCACGTCGACACGGCAGAGCTGAAGGCGGTCGGCGTTCGGGTGCTTCCCCGCCTCGAGCACGAGCCCGACGCGGTAGAGGCCGAGGTTCCCGTCGTCGTCAGCGACGCCGCGGTGGATGATCCGCTCGACCTCGCAGGTCGAGCTCAGGCGCGACGCAAGCTCCTCGGCGGTGGCGTCCACCGCGACGTACTCGCGCAGCCAGTTCAGCGGGACACGCATCAGAATTGCGCCAAGAAGCGGAGGTCGTTCTCCCAGAACAGGCGGATGTCCGGCACGCCGTGGCGCAGCATGGCGATCCGTTCGAGCCCGATCCCGAACGCGAAGCCGGAGACCTGCTCGGGGTCGTAGCCGACGTTGCGGAGCACGTTCGGGTCGACGAGCCCGGAGCCGCCGAGCTCGATCCAGCCGGTGTACTTGCAGGTGCGGCAGCCGGCGCCGTTGCAGAGGAAGCACGAGACCGCGAGCTGCACCGACGGCTCGGTGAAGGGGAAGAAGTCGGTCGAGAAGCGCACCTGCTGATCCTCGCCGAAGAAGGCTCGGCAGAGATGGAGCAGCGTCCCCTTCAGGTCGCCGAGCGTGATTCCCTCGGCGACGGCGAGGCCTTCGACCTGGTGGAAGATCGGGAAGTTCTTCGCCTCGATCGTGTCGCGCCGGTAGACACGGCCGAGCGAGACCATGTAAACGGGCGGCTCGCGCGACTCCATCACGCGGATCTGCGACGCCGACGTCTCGGTGCGCAGAACGGTGTCGCCGTTCAGGTAGAGCGTGTGCAGCGGCGAGCGGGTGACGTGGCCCGGCGCCATGTTGAGCGCATCGAAGAGGTGGTAGGTGTCCTCGACCTCGTCGCCGTCGACGACCTCGTAGCCCAGGCCGACGAAGATGTCCTCGACCTCCCGGCGGATCTGCGTGATCAGGTGATAGTGGCCGCGTGGCGGCTCGGCGCCGGGGAGCGTGACGTCGAACGATTCCTCGCCGAGGAGCTGCTCGAGCTCGGCGCCTCGGAGAGCCTCTTCGCGCCCGGCGAACGCGGTCTCGAGCCGCTCGCGGAGCGCGTTCAGCGTCATCCCGCTCTCGCGGTCCCGGACCTCGCGCAGCGCCTGCTTCAGCTCGCTCTTGCGGCCGAGGTAGCGAACGCGCTCCTGTTCGAGCTCGTCCGGGCTCGACGCGGCCGCGATCGCGCTCTGCGCCTCGGTTTCCAGTGCGTTCGGGTCCACCCGCCGACTGTACCATCGGCCTTCGTGAGCTCTTACGACGCGTTCGCGCCCATCTACGACGACTGGGCCTCGCACATGACGGAGGACGTCGCGTTCTACGTCGGGCTGGCGCGCGAGGCCGACGGGCCGGTCGTCGAGCTGGCTGTCGGGAACGGGCGAGTGGCGATTCCGGTCGCGCAGGCGATCGCGCGGCCGATGCTCGGGATCGACTCGTCGCCCGCGATGCTCGAGGTGGCGCGGGAGCGCGCGGCCGAAGCGGGGGTCGAGCTCGAGCTGCGCGAGGAGGACATGCGGGACTTCACGCTGGCGGAGCCCGCGGCGCTGATCTACTGCCCGTTCCGGGCGATGCTCCACCTGCCTACCTGGCGCGACAAGCGCACAGTCTTCGAGCGGGTCGCGGCGGCGCTGCGGCCGGGCGGGCGCTTCGCGTGGAACGTGTTCGTCTTCAACCCGCACATCGCGGCCGAGATGGACGGCAAGTGGGAGGAGCACGCGGGGATCCGGAACCGCGTGACGCACGTCCCGGCCGACAACCGGATCGACCTCGAGCTCGGCACCGGCGCCAAGGTCTCGCTCTGGTGGGCGACGCGCTCCGAATGGGAAGGTCTCATCGAGGTCGCGGGGCTCGAGGTCGAGGCGCTCTACAGCGGGTTCGAGCACGAGCCGTTCGACGAGGAGAGCCGGGAGTTCGTTTGGGTCGCGCGGAAGCCCGCGTAATATCTCGCGTCTCTGGCGCCCGGCTGGCGGTGCGGGGCCGGAGGGCACAGTGCTAAGAGGCACGGGCCCGGAGAGCGCCGTGCCGTCAGCGGGGCGAGGCGGGGGCGGAGCCGGGCTCCGCCCGGCGGGAGCCCCCGCCGGCCAGAGGCGCGAGAGCGCTTACGACTCGATCGCCAGGCTCTACGACCCCTGGAGCCGCAGCGTCACGGAGGACGTTTCGTTCTACGTGGACGAGGCCCGGCGGGCGGGCTCGCCGGTGGTGGAGCTCGGGGTCGGGACCGGCCGGATCGCAGTGCCCACTGCGGCCGCCGGCGTGCGCGTGATCGGCGTCGACTCCTCGCCCGGGATGCTCGAGGTGTGCCGCGAAGCGGCTGAACTGGCGGGCGTGGCGGAACTCCTCGACCTGCGGCTCGGCGAGCTGACGGAGCCGCCGGTCGAGGAGCGCGTACGCCTGGTCACCTGTCCGTTCCGCTCGTTCCTGCATCTGCAGGACGACGAGCAGCGGCTGCGGGCGTTGGGCGCGGCGCGCGAGCTCCTCGTGCCCGGCGGCCGCTTCGTCTTCGACGTCTTCGCGCCCTCGGCGGACGACATCCAGGACACGCACGGCCGCTGGCTCGAGCGCGAGCCCGGGATCTTCGAGCGCGCGGACTGGGACACGCAGGCGCGGACGCTGACGCTGTCGGTGCGCGGTGACTCGGGCGCGACGTCGTTCACGCTTGCGTGGCTCCCGCCGAAGGAGTGGTCGAAGCTGCTCGAGCGCGCCGGGTTCCACGTCGTCGCCTGCTACGGCTGGTTCGACAAGCGCCCGTACCGCGGCGGCGAAGACACCGTCTGGATCGCGCGGCGACCGCGCTGACCCGAAGGGCCACGTCCGGGGTCAGACCCCTGACGTGTCCGCTTTAACCACGCCCGCGCCGAAAGCGCCTGCGCAGCCGCCGGATCGCTGGCTCGCCGAATGCAACGAAAGTGGCACCGCTGGGGACATGTCCGGGGTCAGACCCTGGACGTGTCCGCTTCGGACACTGGCGGGGTTGGACGGAGGCCTAGACGAGCTCGACTTGATCGCCGACTGCGACTTCGCCTGACTCGACGACACGGGCCAGCATGCCGCGCTTGCCGTCCAGGTCGGCGCGGAGGACCTGCCGCAGCTCGTCCATGCGGTGACACGGATCGCAGACCATCGTGATCTCGAAGAGCGCGTCGCCGACCTTCACCTGCTGGCCGATCGGCCACTGCTGGACGTCGTCGCCCTCAACGGTCAGGTTCTCGCGGATCGCGCCGGGCTCGACGCCGACCGACCGGAGGTGGTCGAGCGACGCGAACAGCACCTCGCGCTTCGGCGGGTTCGCGTGCGCACAGCCCTCGATTCCCTGGCCGGCGATCGCCTGAGCCCGCTCATGGCCGACCGAACGGCCGCTCTTCCGACCCGGAGACGTCCAGATCCCGGCGATCCTCGCCACGCGGCCGGTCTAGCCCTGGCGGCGGCGAAGCTCGTAGAGCGCAAGCGCCGCGGCGACAGCCACGTTGAGCGACTCGGCGCCCGCCGCGAGCTCAATCGACGCACGGGCGTCGCACGCAGCCGCGACCTCGTCCGGCAGGCCCTCCCGCTCCGCGCCGAGAACGAAGGTCACGGCATCGCCCAGCTCGACCTCACGCAAAGGCTCGCCGCCGCGCGCGCCGAGCGCGACCCGGCGGCCCGGCGCCTCTTCGAACCCGGCAAGCGGCACGCGGAAGATCGCGCCCATCGAAGCGCGCACCGCCTTCGGCCCGGTCGGATCGGCGCAGCCGTCGGAGAGCGCCACGAACGCCGGCCCGAGCGCGTCCGCCGTCCGCAGGATCGTCCCGAGGTTCCCGGGATCCCCAACCCGCCATAAAGCGAGCCCGACACCTGACGCTCCCCTGGGCAGATCCCCCCGCCGAAAGACGGCGATCCGCCGAGCAGGGTGCGGCAGCGCGGAAACGGTCGCCAACACCTCGGCCGAGACGTTCTCGCCGGCGACGAGCAGCTCCTCCGGCTCGAGCCCGGCGTCGAGCCCAGCCTGGACGAGATCCTCGCCCTCGACCGCGAACAGCCCGAGCTTGTCCCGCCAGCGCCGGTCCTGCAGCTTCCGAACGAGCTTCAGCCGCGGATTCGCAGCGGACGAGATCAGCTTTTCTCGAGCGCCGTCTTCGCCTGCGCGGCGATCTTCCCGAACGCCTCGGGATCGCTCACGGCGATGTCGGCGAGCACCTTGCGGTCGAGCGGGATCTCGGCGAGCCGGAGCCCGTTCATCAGCTGGTTGTACGAGAGCCCCT
>VAXD01000019.1 GCA_005884155.1 Actinomycetota bacterium | reverse complement strand
GCTTCGAGTACGCGGCCAAGCTGCGTGACGAGATCAAGGAGCTGCGGCGCGAGCTCCAGGCCGCTGCCGAGGCACCCGCCTAGCTAGGGTTTCCGCGTGGGCCTTCTCTTCTTCATCATCGTGCTGCTCGTCGGCGGTTTCATCGTCGGCGGGCTGGCCCGCTGGGCCGTTCCGGGGCCTGACCCGATGCCGGTCTGGGCGACGGTCGCGCTCGGGCTCGGCGGCTCGATCGTCGGCGGGATCGTCGCGAGGATCCTGATCGGGACCGCGGGCGGTTTCCTGTTCGCCTTCCTCGGAGCCGTGTTGCTGCTGATCCTGTACCGGCACTTCGTACAGCACCGACCGCTGACCGGGCCCGGCGCTAGGCGTCCACCGACCTGAGCGGCTCGCGGCCGCGCGGGAAGGTTCGGCGCGCCGTGAGACTCCAGTCGTCCTCGCGCCAGACATACGTCTCGACTCTGAGCTCTGCCTCGCGGGCTTCGTAGAAGTGGAGTCCGCGCGCCTCGCCGCGGCGCTTCGGGCGCGGCTGGCCAAGGCCCGGCGCGACCGAGACGGTGACGCCGCGCAGGCCGTCGTGCTCGACCTCGAACTCGTGCCGCTCGCTGACCGCCGCCTGGTGGATGTGCCCGGCGAGGATCAGCTCTGCGCCCGCGTCGACGAGGCCCGCAAGCACCTCGGAGCGGCGCGCGACCGGCCTCTTGCGCGTGCGCCACGGCGCTCCGATCAGGTGATGGTGGAGCGCAACCACGCGCAGCGCGCCGGCCGGCGCCTCGGAGAGCAGCTCCCGCGCGCGCTCGATCTGCGCCGGACGGATCCTGCCCGACTGGTGCCGCCAGGGCCGGACTGAGTTGAGCCCGACGACGACGACCCCGTCCGAGCGGTGCACCGGCTCGACGGTCTGCCACTGGCGCTCGAACTCGGCCCACGGCGACGTGAAGCGCGCCGGGAACGTGTACGGGATGTCGTGGTTCCCGGGGATCACGAGCAACGGCCGGCCCAGCGCGCGGAGGAACGCTGCGGCGCGCTCGTGCTCGCGCCTGCGCCCGCGATGCGCGAGGTCTCCGGTGGCCACCACCAATTGGGGGTCGACACGCTCGATCAACGCGGCCAAACTGGGTTCAACAGCTGTTTCCTCCACGCTTCCGGCGTGCAGATCGGAGATGTGGAGGAGCCGCACGGGCAACGCCGAAGCAGGCTATACACTGGATTCCATGGCGGAAGAATCGACTGAGATCTTCGACGATCTCTACCTCGGCCTGAGGGCGGGCGGCGCGCTGCGCAAGCGGCGGCGCGGCGAGCCGCTGACGACCGAGGAGCAGGAGGCGCTCGGCCGCTGGCAGCGGCTCTCGACCGTCCGCAAGGCCTTTGCGATCGGTGCCTTCTCTCTGGGGACCTTCGGCCTGGGGTTCACGCTCGGCGGCCTGATCTTCGGCCGCTGGCGCAAGGCCTAAGACTCTTTCGCGAACAGCAGCGTCGGCACGTCCTCGTCGGCCGGATCCTTGTCGCGCACGATCACGTCCACCAGCGTCACGAGCACGGCCAGGATCGGTGTCGCGAGGAGCACGTAGAAGCCGCCGAACAGCAACCCGATCGCGGTCACTCCGATCAGGACCACGAGCGGCGAGATTCCGGTTACGTGGCCCATCACTCTCGGGATCACGACGTAGTCCTCGAGCAGGCGCACGACCAGCACCACGATCCCCGCCGCCAGCGCGAGGTGCCACGAAACGGTCAGGCCGACCGCGACGGCGAGCGCGCCCGCCGCGAGGGGCCCGATCACCGGAACGATCTCGACGATCCCTGCCGACACTCCGATAAGCAGCCAGAACGGCAGGCCGATCGCCCAGAAGGAGACCGAGAGCACCGTGGCCACGAACGCGATCAGCACGAGCTGGCCCCGGACGAACGCGCCGAGCTTCAGGTCGATCAGCTCCCACGTGTCGCACAGCACGCGCCGGTGCTTCGGCGGCACGAGGGAGCCGACTAAGCGAATGGCTCGGTCTCGCTCGAAGATCCAGTACGCGGCGGTCGCGAACACGAACACGATTCCGACCAGCACCTCGAACGCCCGGAGGCCCACGGCGACGGCCCCGTGGAACACTGACCCGGCCTTGGGCAGCTTCGTCAGGCGCGTCTGAACCGCGGCGAGGACCTGGTGCTTGATCCCCTTCGAGTGCTTCGTCTGCCGATTGAGCTCCTGGCGCGAGGTCGGGACGCCCCCGAGGGCCTGGCTCACCTGGTCGATCGCGCGCGGCACGACGAGCCAGAGGAGCAGCGCGAGCGCGCCGACGATCGCAAGGTAGTGGAGCGCGACGCCGACCGATCGTGGAACCCGCCGGGCCGCAAGCCGGTCGACGCCGGGACGCATCGCCGCCGCAAGAACGAAGCCGAGGAAGACGAGCGCGATGACGATTTTGAGCTTCCAGAGGGCGAGCGCCAACGCGACGATCGCGATCACGACGATCGTCGAGACGGCAGCCTTGCGGGCGACAGTCCCCATTCCGCAGGGTTCTCCCCCAGGTAGCGCGTGTGGCAAACAGCGCAGGAACCGCCGTTCCTCCGTAGAAGCGTCGCCAGATGCTCGCCTCGCGGGACGAACAGGTCTGCCTGGACGCGCGCCGGCACGGTGTCGTGCTCGCGCGGCCGCTGTCCAAGGCGCTCGTGCTCGCGGGCTTGGGCGGTTTCCTGCTCGCGCAGCCGTGGCCGCTCCAGCTGCCGGGCGCGCTGCTGGTCGTGGCCGGCGCGCTCCTGAGCCTTCGGGCGGTCTGGAAGTGGGAGCGGACGCATCTCGTCGTCACGACCGAGAAGCTGTTCGTCGTCGACGGGACGCTGCGCCGCCGCGCCTCGTCGGTCAGGCTGCGCTCGGTCGAGAACCTGGAGCTGGAGCAGAGCCTTCCCGGCCCGCTGGAGATCGATCACGTCGCGGAGCCGCGCAACGTCTACCGCCTGGTCGAGCGCCTCGCCGGTTGATGCCCGAAGCGCCTCCCCTCGAGGTTCGCGGGCTCACAAAGCGCTTCGGGTCGACCACCGCGGTCGACGAGCTCAGCTTCGCGATCGAGCCGGGCCGGATCACGGGATTCCTCGGCCCGAACGGCGCGGGCAAGACGACGACGCTGCGCATGCTGCTCGGTCTCGTCCACCCGTCTGCGGGCCAGGCGCTCGTTCGCGGCGTCCCCTACCGGAAGCTCGACGACCCGGTGCGAACGGTCGGCGCCGTCCTCGAGGCCTCGAGTTTTCACCCGGCGCGGAGCGGCCGGAACCACTTGCGGGTCGTCGCAACCGCCGCCGGTATCCCACGCGAGCGCGTCGACGCGACGCTCGAGCTGGTGGAGCTCTCGGACACGGCGCGGAGGAGGGTCAGGACGTACTCGCTCGGCATGCGGCAGCGGCTGAGCGTGGCCGCGGCGCTGCTGGGCGATCCGCAGCTACTTGTCCTCGACGAGCCCGCGAACGGGCTCGATCCTGAGGGAATCCGCTGGTTGCGGAACTTCCTGCGCTCGTTCGCGGGCGGCGGCGGGACGGTCTTCATCTCGAGCCACGTCCTCGGGGAGATCGCGCAGCTCGCCGACGAGGTCGTGATCATCCACAAGGCGCGCCTGGTCGCGCACGAGCCGCTGGCGGCGCTGACGGCGCGCACCGCGGGCGGGACGATCGTGCGGTCGCCCGACGCGAACAGGCTCCGAGAGCAACTGGCCGCGGGCGGCATCGAGGCGACCTCCGGCGAGGACGGCGAGTTGCGCGTGGCCGCTCCGCCGGAGCGCGTGGGCGAGGCGGCGGCCGCCGCGGGAATCGTCCTGCACGAGCTGCGCGCCGAGAGCGCGAGTCTCGAAGAGGCTTTCCTCGAGCTGACGGGAGGCGACGAGTGATGAGGCTCGTCTCGGCGGAGCTCCTGAAGCTGCGCACGACGCGGCTGTTGCTCTGGCTCGGGCTGTTGATCCTCGGCCTCGAGGTGCTCGTGATCGCTCTTCATGTCTCGCAGAACTCGGTCAGCGAGCTCGCGCAGGCCCGCAGTCAGCGCGACGTGGTCTCGATCGCCGCGGTGTCCGCGCTGATCTCGCTGATCCTCGGCATCGTCGCGTCGGCCGGAGAGTTCGCCAACGGCACGATCGGCCACACCTTTCTCGTTGCGCCGGTGCGCGAGCGGGTGGCGGCGGCCAAACTGGTCGCGGTCGCGTTCGCCGGCGCGGTGCTCGCGTTCGCCGCCTGCGTCTTCGCGTGGGCACTTGCGGCGCTCCTGCTGAAGGCGAGATCGGTTCCGGTGCACCTCGGCTCGGGCAGCTCGCTGCGCCTCGTGGCCGGGATCGTCCTCGCGGCTGCGATCGCCGGCGCGCTCGGCGTCGGCTACGGCTCGCTCTTACGCCGACAGACCGCGGCGATCGTGGTCGCGCTTGTCTGGCTGCTCGTGGGAGAGCCGCTGCTCGGGATCGCAAGCGCCGATCCCTACGGGCCGGGACGAGTGATCGCCTCGGTCGTCGAGGCCGGAAACCAGGGCTCTGAACTGCTCAGCTTCGACCGCGGTCTCGTGCTGGCGCTGATCTATCTCGCGGTGGCCGGGGTGCTCGGGACGCTCGCCTTCAGGCGAGCCGACATCACGTAGAGCGGATCTAGGGGAAATTGGGCTTGAGGTCTTCGACGACGATGCGCCGGCCTGAATCTGGGGCTAGCCGCGTTTCGCGCTTGGCGGCAGGCCGAGCTGGCGATGGATCTCCTCACGGGTTGTCCGGTCGCGCTCAAGCGCTGCTCGATCAATGACCGAAAGCGAACACTTGTTCGCGTCCGTATGCGCGGCTAGACTTGGCTGGTTATGGCTCAGGAAGAGCTTGTCGTCCACGGCGCCAGGGAGCACAACCTCAAGGACATCACCGTCCGGCTGCCGCGGAATTCGCTGATCTGCGTGACCGGGCTCTCGGGCTCCGGGAAGTCGTCTCTGGCCTTCGACACGATCTACGCGGAGGGCCAGCGGCGTTACGTCGAGTCGCTGTCGGCCTACGCACGGCAGTTCCTGCAGATGATGGAGAAGCCCGACGTCGACTCGATCGACGGCCTCAGCCCGGCGATCTCGATCGACCAGAAGACGACCTCGCGGAACCCGCGCTCGACGGTCGGGACGGTCACCGAGATCTACGACTACTTGCGCCTGCTCTACGCGCGGATCGGGCGCCCGCACTGCCCGGTCTGCGGCCGGCCGATCGCGGGCCAGAGCCAGGAGTCGATCGTCGACCAGATCCTGCAACTGCCGGAAGGGACGCGCTTCACGGTCAACGCGCCGGTCGTACGCGACCGCAAGGGCGAGTACAAGGACGTCTTCGAGGAGCTGCGCGCCGAGGGCTTCACGCGGGTGAAGGTCGATGGAGAACAGCGCCTGCTCGAAGACGAGATTGTTCTCGACAAGAAGTTCAAGCACACGATCGAGGTGGTCGTCGACCGACTCGTGATGAAGCCCGACCTGCGGCAGCGGTTGGCGCAGTCGGTCGAGACGGCGTCACAGCTCGCCGAGGGGCTGGTCGCGATCGACGTCGTCGACGGCGAGTCGACCACGTACTCCGAGAACTTCGCCTGCCCCGAGCACGGCGTCGGATTGCCGGAGCTCGAGCCGCGGATCTTCTCGTTCAACTCGCCGCACGGCGCCTGCCCGCGCTGCACCGGCCTCGGCGCCCAGCAGGAGATCGATCCTGACCTGCTCGTGCCCGATCCGACGCTCTCGATCGGCGAGGGCGCGCTCGTCCCGTGGTCGCTCGGCAACTCGAGCTTCTACGAGTCGGTCATCCAGGCGATCGCCGACCGCTACGAGATCGACCTCGAGGCGCCGTGGCAAGACCTGAGCGAGGAGCACCAGAACTACTTCCTCTACGGCACGGACGGCGACAAGGTCTACGTCCAGTACCGCAACCGGATGGGCCGCCGCCGCTCGTACATGCTCGCGTTCGAGGGGATCGTCAAGAGCCTCGAGCGCCGCTACCGCGAGACCGACTCGAGCCAGCAGCGCGAGCGGATCGAGGAGTACATGAGCTTCCGGCCCTGCCCGGTCTGCCACGGCGCGCGGCTCAAGCCCGAAGTGCTCGCGGTGACCGTCGGGGGCGACAACATCCACGAGCTGACGAAGCTCTCGGTGCAGCGGGCGATCGAGTTCCTTGACGGGCTCGAGCTGACCGAGACCGAGCAGCTGATCGGCGCGCGGATCATCAAGGAGATCCGCGAGCGGCTGACCTTCCTCGAGAACGTGGGCGTCGGCTACCTGCAGCTCGACCGCGCGGCCTCGACGCTCTCGGGCGGCGAGGCGCAGCGGCTGCGGCTCGCGACGCAGATCGGCTCACAGCTGGTCGGCGTGCTCTACATCCTCGACGAGCCGTCGATCGGGCTCCACCAGCGCGACAACGGGAAGCTGATCGGGACGCTCGAGCGCCTGCGCGACCTCGGCAACACCGTGCTCGTGGTCGAGCACGACGAGCAGATGATGCGCTCGGCCGACTATCTCGTCGACATGGGCCCGGGCGCGGGCGAGCACGGCGGCCACGTGGTCGCGGAGGGGCCGGCGAAGGCAGTCGAGAAGGTGCGCGACTCGGTCACTGGGCAGTTCCTCTCCGGCAAGCGCGAGATCGCGGTGCCCGAGCGGCGCGAGGAGGACACGGGCACGTTCTGGATCCGCGGCGCCACGATGCACAACCTGAAGGACATCGATGTCGAGTTCCCGGTCGCGAAGTTCGTCTCCGTGACGGGTGTCTCGGGCTCCGGCAAGTCGACGCTCGTGAACGAGATCGTCTACAAGGCGCTTGCGAACCGGCTGCACCGGATGCGGGTCAAGCCCGGCGAGCACGAATCGGTCGAGGGGATCGAGTGCTTCGACAAGGTGATCGACATCGACCAGTCGCCGATCGGCCGCACGCCGCGCTCGAACCCGGCGACCTACACCGACCTGTTCACGCCGATCCGCGAGCTCTACTCGATGACGCCCGAGGCGAAGGTGCGCGGCTACAAGCCCGGCCGCTTCTCGTTCAACGTGCGCGGCGGGCGCTGCGAGACCTGCAAGGGCGACGGGACGATCAAGATCGAGATGCACTTCCTGCCGGACGTCTACGTGCCGTGCGAGACGTGCGGCGGTAAGCGCTACAACCGCGAAACGCTCGAGGTGCGCTTCAAGGGGAAGTCGATCGCCGACGTCCTCGAGATGTCGGTCGAGGAGGCGCTCCGCTTCTTCGCCAAGATCCCGAAGCTGCGCCGGCGGCTACAGACGCTGCACGACGTCGGGCTCGACTACGTCAAGCTCGGCCAGCCGGCGACCACGCTCTCGGGCGGCGAGGCGCAGCGCATCAAGCTGGCGAAGGAGCTCGGCAAGATCGCGACCGGGCGGACGCTTTACATCCTCGACGAGCCGACCACCGGGCTCCATTTCGCGGACATCGAGAAGCTGCTCGAGGTGCTGCAGCGGTTGGTGGACGCGGGGAACACGGTGCTCGTGATCGAGCACAACCTCGACGTGATCAAGCAGTCCGACTGGGTGATCGACCTCGGGCCGGAAGGCGGCGAGGCCGGTGGCGAGGTGGTCGCGACCGGGACGCCGGAGCAGATCGCTGACGTTGAGGAGTCGGCGACAGGCCAATACCTGCGCGAGATCCTCCCGGCGCGCGAGCCGGCCGCGGCCTGAGGCTCGTGGCGACGCGGGCCCGCGCCGTACAGGCCCCCGCGGACGAGCGCGCCTGGCTCGGGCGGGCGGTCACCGTGCTCTGGCGGCCTCGCGAGGTGCTCGCCGGGCTGCGCGACGATTCCGAGGCCGCGGCGCAGGCCCGCAGCGAGGCGGTGCTCGCGCTCGTACTGCTGGCCGGGATCGCCTCGGTGCTCTGGACGCCGATCGCGGGGCAGATCCTCGACGACGTGACTCTGGACTGGATCGACGTCGCGGTGTGGGCGTTCTTCGGGGGCGGCATCTACGCGATCGCGCTCTACTTCCTCGGCGGTCTCGTCCTGCAATGGCTTGCGCGAGCGGTGGGCTGGATCAGCTACCGGCAGGCGCGGCACGTGCTCGCGTTCGCGTCGGCGCCGGTCGCGCTCTCGCTCTTCGTGGTGATGCCGGTACGGCTTGCGGTCTACGGCGAGGACGTCTTCCGCAGCGGCGGCTCCGACCGCGGTGCGGGCGCCTGGGCCTTCGCGGCCGTGGAGCTCGTCTTCGTCGCGTGGTCGCTCGCCTTGCTCCTGCTCGGGCTGCGCATGCTCCTCTCGAAGGCCTCGAGCTCTTCCGCAGGCATCTCGTAGGTGTGCTGCTCCTCGGGGAAGGTCCCCGAGCGAACCTCTTCTGCATAGCTCTCGAGCGCGTCGCGGATCTCGCGTGAGAGGTTCGCGTAGCGCTTGACGAAGCGCGGCAGGTGGCCTTCCGTCAGGCCGAGCAGGTCGTGGTAGACGAGCACCTGCCCGTCGCAGTGGGGGCCGGCGCCGATGCCGATCGTCGGCACAGACAGCCGCTCCGTGATCTCCGCCCCGACGGGCGTGGGCACGGCCTCGAGCACAACCGCGAAGCAGCCGGCCTCCTCGAGCGCGAGCGCATCCTCGACGAGCTGGACCGCCGCGACAGCGGTCTTGCCCTGCGTCTTGAAGCCGCCGAGCATCGTCGCCGACTGCGGGGTCAGGCCGACATGTCCCATCACCGGGATCCCGGCCTGGACGATCGCGCGCACGCGCGAGAGCGACGGACCCGCGCCCTCGAGCTTGATCGCGTCCGCACCCGCCTCCTTGACGAAGCGAATCGCGTTCTCGACCGCCGCCTCGTCGGAGACCTGGTACGAGCCGAACGGCATGTCGCCGATGACGATCGGCCGGTTGGCCGCGCGGGCGACCGTCCGCGTGAGGAAGAGCATCTCGTCCATCGTCACCGGGACCGTCGTGCCTTCGTGGCCGAGGACGACCATCGCGGCGGTGTCGCCGACGAGGATCACGTCGACCCCGGCGTCCTCGGCGAAGCGCGCGCCGGGCGCGTCGTAGGCGGTCACCATGACGATTTTCCGGCCCTCCCGCTTCAGCTCGGCGAGCCTCGGCAGCGGCAGCTTCCCTTGCGGCGGCGTGCTCATGAATCCCGCTCCCGGCGCCGGCGGAGCCCGCACCTCCGCTCCTCGATGAGCTCCGTCGAGCCTACGCTCATTGCGTCTGTCCTTCCAGGACGACGTTGTCGATCAAACGGGTCTTGCCGACGCGGACGGCCGCGACGAGGACGCGCGGCTCGAAGTCGGCCTCCTCGAAGTAGTCGACCGGGAGGCCGTTCAGTAGCGAGCGGTCGTGTGAGGCCAGCGCGCGCGGGAGGGCAAGCGCGGCCTCGCGCTCCTTCGGCGTGAGGTACGAGTTGCGCGACGAGAGCGCGAGCCCGTCCTCGTCGCGGATGGTCGGGCAGACGCGGATCTCGACCGGCACGGCGAGGTCGCGCACCATCCGGCGGATCACGGCAGCCTGCTGCGCGTCTTTCTGGCCGAAGTAGGCGCGCTGCGGCCGGACGAGGTTGAAGAGCTTCAGACAGACTGTTGCAACGCCGCGGAAGTGCCCGGGCCGGTGCTCGCCCTCGAGCATGCTCCCCAGCTCCTCGACCTCGATCCAGGTCTGGAAGCCGTCGGGGTAGATCTCCTCGGCGGGCGGGACGTAAAGGACGTCGACGCCCTCGGCCTCGGCGAGCTCTGCGTCACGCTCCTCGTTGCGCGGGTAGCGGTCGAGGTCCTCGCCCGGCGCGAACTGGGCCGGGTTGACGAACAGGCTCACGACCACGACCTCGTTCTCGGTGCGCGCGGTGCGGAAGAGCGAGAGGTGGCCCTCGTGGAAGGCGCCCATCGTCGGGACGAGGCCGAGCGAGCCGGAGCGGGGAAGGTCGGCTGCGCTGC
>VAXD01000018.1:8320-9929 GCA_005884155.1 Actinomycetota bacterium | reverse complement strand
CTGAGCGGCAAGAAGATCCTGCTCACGGGCGGGGCCGGGTTCATCGGGACGTCGCTGGCGCGGCGGCTGGTGGCGGACAACGAGCTGGTCGTGCTCGACAACCTCCACCGCGACTCGCTCACGGGCACCGACCTCGCCGAGCACCCGAACCTGCGCTTCGTCCAGGGCGACGTGCTCGACCTCGACACCCTGCGAACGCTCACCGAGGGCACGACGCACCGACAAGGTCTTGGAGAGCCGCGTGCGCACGATGCGCGTCAACCTGATCGGCACCTACAACGTGCTCGAGGCGGCGCACGAGGCCGGCACCGTCGAGCGGCTGGTCGACTTCTCGACGAGCGAGGTCTTCGGGACGCACGCGTACAAGGTCGAGGAGACGCACGTGACGTCGCAGGGCTCCGTCGGCGAGGCGCGCTGGACGTATGCGGTATCGAAGCTCGCCGGCGAGTACCTGGCGCATTCGTATTTCGACGAGTACGGGCTGCCGGCGACTTCGGTGCGGCCGTTCAACGTCTACGGGCCCGGTCAGGTCGGCAGCGGCGCGATCCACCACTTCACCGTGCGCGCGCTGGCCGGCGAGGAGCTCGTGATCCATGGCGACGGCTCGCAGATCCGTGCCTGGTGCTTCGTGGACGACGTCGTCGAGGCGCTCCTGCTCGTGCTCGAGCGCGAGGAAGCCGTCGGCGAGGTCTTCAACATCGGTAACCCGCGCTCGGTCGTGACCGTCTTCGACCTGGCCGCGCGAATCCGGCGGCTGGCCGGCTCGGACTCGGAGATCATCTTCCGGCCGCTCCACTACACGGACGTGGAGATGCGAATCCCGAACGTCGACAAGGCGCGCAATCTCCTGGGCTGGGAACCGCGGGTCGACCTCGACGACGGTCTGGCGCGGACGATCGCCTGGTACCGCGCGCGGCAGCCCGTGCAGAGCCTGGCCTCCAAGGCGTGAAGCTCGTTGTCGCGGCCGCCGCGGCGGCCGTGCTCGTCGTGCCGGGCGCTGCGGCGCGCGACACCGCGCGTCCCGTGCTCGTCGCGTACGGGCCGGCGGCCGTCAGCCCGAACGGGAACGGCGTCCATGACACGCTCACAGTTCAGGTACGAGCCGCCGCGCCGGTCGATCTGTTCGCGTTCGTCTGGGGCGGCCGGCTACACGGGTGGCGCGAGCTCCGCACCGGCGTCAAGGGGACCGGGACGCTGAGCTGGACGCCCTCCGCGCTGGGCGACGGCACCTACCTGGTGACGGCCTGTTACAAGGACCGGGGCCGGGCGCGCCCGCCGGTGATTCCGCCCGCGGAGCAGCGGCCAGGCGTGGCCGAGGCGACGGTCTCGCGGCCGCCGTGGCACTACTCGGGCTGCGTTGCGAGGCCTCGGGTCGTGCGCGTCGAGCGGCTCGCGGCATTTGTCGACTCGACAAGTAGCTACGAGCCGGGCTCGCGGCCACCGCTCTCCGTCTCCGCCGACGGCGGGCAGGCGAGCGTCCAGCTGGAGCAGGACTGCTCGGGCCGGCGCTTCCCCGGGACGACGCTCCCGAGCGGGCTCGATTCCGGGCTCTACCACTACGTCGTCGGCGATCCCGCGGGCGAAACTTTCGAAGCGCCTGTGGTTGTCC
>VAXD01000018.1:7680-8282 GCA_005884155.1 Actinomycetota bacterium | reverse complement strand
ACCATCCGCCTCCGCACACCGCGCTGCTCGTCTGGCCGTACCTGACCTGGCGCGCCTACAACGCCTACGACGCCGACGCGAACGGGATCCCGGACAGCTGGTACCACTTCTGGCGCCAGCGCCGTGTCTCGCTGCGCGGGCCGATAATCCCCGGCGGGCAGGAGGACGACCACAAGGCGGCCGCGCCGTTCTCGCAGTGGCTCTGCGTCCGGCACCCGCGGGTACAGAACGTGACCGACGTGGAGCTCGGGCGGCTGCCGCTCTCGACCCTGCGCCGCTACTCGGCGATCGTCTTCCCCGGCCACAGCGAGTACTACGAGCCGCACACGTGGGATCTCCTGCGCGCGTACCGCGACGGCGGCGGGCACCTGGCGTTCCTGCAGGCGAACCCGTTCTACCGGCAGGTGAAGCTCGTCGCCGACCGAAACGCGATGGTCATGACCGACTTCGACGCGCGCGAGGGCCGCTCAGACTTCGCGCTCGCGGGCGTCGGCTACGACGGCTGCTGCTTCCCGCGCTCGCACGCGGCGCGCTACGTGGCCGCGACGGGTTCCGCCTACGCGCGGGTGCGCTGGCTCTTCCGGGGCACCGGCATCGGGCCG
>VAXD01000018.1:7064-7634 GCA_005884155.1 Actinomycetota bacterium | reverse complement strand
CACGATCACGTCGTCGGGGCCGAGGCGATCGTCGCCGGCAACTACGGGGTGGTGAACGCGGCGCTCGTCTGGGCGCGGGCGGGGCGGGGCGAGGTCTTCGCAACCGGCAACTACGACTTCCTGCGCATGCGCAGGTCTCTCACGTGGACGCTCCTCGGCAACGTCTGGCGCAAGCTGGTCTCGTAGCGGTGGCGCTGCTTGCGGGCTGCGGCTCGTCGGAGCATGCGCCGAGCGCCGCGCTTCGCCTGGCACTGCCCGAGCCGCCGCGAACGCTTGATCCGGCGAAGGCAGGCGACATGCCCTCGCTCAATGTGACGCACGAGCTCTATGCCGGCCTGACGCGCTTCTCGGGGCGCGGAGTCGTTCCCGACCTCGCGGAGTCGTGGGACGTTCAGCGGGGCGGGCTCGTCTGGGTCTTCCACTTGCGCAAGAACCTGCGGTGGAGCGACGACAGGCGCTTGACTGCACAGGACGTCCGGCGCTCGTGGCTGCGCGCGCTCTCGCCTGCGACGGGAGCCCCTTTGGCCGGGCCCGATCTCGGGATCGTCCGCGGCGCGCGCGCGTACCGCG
>VAXD01000018.1:0-7044 GCA_005884155.1 Actinomycetota bacterium | reverse complement strand
CCCGTGGCTCGATCAGCTCGTCGCGCACCCCATCGCCGCGCCCTACCGGCCGGGTGCCTACAGCGGCCCCTTCCGGCTGGCCGGCCGCTTCGTGCTCGAGCGGAACTTCAACTACTGGGACGCCCGCGCAGTCAAGCCGAGCCGGCTCGTGTTGACGACGCAGACGAAAGGCGCCGACGCGATTCTCCCGCGCGGCCTCGCTCCGCCCGGCCTGCCGTGGGTGCAGACGGCGAAGCCGCCGACCGGCCCCGGCTGGCGCAAGCTGCCGACGCTCGCGGTGCAGCTCCTCTGGCTACCGCAGAGGCTGACGAAGCTCGACCGCGCGACGATCGCCGACGACGTAGGCGACCCGAGCTTGAACGAGCTCGTCCCGCCGGCGATGCCCGGGCGCGACGCGGTGATCTCGAACGCCTTCGTCATGCGCGGCCGCCTGCGCCGACAACAGCTCTCGCTCGGGTACGACCCGCGCGACGCACTTGCGTCGAAGACGGTGGGCAGCATCCGCGCGAACCTCGCCCAGGCGAACGTCGCGGTCGAGCCGACGGCCGGCGCCGACGGCGACCTCGTGTTGTCGGGCTGGAGCCCGAAGATCTTCGACGAGTACAACATCCTCGACCTGTTTCCGTGCGGGAGCGCCTTCAACGTCGTGCACTGGTGCGAGCGCAGCTACGACGCGCTGATGCGGCAGGCGGTGCGCACGCTCGACGACGGCAAGCGCTACGCGATCGAGCGCGAGCTGCTTGGCGAGAAGCTTCGACCGGCCGTCCCTGCGGTGCCGCTTGCCAACCCGCCCGAGTACGTGTGGCTGAAGCCCGGCGTGCGCGGCTTCTCGTGGTCGCCGATCGGCTACTACGAGCTCGACGGCCTGACGCGCTCGTAGATCTCGAGCACCTGGCGCGCGACCTTCAGGTGGCCGTGCACCTGCTCGACGTAACCACGGCTGCGGCGGCCGAGCGCCGGCAACGTCTCACGCGCCTCGATCAGGCCCGCCAGCACGTCTTCGAGGTCCGTTTCCGAGGCGCGCACGAGCGGCAGCTCGAGCCCGAACGCCTCCTCGGTCTCGTCGGCCGCTTCTTCGTCCAGGTGCACCACCACCGGCTTGGCGAGCGCCATCGACTCGATTGCGAGCATCCCGTACCAGCCGATCCGGAGCTGGTCGACGACGACATCGGCCGCGGCGTAGCTCAGGCGCGCCTCGCGGTTCGGGACGCCCTCGATCAGGTCGAGCTCGATCGGTGCGCCGCGGGCGCGGAGCGACTCGACTGCCGCGAGCACGGTGTCGGTGCCCTTGACCGCGCGCTTGCTCGGCGCGTGCGCGACTCGCAGCAAGTCTCCGGGCTCGGTGGGCGATGGCTCCCAATCGCTCAGCACGATCGCGGGGTGGACGACGTCGTACTCGGGCCAGCGCCCACGCGGCGCGAGCCGTCTGGTCAGGTAGCTGCCGACGATCACCGCGTCGGCCGAGCGCAGGTAGCGCACCTCCGACGCGCGTCGTCCGCGCAGGTCGGAGCCCCACGACTGGAAGACGATCCCCTTGTGTGCGAGCTTGAGCACGGGCAGGTTCAGCTTCCGCGGCAGGAGCGTCAGGCCCGCGTGGAAGTGGAAGACGTCGAAGTTCTGCAGCGCCCAGCTGAAGGCGCTCACCTGCCGGGGCAGGTTGAACGGGAGGCTCGTGAGCTTGCTCGTGTCGCGAAGCTGGAGATTCACGTCGAAGCCGCGCTCGAACGGGCGCTCGTTGAAGACGAGCAGCGTGCTCTCGACGCCGAGCTCGCGCAGGCCCTGCGAGATCGCGCCCGGGCCACCTGCGATGTTGATCGGCGAGTGGAGGACTCTCACGCCGGGACTTGCTCGACGGCGATCTCGACATGGAGCGCTTTGAAGGCGCGGTCGGTCAGATCGTCTAGCTCTTGCTCGCCGCCGGCTGTGAGGACGAGATAGCCGAGCCGCTCCGCGCCAGAGGTAAGCGGCGGCAGCGTCATCCCCTCGCGCCAGTAGAAGCCGGCCTCGTGCACGCCGTCGAGCGCGAGCGCCGGCTCGGCGTCGAGCCGGATGATCCGCCCGGGCGGCGCGACGACGAAGCGAACCTGGCCGTGGGTCGCGCTCGGCTCGCGCCGGCCGAGGTCATCCACGGAGAGCTCGCCGAGCGCCCAGAGCGTGTTCGCGCGGATCGCGTCGAAGCCGGTCACGAGCTGCGCCAGCTCGGCATCCTTGCCACCGCCAAGGCGGGCGCCGACTTCGATCACGAACGACTCGCGGACCTGCACGTACGAAGGGCCGGTCTCGATCCCGACGGCATCGCTCGCGAGCTGGGCGATGCGGAAGAGCTCACGCTCACGCTCGGGCGAGAGGCCAGACGGATAGCGGTGCGCGATGCAGACGCCGAGCGGCGGCGGCGGGTGCAGCAGCCGCTTCGTGATGCTCATCGGGAAGTACTCGCCGTCCAACAGGAAGCCGTTGATCGTGAGCTCGTCGCCTTCGAGGTACTGATCGAGCACGATGGCGCCCGTGCGGGAGGCCGCGAGCGCGCGCTCGAAGGCGGCAGGCAGCTCTTCCGCCGAGCGAACCTCGGTTACGCCGCGTTGCGCCGAGCCGTCGACGGGCTTGACGACGGCCCGCCCGGTCACCTCGAACGCGGCGGCTGCATCCTCGACGCTCTTGACCTCGCGGCCGGCCGCGGCAGGGACTCCGGCGGCCTCGAACGCCGCTCGCATCTTGCGCTTGTCCGCGACGATCTCGGCTGTCCGCACCGGGAGGCCCGGGAGCCCGAGCCGGTGGGCGAGGCGTGCGGTGGGCAGCACGGCTTGGTCGGAGCCCATCGTCGCGACCGCGACCGGCTCGACCTCGTGCGCCCGCAGGTCGGCGAGGACAGCGGCGACGTCGACGAAGTTCCGGACGATCCCGATGTCGGCGTCCGCGAGCAGCGGTGCGGTCTCTGCGCCGTCCACGACGCAGACCTCGTGCCCGAGCGCGCGCGCCTGCTCGAGCAGCCCGAGCTGTGAGCGGGAGCCGCCGACGAGGACGAACGCGCGCCTCACGCCGCGGGCGCCGTGTGCCACGCCTCGAGCAGCAGCCGCAAGCCGTCCTCCAGACCGACCTCCGCCCGCCAGCCGAGAGCGCGTAGGCGCTCGATGCCGATCACGGGCGCCACGCGGCCGGCAGGCGGCTCGACTTCGTCGATCAGGTCCTCGGAAGCGCCGGTCGCAGCGCACGCGAGCCGGGCGACGTCGGTCAGGGCGACCGGGTCGGCGTCGGTGCCGACGTTGAAGACGCCGTCCTCGCCGGACTCCAGCACCAACCGCACCGCGCGGGCGACGTCGCCGATCCAGCACCAGCTCCGCGCCTCTCCCCGGTAGGCGGGGATCCGCTCGCCGCTCTCGGCCTGGTGGAGCATCGTCGGCACGGCACCCTTTCCCTCCCCAGGCTCGACACCGGGACCGTAGGGGTTCGCGAGCCGCAGGATCAACAGCCGGTCCGGGGTGTACAGCCGCGCGGCCTCCTCGCCCCACAGCTTGGTCAGCGCGTACAGGCTCTCGGGGGCCGGAGGGGTCTCTTCGTCGGCGATCGCGGCCATGCCGTAGACGTCGGCTGTCGAAACGTACGCAAGCCGGGCGCCGTGCGTGGTGCAGGCGCGGGCGACCTGGACCGTCGCTAGAACGTTGGAGCGCAGCGCGAGCTCGGGCTCGTCCTCGCAGCGGACCACGCCAATCCGTGCGGCTGCGTGAACGATCGCGTCTGGACGGGTGTCGGCGATCGCGCGTTCGGCGACTCCCTCGTCCGCGAGGTCGCCGTCGTCCCGTCCGAGCGGTAAGACCTCGTAAGCTCGCTCCCCGTGACGCAGCTCCTCCACGAGCGCGCGCCCGACGAAGCCCGACGCTCCCGTGACCAGGACTCTCATCGCGGGCGAGTCTACTGGCGCGCCTGCGCGCTCCTGGCCGTGCTCGCGTTGGCCGGCTGCCACAGCTCGCAGAAGCGGGGGCCTGCGCCACCTCCACCCGCTCCCGAGCTGACATTCCGCCAGCTCGACGCCCAGCAACAGCGCCTGGTCGCCGACTACGAGCCCGTCAGCCACGCCCTGACCGCGTACGAGCTCGCCTATCGAGACCGCCGCGGGCTGTCGGCGGAAGCTCGCTCGTTCCGCAACGTCGTCGTGGCTGCTCTCGCGCGCCTGCGAGCCGACCGCACCACCGGTGAGACCGCGCAGGCGAAGGAACTACTGATCGAAGGCCTCACAGCGCGAGCCGATGCGCTCCGTCACCCGCCGGGAAGCGACGCCTACACGCGCGACTGGAACCGTTCGGTAGTCGACGCCCGCCGAGCGCTGACTCTCATGCAAGACGTTCGCGACCGAGCCCGCCTGATCCCACTCCCCGAAGACTCGATCTCGTAGCGGTGCCAGGCACCGTTGCGGCTTACGCGCGGCGCAGGAGTGCGTAGCCCTCGCGGAGGAACGGCGTTCGGTCTACGAGGGCGGCGACGTCCTCCGGGAGGAAGCAGCCTTCCTCGGTGATGATGCAGTCGATCAGCTCGGGCGGCGTCAGCTCGCGGTCGCCGACTGACGCCGCGTCGCCCAGCTCGATCGGGGCGAGCTTGAGGACTTCGCAGGCGACGACCGTTGGGACGCCCTCGTCGGCCGCGCATTCGGCGAGGTCGCGCGTGCCCGGCTTGTTGCAGAGGGTGCCGCAGCGGTAGACGGTGTCGGCGCCGAGTAGGAGCAGCGTCGCCCACTCCAGTTGCGACGGGGCAACAGCGTCGTCCACGAGCTCGACCTGCAGACCCTCCTTGCGCAGCTCGTGCGCGAACATGCGGCCTTCCTCCTGCGGCCCCGAGACCGTGCAGATCACGCGCTCGGGCGGCGTGCGCAGCAGCGCCTCGCGGACGGTTGCGGAGGCCGAATGCGTCAGGACGACCGCGTCGGTCAGCCGCTCCTGGAGCTGGATCGCGATCGAGGCCGCGGCGCGGCGGCCGCTGTGGACCAATGCCTCGGCCTCGGCGCGAACGAGCTGACGGAGCTGCTCGGCCTCGAGATTCGCGCCGATCTGGGCGCACGCAAGCAGGCGGCCTACCGCGCCCGCGACCGCGCCGATGCCCGGCCGGCTCGCGGCCAGCTCGCGGCCGGCCGAGGACAGCCGCTCCAACAGTTCTTCGCCGCTCGTAGCCTCGTGCTCGGACTCCTGCACCAGCGCTTCGACCGCGCGGCGCGCCATCCAGCTGCCGCCATGCTGGCGGTCGGATCGAAGCTCCTCGATCCTCTCCCCGAGGACGGTCGTCACGTGCTGATTGTCGCAGGTCCGGCGTCGTCTCGCCCGATCGCGACAATGGATTGCGCTCCTGCCAGTGATGATGCCCAGACTCTCGTTCGCTAGCACCAAGCCAGAGGCCGCACTCGCCCGCGGCCCAGGCTGGTTGCCTGGGCAAGCGCGAGGGTGGGCTCTGGCGCAGCGTGATAGCGGGCGAGAGACGGGCGCTCATTGCTGGGAGGGGCGCTAGGTGGAACGATTACTCGTTCTCGGGGCGGGGGCAGCGCAGCTCGGGTTGCTCGAGGCGGCGCGAGCCCGCGGGCTGTTCGTGATCGCGGTCGACCGCGACCCGGCCGCGCCCGGATTCGCGTACGCGGACCGCCGCGCAATCGTGCCCGTCGACGACGAGCCTGCGCTCGAGCGCCTTGCCGAGGCCGAACGAATCGACGGCGTGATCGCGCCCGGGGCCGACCAGCCCGTCGGAGCCGCAGCTCGGATCGCCGCGCGGCTGGGCATCCCGCACCCGCTCGCGCCGGAGACCGCGGTGCTTTCGACGTCGAAGCTACGCCAGCGCGAGCGCCTCGCCGACGCAGGCGTGCCGCAAACCGGCTGGCGGGTGATCTCGACCCCTGACGAGGTAGTCGGCGTGCCGTGCCTGGTGCGCCCACCGGACCGCCAAGGCCGCCGCGCCCGAGCGGTCGTCCGCTCGTCCAAGGAGCTCCGCTCCGCGGTCAAGGCGGCGTTGCGCGGCTCGCGGATGGGGCTCTGCCTCGTCGAGGAGCTTGCGGAGGCGCCGGTCGTCAGCGTCAACGCCTTCTCGCGAGACGGCGTCTTCCACCCACTGACCGTGACCGACCGTGCGCCCCTCGCCGACGTCTGGGAAAGCGAGCATGCCCGCGCGGCCGCGGCCCTCGCCAGGGAAGCGGCCGGAGCGCTCGGCATCCACGACGGCCCGACCGTGACGCGCATCCGCATCGACCAGGACGGCCCGAAGGTGCTCGAGCTCTCGGCGCGCCTGGGCGGCGGCCACGACGCGGAGCTCTGCCACGCCGCGCTCGGGATCGACCTCGACGGCCTGGCGCTCTCGGCGGCACTCGGAGAGCCTGTCTCGGATCGACGTCTCAGAACGAGACGACGGGTGGGCGCGGCCTGCGTCCGCTTCCTCGCCGGCGACGGCGAGCCGGGCGGACTCGAGGACGCGGCGGCGATCCGAGGCGTCGGCTGGGTGAGCGCCTACCGCGGCTCCGACCGCGCCGGCGCCGTCCTTGCGACCGGGTCCACCCGCGAAGAGGCTCTCGAGCGGGCGACGCGCGCGGCCGAGTGCATACGCTTCCGTGCGGCGGATGCCCAGGTTGTCTGACACTTGAGGAGGCGTTCCCTCCGGGTCGCGGCGACGCTCGTCGTCACCGGCCTCTGCACCGCGTACATCGTCTGGAAGATCGATATCCGGCGGGTCGGGCACATCCTGGCGCACGCCAGCGTCGGCTACTTCCTCCTCGCGCTCGCGATCATGGTGCTTTCGGTCTGGCCGATGGCCTGGCGCTGGCAGAAGCTGCTCGCCGCGCGCGGGATCCACGACCGGCTCGCGTGGCTCGTGCGCGCTTACTTCGTCGCCTACACGGCCGGGCAGGTGCTGCCGACCGCGGTCGGCGGTGACGCTGTGCGGATCTTCGAGACGGCCAAGCGGCACCCCGGACAGGGCGGGCCCGTCGCGGGATCGGTGCTGCTCGAGCGCGCGCTCGGCGGCGCGGCCACGCTCGCGCTCGCTGGCCTCGGCTTCGCGCTCGCGGTCGGGCGCTACAACGTC
>VAXD01000012.1 GCA_005884155.1 Actinomycetota bacterium | reverse complement strand
ATCTACTCGAAGCCTATGGCGATCACGGAGGTCAGGCTCGCGAACGGCAAGGTCGACACCGACGCCGGCTGGGGCAAACCGCAGCGCAAGCGCGTGATCTCGGACGGCGTGGCCTCCGAGGTGACCAAGGTGCTCCAGCAGAACGTGCTCGGCGGCACGGGCGTCGGCGCCTACTTCGGCCGCCCGGCCGCCGGGAAGACCGGGACGACCGACAACCACGCGGACGGCTGGTTCTCCGGCTACGTGCCTCAGCTCGAGGCGACGATCTGGGTCGGCTATCCCCAGGGTGAGATTCCGATGACCAACGTGCATGGGATCTCTGTGCAGGGCGGCACGTTCCCGGCGACGATCTGGCGGCTGTTCATGGAGGCCGCGATGGCGAAGAAGCCCGCGCTCGGCTGGCCGTCGCCGCTGAATCCGGTCGTCTGGCGGCCGTTCACGCAGGGCCAGTACGGCTCGAGCTACGCGCCGCCCCCGCCGAGCTACTACTACTCCCCGACCACGCAGTCCACGACGACCGGGAAGACCGCGCCGCCGCCGCCTCCGGCAGCGCCGCCTCCGCCGCCCATCCCGCCGCCTCCGCCGCCCATCCCGCCGCCACCGCCTTCGCCGCCGCCCTCTCCGCCGCCGGTTCCCTAGACCTGTGAGCTCGGGGCTCCGCGAGACCGCGGGGAGGCGAGACGCCTTGCTCGCGGCGCTCCTTGCGGCGCCGGTCTTCGTCGGGGCCTGCGCGATTCCCGACGGCGGGCTCTTCCGCGCGGCGCGGTTCCGCGACCTGCACATCTACCAGGGTTACGCGGAGCGGTTCCTGCACGGCGCGCTGCCCTACCGCGACGTCTTCGTCGAGTACCCGCCCGGCGCGTTCGCGGTGTTCATGCCGCCGACGGTCTTCGGCACCCAGCATTACAACGCGGCGTTCAAGGCGCTGATGGCGCTGTGCGGGATCGCGACGATCGTGGTGGTCGCGCTCGTGCTCGTGGAGCTCGGCGCAACGCGTCGCCGACTCGTGGTCTCGGTGGCGGTGCTCGCCCTCGCGCCGGCCGCGCTCGGCCCGATCTCGCTGAACACGTATGACGCTTGGCCGGCATTTCTGACCGTCCTGGCATTGCTCTTGTTCCTGCGCGGCCGCGACTTGCTCGGCGCAGGGGTGCTGGGCCTCGCCGTCTCCGCGAAGGTCTATCCGCTCGTGCTCGTGCCGCTCGCAGGCGTGCTTCTCTGGCGGCGCGGCGGGCCGAAGCGGGCGGCGCTCGGGCTCGCGGTCTTCCTCGCCGTCGCGCTCGTCGTCGTGGCCCCGTTCGCGGCGTACGACCTGCACGGGGTCGTCTCGAGCTTCCGCTCGCAGGCGTCCAGGGGGCTTCAGGTAGAGAGCCTAGGCGCCGCGATTCTCCTCGCCGGCGACAAGCTCGGGCTCTACCACGCGCACATGGTCGAGACCTTTCACGTCGCAGGCCGCAATCTGCGTGGCTCCCTTCCGGACGCCGTTGCGGTGGCGACGCTCGTGCTGGAGGCTGCGGCTGTCGCAGCGATCTGGGTGCTCTACGCGCGGGCGCGCGACGGGCGAGATCGGCTGCCGGTCGCGTTCGCGGCAGCGGTCGCCGGCTTTCTCGCGTTCACCAAGATCTTCTCGCCGCAGTACCTCGAGTGGCTCGTCCCGCTGGTCGTGGCCGCGGGCGGGACCGTTGCGATCGCGTTGACCGCGGTCTCGCTGCTGCTCGCCCAGGCCTGGTTCTTCCACTACCACGCGCTATTCCGAATCGGCTGGCCGGTGTGGCCGCTGCTCGTGCGCGACCTACTCGTCGTCGCGCTCTACGGCGTTCTTGCCGCTGCGCTCGCGGGCGCTCAGCCGCGCCGCTGGAAGATCAGGATCCCGTCGCGCTCGAACACGAGGCGCCACTCGGGATTGCGCCGAAGCCAGGAAAGCTGGACGGCGGCAGGCAACGGAGCGAGCCGGTCGGCGTAGCCGGGCGAGGTCTCGTCTGCGGCGATCCAGGTCGCGTCCTGGATGAAGGGGAAGCTGAGGACGCGGCGGCGCGCGGAGAGGTGCCCGCCGAGCGAGTTCGTGGCGCTGACGACCGCGCCGGCGGGGATCAGGCGGAGTGCGCGTGCCGCGATCCGGTCGTGCTCGCTGACGTGCGCGGCGGTCGCCTGTGCCTGCTCGCCTCCCGGGAAGTAGCGCCAGAGCGGGATCGCGCCGAGGAAGTAGTTCGACACGAGCGCGAGCACGACCGCGACCGTCGGGACGGCGCGTGCGAAGCCGGGCCTGCTGCGGCTGAGGTGGGCAGAGCCGAGAATCGCACCGGCGACGAGGACGGGGATCAGGCCGGCGGTGTAGTGGAAGCGGATCGACGTCTGCGCCGGAGCGGCCGAGAGGAGGTTGATCGCGAGTTCCGGCAGCGCTGCGAGGAGCAGCACCGGGGCGGCCAGCATCGCGAGCCCGAGTGGCAGTGCGAGGCGGGCGACATAGCCGAGCCCGCGGCCCGTGAAGCCGGTCGTGAAGAGCCTCCAAGGGTGCGTCACCGTTGTGCGCAGGATCCCGCCGGGCGAGCCGCCGACCTCGCTGTAGCGCGAGAAGAAGCTCGAGCTGCCCGCGCGGTTGAAGTGCGGGATCACGACCTCGATCGCGATCAGCGAGACGGCGAGGCCGGCTACGGCGATCAATGCCCCTTCGATCCGGCGGCCGCGGGCGAGCGCGTACCAGAGGCCGAGCCCCGCGACCACGAACGCGATCTCCTCCTTCGTTGTCGCGGCGAGCACGGCGCAGATTGCGAAGGGGACGAGCCGGTCCTCGTCCAGGTACCAGATCGCGAACAGGAGCAGCGGGCACGCGAGCGAGACCGGATGGAACTCGTTCAGCGTCAGCCACTGCGTCGGCGGATAGAGCAGGTACGCGAGCGCGAAGCCGATCCCGGCGCGTTCCGAGCCGAGGTGCTTGCGCGCGAGCCGGTAGACCGGCAACGCGCCGAGCGCGACCGCGATGGCCTGGACGACGAGCAGAAGGTCCGGGCTCGGCCAGGCAAGCCAGAGCGGCGCGAAGGCGACGAGGATCGGGTCGAAGTGCGCGGCGAGGCGGGAGATTTCGTCTCCACGCAGGCCCGTGACGGCGAGCGGGTGGCCGTGCGCGGTCGACCAGACCGCCTGGACCATGTTGCCAAGGTCGAAGCGGCCGGTCTGGAACGCGCGGTGGCGCAGGACCGAGAGCGCCGCGAAGGCGGTCGCGTAGGCGGCGATCCCGCACCAGAGGAGGAGGCGTGGGGTCGCGAGCCGGCGGGCTGTCATTGAGCCGCCACGCGTTCGAGCAGTCCGCGCCAGCGTCGTCCGAGGACGTCTTCGCTCGCCTGCCTTCGGTAAGCGGCGAGACCGCCCTCGCTCAAGCGGCTGCGGAGGGCTGGGTCGGCGGCCACCCGGCGAAGCGCTTGTGCGAGAGCCTCCGGATCGCCGCTCGGGACCAGCAGCGCGCTCTCCTCGTGGACGAGCAGCTCGCGCGCGGCCGGAGTATCGGCGGTGATGAGCGGCGTGCCGCAAGCAAGCGCCTGGAAGGCCTTGTTCGGGATCACCCGCTGGGCTTTGGCCGAGGTGCCGAAGATGCCGAGGGCGCACCCCGCGCGGCGGAGCTCGCCGGGGAGCTCTTCGTAGTCGACCCAGCGCACCCACTCGACGTTCGGCGGTCGCTCGGCGAGCAGGTGCTCGAGCTGGCCGCTGCCGACGATGCGCAGGGACAGCTCCGGGGCGGCGCGCGCTGCCCCGAGGATCGTCTCCACGCCGTGCAACGGGATCAGCTTCCCGACGAAGAGGCACGTGAACGGCTCGCCCGGCGACCAGCCGGGCCGGAAGAGCCGCTCCTCGGCGCCGACGAAGCAGACCTCCACGTCGGCGGCGCGGAGGCCTGCGAGCTCGGCGAGGTGGTCTGCGTGCGCGCGGGTATCGGCGACGACGAGGTCGGCGGCGCGGAACGCGTGCCGGTCGACCGCCGCGAGCGCCCTCGCCG
This sequence comes from Actinomycetota bacterium, assembly GCA_005884155.1. Taxonomy (GTDB): domain Bacteria; phylum Actinomycetota; class Thermoleophilia; order Gaiellales; family Gaiellaceae; genus AC-32. The sequence goes on along the minus strand of VAXD01000012.1, from coordinate 8,129 downwards.
GGAGCGAGTCGGGCCGGAAGCGCCCACGGTCGGCGACGAACGTGTCAGCCAGCGAGACGAGCGGGTTGAAGACGACAGGCCGGCCGCCGGCCGCGCGCTTGGCGGCAGGCAGGTCGAAGTGGCCCGGGTAGCCGACGAGCAGGACGTCGAACGGCTGCTGCGGCGGGCTGAGCAGGCGGAGCTCGGCCGCTGCGATCCGCGCGGCAGTTCCAGCGCCTGCACGAAAGGCGTCGCGACGACCTTCCCAGACGCCGACGTGCCGCTCGAGCACCTCGACGCCGGCCGCCCGCAGGCAGGAGATCACCTGCGCGTTGCGCGGGTAGTCGCGATCGTAGGTTCCGAAGTAGAGGGCCCGCATCAGCCGCTTCGCCACCTGGGCACGTAATTCAGGTGCTCCCGGCCTCCTCCCCACTGCAAGCGTAACCGGGAAAGGCGCACGTGTCTGTCACGCAAGCGTGACGTATGCGTGCCGATCGCCGTCGCGCTACGAAAGGATTTCGTCGACGTGGAGCTCCGTCCGCTCGCGTGGGCCCGCGCGCTCCTCGTGCTGGCTCGTGATCAGCTCGCTGATCAGGCCGAGCGAGAAGAACTGCAGCCCGACGACCACCAGCAGCACGCCGAGGATGAGCAGCGGGCGCTGCCCGATCGCGTGCCCTTCGATCTTGAGCACCGTCAGGTAGCTGAGCACGACCAGGCCGAGGAAGCCGAGCGTGAGGCCCAACCCGCCGAAGAGGTGGAGCGGCCGGTAGCGGTAGCGGCCGATGAACGAGACGGTCAGCAGGTCGAGGAAACCGCGCACGTAGCGTTCGACCCCGTAGCGCGAGCGTCCGTGCTCGCGCGGGCGGTGGTTCACGGCCAGCTCGGCGATTCGGTATCCGCGGTAGTACGCGAGCACCGGAATGAAACGGTGCAGCTCGCCGTAGAGCCGTAGCCCTTTGACGACCTCGGCGCGGTAGGCCTTCAGGCCACAGTTGAGGTCGTGCAGCCGCAAGCCGGAAACGCGGCCCGTCACCCAGTTGAAGATCCGCGAGAGCGCGCGCCGGGAGAGCGGGTCGCGGCGATGGGCCTTCCAGCCGGAGACGAGGTCGAAGCCCTCGTCGAGCTTCGCAAGCAGCCGAGGAATCTCGGCCGGGTCGTCCTGCAGGTCGGCGTCGATGGTTACGACGACGTCGCCTTCCGCGTTCTCGAACCCTGCCGCAAGCGCTGCTGCCTTGCCGAAGTTGCGCCGCAGCCTGACGACGCGCACGTTCGTTTGTCCGCTGTGGAGGCGCGTCAGCGCGGCGAACGAGCCGTCGGTCGAGCCGTCGTCGACGAACACGGCTTCCCATGGCTGGCCGAGCGGCTCCAGGGCTGACTGCAGCTCGTCGTAGAGGAGCGCGACCGTTCGCTCCTCGTCGTGAACGGGCACAACAACCGAGATCACGGCGCCGGACACTATCCGTCCGCGTACCGTATGCGCCGCGTGTGGCCGAGTTGCTGACGATCGAAGAGGCACAGCGCCTGATTCTCGAGCGCGTTCGCCCGCTCGCGGTCGAGAGGGTTCCGCTGGAGGATGCGGGTGGGCGCGTGTTGGCCGAGCCGGTACGCGCGGCCGTCGACCTGCCGCCGTTTGCGAGCTCCGCGATGGACGGCTTCGCCGTTCGGTCCGAGGACACGCCCGGCACGCTGCCCATCGTCGGTCGCATCGCTGCGGGTGCACCGGCACAGAAGCCGCTGCGCGCGGGAGAGGCGATGGCGATCTCGACCGGCGGCGTGGTCCCCGAGGGCGCCGATGCCGTCATCCCCATCGAGTACGTTGTCGAACGTGACAACGATGTGGAGATTCTCGAAGCCGCTTCTTCTGGTGCCGCCGTTCGTCCTCGCGGCGGCGATCTGCACGCCGGCGATACGGTGCTCGAGGCCGGCGAGCGGCTCGATCCGGTGCGTCTCGGCGCTCTGGCTGCGGCCGGCGTGGCGGAGGTCGCCTGCTCGGCGCGGCCGCGGGCCGCCGTGCTGACGACGGGAACCGAGCTTCGCCGGCCGGGCGAGCCGCTCGGCCCGGGCGAGATCTACGAGGCGAACGGGCTGATCCTCGCCGCCCAGCTGGCGTCAGCAGGCGCGGACGTGACGCGCCTGCCGGCGGTGGCGGACGACGAGGAGGCGCACCGCGGCGCGCTCGAGCGCGGGCTCGACGCGGACGTGCTCGTCACCTCAGGCGGTGTCTCGGTCGGGCCGCACGATCTCGTGCGCCGGATCGAGGCGGAGCTCGGAGTCGAAGAAGTGTTCTGGCGCGTTGCCGTCAAGCCGGGCAAGCCGGTGGCGTTCGGCGTGCGCGGATCCACTCTCGTCTTCGGCCTTCCCGGGAACCCGGTCTCGTCCCTCGTCGGCTTCGAGCTGTTTGTGAGGCCCGCCGTGCTCGCGCTCCAGGGCTACTCCGACCCGCTTCCCCGCTTCGAGCCGGGGCGGCTCGCGGCTGCCCTTCGCCAGAACCCCGCGCGCGACGAGCTCGTCCGGGCTCGCAGCACCGATGCCTCCGACGGAGCGGTGGGGCTCGAGCCGCTCGCCGGACAGGAGTCGCACATGATCGCCCGCGCCGCGGCGGCGGACGTGCTCGTGCTCGTGCCGCGAGGAGGGGGCGAGTTGCCGGCAGGAGCGCCGGTGCGCTACCTCCGCCTGGGCTGACGCCGACCGGTCGGTCAGCCCTGGCTTGAAGCCAGCGGTGCCGCAGCGACGTGCGTCGCCGGTGGCCGGAACGCGCGGCCGCCACGAGGCTCCACGCGCATGAGTCGCGCGTAGACGATGTAGCGGTGTGTGGCGAAGAAGCGCGGATGGCAAGCCTGCAGCTCGACAACCTCCCGGCCGTGCGAGCGCAGAACCCCCAGATCGGTCGAGGGGACGACCACGTGGCGGAAGACGCGGTACTGAAACGTGCCGTAGGGGACTTGAATGATGACGAAGTCGCCCACCCTGATGTTCTCGATGTGCGCGAAGGGGGCGAGGTACGTCGTCCGGTGGCCGGCGATGTAGATCAGCTCGCCCGCGCCCGGTAAGTACGTCCGCATGTCCCAGCCGGGACCCTTCGTCAGCGAGTCGTGGTCGGTCCCGGTGACGAGGAACGCGGATCCGGCCGATCGCCTGGCCCCGGCGCGAGTCGAGCCGGTAGCGCCGAGCCTCCGTTGACAGTGCTCGCAACATCGACTCGACCGACGCGTTCGACTCGCGCGTCGCGGGCTGATAGGCGGCGTAACGCCGGTCGTACGCCCGCGAGAGCTGGTGCTGTTTCCAGTGGGTGTAGAGCGCGGTGAACGGGTCCTGCCAACGCCAGACGGTCACGACCCAGACGAGCCCGAGCACGCCGGCCACCAGGAGCACTGTCCCGCTGATCCTGAGTGACCGCCTCATCTCATCCTTCCAACGCCTTCGATTCCTCGTGCGGTGCGCGCCTCCTCGTCCGCGCGGCGAGCACGACCCGCCTGACAGACTCGCGGACCGGCCCGCGCTTGGGCCGATCGCCGGCGCTCGGGTAGGGGGCGTAGCGGCCGACGGACAGCGCCGCCATCTGGCCCGCCGCCGCGAGCCAGCCCGCGGCGATCACGAACGCGAAGAGCCGTACGTACCCGCTGGCCGCCAGCTCGGCCACGTACCAGGGCGCGTCGAAGCCGATCCCGAAGCGCCACGCAAATGAGCCGAGCAGGAGGAGCGGCCCGAGCAAGCCGCCGGCAAAGAGCGCCAAGCGTGCCCATACCGGGCGCGTTCGCAAATGCGGCAGCCAGAGCCAAGCATGGAGCGAGGGCAGCACGAAGACGAGCGCGAATGGGTTCGTCGCCACCACCAGGAGCGCCACGATCGCAAGCGCGAGCAATGCCGCGGCCGTCCCCGCGAGCTCTTCGGACGACGCCACCGGGCGGCGCGGCTTGAGCCGGTCCCGCGCGACGAGCCAGCCGATCAGGCTCAGGAACGCGAGACCGGCGAGCGCGAGAACGGGCCAGCCGGTCGCCGGTGACGAGTCGGCCGGCAAGGCCACCGGCGGCGCCTCGGGCCAGGCTCCGGCGAGGGCGAACAGCTCGAAGATCGCCGCGGCCCAGAGCCAGAAGCCGAGGCGGCTACGGTAGCTGCGGAACGCCGGCGCGAGCGCGATGTGCCGTCGGCGGCAGCGGGCGAATAGGTCGACGGCAGCCAGCAGAAACGGCGCGAGCATGGCGATCAGGACGAGTTCGATCGCCCAGCCGGGAAGGATTCGCGGACCGAAGTAGACGTAGCTCGCGGTCCCCGGCGCGAGCTCGGCGCCCGAGTCGAGCCAGCTGAGCAGCTGCTGCGCGGCGCCGCCGAGCTCACCGAGCCTGATCTGGTCGAGGCGGTCGGGTCGGTCGAGGTAGGGCGACGGCGGTCGCTCACCGCCGCTCGTGAGCGTCAGCGCGGGCATCCCCTGCGCTAGCAGTGGGCCTTGCTCGTGGAGTGTGAAGGGAAAGGCGAGGTCGATCAGCTGCGCGAGCCCCGTCGGGTGCTGCGGGCGCGATCCGGTCTGCTGCAGAACGAGACGCGACGCCGTCTCGACCAAGCCCGTCGAGGCGAGCCGCGGCTCCAAGCCGGCGAGCACGAGACGCGCACGTCCGTGCGAGGCGAGCGTGTCGAGATTGATCGCCGCGAGCACGCGACCGTGGTGCGTCTCCGCGAAGCGCTTCGCGCCGAGCGCGCCGAACGCACCACCGTCAGTCGCGACGAAGACGAGCGTGTGGACCGGGCTGAGGGCGTGGCTTCCCGGCGCGTCCACGGGGGTCCCGTACGAGCGCGCGAGCTGGATCAGCGTGGCGATCCCGGACGCGTTGTCGTTCGCTCCGGGCCCCGTGCCGGTGTCGTCCCGGTGCGCGATTAGAACGATCTCGTCCGGCAGCTTTCCGGGGATCGTGACGAGCTGGTTGACCAGCGGCTGCTCGCCGTGCCCGGGAACGAGCGCGCGAAAGCGGTCGTCGAAGACCTTCAGGCCGTACGGCGCGAGTTGCTGCGCGACCCACGTGGCCGCGCCCACCGCCCCGGCTGTGCCGGGAACGCGGTCCGGGTAGGTCCCCGCGAGCTGCGAGGCGAGCGCGACGGCTCCGGCGCGGTCGAAGGCCGTCGGCAGCGCCGGCTGAGGCGCAGGTAGCGGCTCGGCCTTGCGAACGCTGAACGCCGCGATCAGGAGCGGTATCCCGACGAGCAACCACGTCCCGCGGTAGAGGCGCCCGCTGACGGGCCGCTCGAGCGAGCCGAGACGCGGTCGGCGCCGCGCGGGACGGGGCGGGAGCGCCGCCATACCGTGGCTATAGTAGGCGCGAGACCTTTCAGCGCCGGCAGGCACTGCCGATGCCCGATTCCTCCACGATTCTTCTGGTTGACGACGAGGACGCTGTCCAGAAGCTCCTCGCCTATCCGCTCGAGCGCGACGGCTTCCGCGTGATCCAGGCACGCGACGGCGAGGAGGCGCTCGAGCGCTTCCAGCGCGAGCACATCGACCTCGTCGTCCTCGACGTGATGCTGCCGAAACTCGACGGGCTCGAGGTCTGCAAGCGCCTGCGCACGTCGAGCGCGGTGCCGATCATCATGCTCACCGCCCGCGACGACGAGCTCGACAAGGTGCTCGGTCTCGAGCTCGGCGCGGACGACTACATCACGAAGCCTTTCTCGATTCGTGAGTTCCGCAGCCGCGTGCGCGCGCTTCTGCGCCGAGCCGGAACCGCGCGCACCGACGAACAGGACGAGCGGATCGAGACGGACGGCCTGAAGATCGACCTCGCGCGGCGCGAGGTGGTGGTTCATGACAAGCCGGTGCAGCTGACCTACGTCGAATTCGAGCTTCTGCGCACGCTTGCCTCGCACGCCGGCCGCGTCTACACCCGCGAACAGCTCCTACAGGCGCTCTGGGGCGGCTCCGACTACCGCGAGCCGCGCACGATCGACGTCCACGTGCGCCATCTGCGCGAGAAGCTCGAGCGCGACGCGCACGCCCCGGAGTTCATCCTGACCGTCCGCGGCGTCGGCTACCGCTTCCGCAGCCGATGAGGCGCTTCTTCCGCAGCGTCGGCACGCGCCTCAGCCTCGCCCTGCTCCTGGTCGTGGCCGCGGCGCTCGGGATCGTCTACCTCGCGGTCGTGCCCTCGCTGGAGAGTCGCCTGGAGAACACGCGCGTCGCGCAGCTCACCGTGGCGACCCGGCGGCTGGTGCCCGAGGCATCCGACGCATCCGACACGGGCCTCTGGGGAGAGTTCGTGGACACGGCGGCGCACGACGTGGATGCCCGCGTGATGATCTTTCAGACGAGCTCCGTCCCGGGCGGCTTCAGCGTCGGTAGCCCGATCGCGGACTCGAGCGGCGGCCGGTCATCCCAGACGGAACCGACGAACGACCCGATCGCCACACGCGCGCTTCAGAGCGGGGACCTCGAACACGGTTTCGTCCGCGAAGCCGAGATCCGCTCCGCCGAGGCGGCGGTGCCAATCGACAGAGGCGCGTTCGTGTTGCTCCTACGGGACTCGCTCGAGAGTCAGCTGGGCAGCGTCCACCTCGTTCAGCGGCGCGTGCTTCTGTCCGCCGGTGTCGGGCTCGTGCTCGCGCTGCTGCTCGGCTACGGCGGCGCATGGATCTTTGCCCGCCGCATTCGCAGGCTAGAGCGCGCGGCGGACCGGATTGCGGGCGGCGATTTCGACGAGCCGGTGCGGGACAGCGGCGGCGACGAGCTTGGCGACCTCGCCGTCGCGTTCGAGCGGATGCGGGTCAGGCTCGCCCAGCTCGACGACGCGCGGCGCGAGTTCGTCGCGAACGCCTCGCACGAGCTGCGCACGCCGCTCTTCTCGCTCGCGGGTTTCCTCGAGCTGCTCGACGACGAGGACCTGGACGAGCCCACCAAGCTCGAGTTCCTCGACTCGATGCGCGAGCAGGTCGGTCGCCTGACGAAGCTAGCGTCGGACCTCCTCGACCTTTCGCGGCTCGACGCGGGTCGCCTGACCGTCGAGCGCGAGCCCGTCGACCTGCGCGCGCTCGGCGAGGAGCTGGCCGAGGAGTTCGCCCCGACCGCGGCGGCGTCCGGCCACGAGCTCGAGTTGGAACCGGCCGATGCGGCCGTCGCCCTCGGCGACGAGCTGCGAACGCTGCAGATCGGCCGGATCCTGGTCGAGAACGCGCTGCGTCACACGCCGCCCGGGACGCCGGTGCGCGTGCGGGCGCTCACCCGCGAAGGGCGCGCGGTTCTCGAGGTCGAGGACGAGGGCCCGGGAATCCCCGCAGAAAGGCAGGAGCAGCTGTTCGAGCGCTTCTTCCGGCTCGAGGGGACTCGCGCTTCCGGGAGCGGCCTCGGCCTGGCGATTGCTCGGCAGCTCGCACAGCTGATGGACGGCACGGTCACGGTCGAATCCGCCCCCGGTAGGACGGTTTTCACCCTCGAGCTGCACGCAGCGGCGCGCGTCGAGCGCGAGCGGGAGCCTGCCGGAACGCTCGACTGACGCGTTTCCCCGTGAAAACGGTCGCTACAGTGCGTCGGCTGTGCGATCTGCAGCCCTCGCGCTCATCTGTGCCGTTATAGGCGGCGTCGCGGCGCTCGCGATTGGCAAGGCGACCGGCTGGGTCGGCTCCGGTTCGACTACGACTGTCTTTCGCGCCTCGCCGATTCCCATCGGTAATCCGGCCTCCCCAGCGGCCGTCGGGCCGTCCGCGAAGCCGCTCGCCGGCAACGGCTTCAACCCGAGCCGGATCTACGCGAGCCGCTCGCACGGCGTGGTCACGATCTTCGCCCAGTACGGCACCGGCAGCGATGCTCAGTTGACGCAGGGCTCGGGCTTCGTCGTCTCGAAGGACGGCTACATCCTCACGAACTCGCACGTGATCACCAACGCGGGTGAGGGGAGCTCGGTGCACGGCGCCGGCCGCGTCTACGTCGAGTTTCAGGACCGCGACCGGGTTGCAGCGCGAATCGTCGGCTGGGATGTCTTCGACGACGTGGCCCTGATGAAGGTCGACCCGAAAGACCATCGGCTCGCGCCGGTTCCGCTCGGCGACTCCGCGGCAGTCGCTGTCGGAGAGCCGGTCGCGGCGATCGGCAGCCCCTTCGGCCAGGAGGACTCGCTCGGGGTCGGCGTCGTCTCGGCCACCCGCCGGTCGATCGAATCGCTCACGTCGCGCTA
>VAXD01000011.1 GCA_005884155.1 Actinomycetota bacterium | reverse complement strand
GCCATCCGCTGGATCGACGGCAAGCGGACGACGATCACCGGGGTCGTGTTGGGCCAGCCCGGTCACGACCGTATTGCGGCGGGTCTCGCGGCTGCCGGCGCCATGGTCGACCGCATCGACGGTCATTCACCGCGCCAACTACGAGCTATGCCGGATCTACGGCAACGAACCGTGGCACCAGGAACTGCGCCCCCAGGTCATCGATCACGGCTTGAAGCGGTCAGTGAGCTGCGTCACCCGGCAACGCGCCGGGCGGGCCGAGAAGTTCGATCCCATGCTCGGCCGCGAGTGCAGTGACCGCGGCAACCTCTGCCTCGGTGGGCGGCCCAGGCGGCGGCGTGGGCAACTCGGCACGGTCCGCGGGCTGGCTTGCGGCGATCACAAAGGCCGCGAAGTCGCCTGACGTGCAAATCGCGAGCATGCGCGCCGGCCCATCCGATTCCACGCGATATGTATGCGCCACGCCCCTGGGTCCGAAAGCCACGCCCCCAGCCGCGACGCGGACAGGTTCGTTGCTCCCGGCGAAGAAGCTCACCTCGCCCTCGAGGACGACCCACGCCTCGTCGTCCGTTCGGTGGACGTGAAGCGGCGGCATGTCTCCCGGTGGACAGGAAATCTCGACGATCGACATCACGTCGCCCGACGCCTGCCGGTTCAGCTTGACTTCGGCGAGATTGGCAAAGAACCAGCGTGGCCCCGCGCCCGGATCGGTCATCTCAGGCACAACCCGAGGCTATCCGAGAACCGTGGGGTCAGGTGTTGCATTCCGACCCGCGACCTAGCCCCAAGGAAGCCCGCAGCCGTAGTCGAATGGCCCTGATCCGCAGGGGCGGCCGAGGTGACTGAGCAAGCGACACGCCTTAGGCTCTAGGGATGGTGACGTGCCCCAGTTGCGGTCAGGAAAATCCGGACGGCGCTCGCTTTTGCAATGCCTGTGCCGCGCCGCTCGCCGAGCCTTCACCGCCGCGCGAGGAGCGGAAGGTCGTGACGGTGCTCTTCGCGGATCTCGTTGGCTTCACGGCTCGCGCGGAACGGCTCGACCCTGAGGACGTGCGCGCGCTGCTCGCGCCCTACCACGAACGGCTCCGCTCGGAGCTCGAGCGGTTCGGCGGCACTGTCGAGAAGTTCATCGGCGACGCCGTCATGGCGCTGTTCGGCGCGCCTGTCGCGCACGAGGACGATCCCGAGCGGGCGGTGCGCGCTGCCCTCGCGATCCGCGACTGGATCGCGGAGGAGGGTGAGCACCTGCAAGTCCGCGTAGGAGTGAACACCGGGGAGGCGCTCGTCGCGATCGACGCGCGCTCGAGCGAAGGTGAGGCGATGGCGGCGGGGGACGTGGTGAACACGGCCGCGCGGATCCAGGCCGGTGCGCCGGTGAGCGCGGTTCTCGTCGGCGAGCAGACGTACCGCGCAACGGCCGACGCGATCGACTATCGCGAGGCGGAGCCGGTCGTCGCGAAGGGGAAGAGCGAGCCGATCCCCGTGTGGGAGGCGCTACAGGTACCCGCACGCCTCGGGGTCGACGTCACGCAGCGATCCCTCGCTCCGCTCGTCGGTCGTCAGCGCGAGTTCGAGCTCGTCGTCTCCGCGCTGGCGCGCGCGCGCGAGGACCGCTCGCCGCAGCTCGTCACGCTCGTCGGCGTTCCGGGAATCGGGAAGTCGCGACTCGTCTATGAGCTGTCACAGCAGGCGGAGCAGGAGCGCGAGGTGATCACGTGGCGCCAGGGCCGGTCGCTTCCGTACGGCGAGGGCGTCACGTTCTGGGCGCTCGGCGAGATCGTCAAGGCGCAGGCACGGATCCTAGAGAGTGACTCGACCGAGCAGGCGGAAGCCAAGCTCCGGCGCGCCCTTGCAGAGCTCGTGGGGGATGACGAGGAGGAGGCGCAGTGGCTCGAAAGCCATCTCCGCCCGCTCGTCGGGATCGGCGGCGTGGATCCGGGCGCGCGGTCCGGCGAGCCGTTCACCGCCTGGCGGCGCTTTCTGGAAGCGCTCGCCGAGCTGCGGCCGCTGGCGCTCGTGCTCGAGGATCTCCACTGGGCCGACGACGCGCTCCTCGACTTCCTCGACGAGCTCGTCGACCGCCTGACCGATGTCCCGCTCTTCGTCCTCGCGACTGCGCGTCCGGAGCTGCTCGAGCGGCGGCCGGGGTGGGGAGGCGGCAAGCCGAATGCCGTCACGCTGTCGCTGCCGCCGCTGTCCGACATCGCAAGCGCGCAGCTCGTCGCAACGCTGTTGGACCGGCCGGTGCTCGAAGCCGAGCAGCAGCAGGCGCTGCTGGTGAAGATCGGCGGCAACCCGCTCTACGCCGAGCAGTACGCGCGCGCGCTCCTCGAACGCGGCGACCTCGTCGAGCTTCCCGAAACCGTCCAGGGGATCATCGCGGCGCGACTCGATGCGCTCGCCCCCGAGGAGAAGCGCCTGCTCCAGGACGCGGCGGTGGTCGGCAAGGTCTTCTGGTTCGGTGTGCTGGAGCGGATCGGCGGCGCAGCGGGCTCGGAGGTCGAGGATGTGCTTCGCCGGCTCGAGCGGAAGCAGTTCGTACAGCGAGCCCGCCGCACGTCGGTCGCCGGAGAGGCCGAGTACGCGTTCCGCCACGTGCTGCTGCGCGACGTCGCGTACGCGCAGATTCCCCGTGCCGTCCGCGGCGAGAAGCATAGGCGGGCTGCCGCGTGGATCGAATCACTGGGACACGCAGAGGATCACGCCGAGCTGCTCGCCGACCACTACGCGAACGCGCTCGAGTACGCGCACGCCGTGGGCGACGCCGACCGCGAGCTCGTCGAGCGCGCGGGCGTAGCACTCCGCAATGCCGGCGACCGTGCAGCGGCGCTCGCCGCCTACGCGCCGTCAGTCCGGTTCTATACGTCGGCGCTCGAGCTCGCACCGTCCGACCCGGCACTGCTCTTACGGCTCGGCCGGACGCGCTTCTCGGCGGACAGCACTGGGAAGGAGGAGCTCGAGGCCGCGTTCGAGGCGTTCCGGCTGGCGGGCGACGACGAGGGCGCCGCGGAGGCGGCGCTGAACCTCCGGATGATCGCCTGGTACGAAGGCGACCGAGATCGGGATGAACGATGGCTGGATCAGGCACTCGAGCTCGTTCGCGAGCGCCCGGACTCTCCGGTGAAGGCGATGGCGCTAGTCGACCGTGGCTCCAGGTACCACGTCGACCAGGAATTCGAGGAGGCGATCCGCGTCGGCCTCGAGACGCTTCCGCTCATCGATCGCCTCGGACTGGACGTCCAACGCGCGCGAGTCCTTGGCAGCATCGGCCTCTCACGAGCGTCGCTGGGCGACCCCGAAGGAATCAACGATCTCGAACAGTCGGTCGAGCTCGCGCGAGCCGCCGGCGAGTTCGCGCGGATGCATGCACTCTCGAACAATCTGAGCGAGGCCCAGTTCGAGTTCGGCCGGCTCGCTGAAGCGGTGCGGACGTACGAGGAGCTGGTGGAGAGCATGGAACGCTTCGGCAGAGATACGGATCGGCGGTGGGGGCGCGCCTCTTTGGCGGCGATTCGCGCGAGCCAAGGACGCTGGGACGAGGCTCTCGAGCTTGCTGACGCGTTCATCGTGGAGACGGAAGCGGACTCGCCCCACTACCAAGAACCAATGTGCCGCGCCGTTCGCGCATGGATCCGCCTTGCGCGTGGTGACCTCGTCGGTTCGGCGGCTGACAGCCAGCGCGCGCTCGAAGGCGCGCAGGCGGCGAAGGACGCGCAAGTCGTCGCGCCCGCGCTCCGAGCGCGCGCGTCTGTGCTTTTCGCCGAAGGCAGACGCGCTGAGGCGACCGCTCTCACCGATGAAGCTCTCGCGCTCGGGCCGAAGCTCGTGCCGGCGCTCATCAGCGGGTTTGACGCGGGGAAAGTCATTGAGTTCGCCGGCCTTGCACGGGCCCTCGGTCGCGAAGCCCAGCTAATTGCCCTCATCGAGACCGCGCCCGAGTTCCCGTGGGTGATCGCGGCCCGCGCCGTTGCCTCCGGGGACTGGCAGCCGGCAGCAGCCGTTCTCGCGGAGATGGAGTACCGGCCCGGCGTGGCGTACGTGCGACTGACCGCGGCGGAGGAGCTGGTTGGCGTCGGGAAGACCGCCGAAGCACACGCGCATGTCGAAGCAGCGCTCGGGTTCTACCGCGACGTGGGCGCGACGTATTTCATCCGGCAGGGCGAGGCGTTGCGAGCCAAGCTGGCAAAGTCGGCGTCCGACCTCGGTGTGCGCCGCGCTTAACTGCGTAATTCGTTTGAGAGCCGATTCTCGGCGGCCAACATCGTGTACAGCTTCGCGATCTGCCCATCGCTCACCAGCCCAACGTCGATGCCGCTGAACGTCGGAGGCTGACGCGGTTACTGGGAGCACGCGCGGGCGCTTCCGACCGGAGCACGCTCCCCGCCGCGGGTCGCCGGTCAGGCCGTTGCCAGCGTGAGCCCGATCTTGGACTGCAGCCATGCGCCCATCTCGGCGACTGCTGCCGTGATCTCCGGAACATGTCCAGCGCCTAGGTAGAAGTTGTGCTGTCCCTCGGGCAGCGAGCGGAGCTCGAGATCGACGCCGGCGGCGCGGGCCCGCTCGGCGAACTGGTTGGCATCGTCAACTAGAATCTCGTACTCGCCGTAGTAGATCATCGTTGGCGGCAGCCCTGTCGGGTCCGCCTGCGCCAGGTTGATCCGCGGATCGGTTAGAGCGATCCCGGTGCCGTCCAGCATGGAGTCGGTGAAGCCGCGCAGCAGCTCACGACTCAGCATCTTGTCGGTGTTTGCGTTCGTGTCGATGGTGCTGTTCTTGAGCTCCATGTCGAACCACGGTGAGATCGCCAGCACCGCCCCTGGCAGCGGGGCGTTCTTGCGCTGCAGCGTGAGCGCCAGGTTCACCGAGTAGTTCCCGCCGATCGAGTCGCCGGTGCTAGCGATCCGGGGCGGGTCGTACCCTTGGTCGAGCAGCCACCGGTACGCGGCCTCGACGTCGTCGATCTGCGCCGGGAACTTGTTCTCTGGCGCGAGCCTGTAGTTAATGACGAGTGCCCGTGCGCCGGCTGCCTTCGCGAGGTGCCCGACGGCCTTGCGCTCCTGCCACATTGACGCGGTGACCGAACCGCCGGAATGGCTGTGCAGGAGGATGTGATCCGGCGAGCTGTCGGCTGGCATCACCAAGATGGCCGGCACGCCGTTGGCCGTCACATCTCGATAGGTGACGCCCTCCGGCTCGGGCGTGAGCTGATGCAGTCGCTCGGATATGTCCCGCCAGAGCTCGAGGCTGTCGGTCAACCCGAACCGGCGGGTCATGTCGGCGTAGAAGTCCGCGTATTGCGCGAGTTCCGGACTGCCCATGGCACTACTCCTTTACGTCGTGTGAGGGCTCTTCAACCTCGGAGCACCGAGGCGTTTCGTTCCCGGTTTAGATGATATATCACGTAAACTGGTCTAGGGTGAACGACAATGCTGCAGTGATGGACAACTCCAACCAGGCAAACAGGAAAAGGATCGGCTTTCTTTCATTCGGAGCCTGGCATCCCGGCGGCAGCATGACCCATACAGGCGCCGACGCGCTGCAGCAGACGGTTGAACTCGCAGTGGCCGCCGAGCAGATCGGCATCGACGGAGCCTTCGTGCGAGTTCATCACTTTGCGCGCCAGCTCTCTTCTCCGTTTCCGCTGCTGGCGGCGATCGGGGTCAAGACAAGCCGGATCGAGATCGGCACCGGTGTGATCGACATGCGCTACGAGAACCCGCTGTACATGGCCGAAGAAGCTGCTGCAGCCGACCTGCTGGCAGGCGGCCGGCTGCAGCTTGGCGTGAGCCGCGGTTCGCCCGAGCCTGCCTGGCAGGGCGCCGAGGCGTTCGGGTATCCGGTGGAGTCAAACGACGCCCGTGACAAGACTGCTCTTTTCCGGAAGGCGATCTCTGGTGCGGGCGTTGTCGCGGGCGATATCGGCGGCAAGCCAGGCGGCCCCACGCTTGCCGTGCAACCGCAGTCGCCGGGACTTGTCGACAGGATTTGGTGGGGATCAGGAACGCGCGAGTCGGCGGTATGGGTCGCCGAACAAGGCATGAACCTGATGAGCTCGACGCTCTTGCTCGAAGACACACAGGTGCCGTTCGACGAGCTGCAAGCCGAACAGATCACGCTGTTCCACGAGGCGTGGCAGAGGGCCGGACACGAGCGCAATCCGCGCGTCTCAGTGAGCCGCAGCGTGATGCCGATCACCTCTGACCTCGATCGCCGTCTCTTTGGCCGCGACGGGAACGAGGATCAGGTCGGCTGGCTCGACGGTGCCATCAGCCGCTTCGGGCGTAGCTACAGCGGCGAGCCTGACCGGATCGCCGAAGAACTGGCCAAGGACGCCGCCGTGCAGGCGGCCGACACCGTTCTTCTCACCGTGCCCAGTCAGCTTGGCGTCGAGTACAACGCGCAGATGCTGGACACGATCGCCCGCGAGGTGGCGCCGGCATTTGGCTGGAAGCCGGAGAGCACCGTGTCCGAGAGCGCTTCCCCGAATCTCCTGTAAGCGCCGGTGCCTTCGGCGTTCAGGATTCGTGCGCCGGGCGCGGCAGCGTTCCGCGCTCGATGACGTTGTCGTAAATGCTTTCGAGCGCGACAGTCATCGGCTCGACGAGCTGATCGGGCAGGCCATCGAAGAACAAGCGCTGGATGAGTTCGACGTGACCGGTCGAGGCTTGCGTGATCTCAGCCCAGCCTTGGTCGGTGAGGGTTATCTCAGTCGCCCGCCGGTCGGTGGGCGCCGTGCGTAGTTCGACGAGTTCGCGGCCTTCGAGCCGCCGAAGGTGGTGGGAGAGCCGGCTGCGTTCCCAGCCGATTCGGATGGCAAGCGCGGTGATCTGCGTCCGCCCTTCGGGCTCGTAACGCAACGCGTTCAGTACGTCATAGTCGGCCAGGGAGAGGTTGGCCTCGGCCTGCAGCTGACGGTTCATCTCGTAGGTCAGCCGCAGCCTCAGTCGTATGAACGCGAGCCACGCTCGCTGCTGGGCGGGCGTCAGCTTGCTGAACGCCGACTCTTCTCCTTGTTTGCGTTTGCTCGAGGCTTTACCCCGGTCGCGGCACATCTTGACCGCCGAAACGGCGTGTCCCGGCTGAAGCGAGGCCGGCTCCGCCACGTTACGTGAAACATCATGTAACGTGCTGAAGACCATGACCGGCAGTCGCCGGAAGGAGCCTGAAGATGCCCAGTGCCTGCGTTCTGACGAAGTACGGCCCGCCGAGCGTTCTCGAGTGGGCTGAGGTTGCGATGCCGGAGCCGTCGAAAGGCGAGATCCGGATCAAGGCCATGGTGTCCGGCGTGGGTCCGACAGATCTGAAGATCCGTCGCGGGAGCCTGGCGGCCGTCTATCCGCTGCCAGACCGCGCCGTTCTCGGATTCGAGACCGCCGGAGTCGTCGACGCCGTCGGCGACGGCGTAACAGGGGTCGCCGTCGGAGACGAGGTCGCCGCGCAGCTGATGACGCTGGGCGGCTACGGCGAATTCGTCGTCGCAACGACCTGGGCCGTGAAGCCGAAGCGCGTGAGCTGGGAAGACGCCGGCGCACTGCCGGCTTCGGTCGAAGCCGCAGTTCGAGTGCTGCGCGCGCTCAAGGTGTCGAGCGGGGAGACGCTCTTGCTCCTCGGCGCCGGGGGATCGGTCGGAATGATCGCCGCACAGCTCGCGCTCCGACAGGGAGTGCACGTGATCGCAGCAGTCGGCGAGCACGACGAAGAGCTTGTGCGCGAACTCGGAGCGACGCCGGTGCGCTACGGCAGCGAGCTGCTCGCCAACGTTCGCAAAGTCGCCGACCACGTCGACGCCACTTTCGACGCTTCGGGCAAAGGAGGGGTCGAAGAGGCGATCACGCTCACCGGTGACCGGTCACGCGTGATCACCTTGGCCGACGAGCGTGCCCGTGACCTCGGCGTCGCCTTCTCTTCGTATACACCTGACGGAGCGCCCGACGCCATCGCCATCGGCATGGAGCTGCTCGCCAACGGCGAGCTGCAGCTGCGCTCGCAGCGGTCGCTACCGATGTCGGAAGCCGCCTCGGCCCACCGCCTCCTTGAAGAAGAAGGGGCTCGCGAGAAGTTGCTGCTCACGACCGCTGCGGCCGGCTGATCGCAGTCTCGAGCCTCGGTCGTATCGCGCGAGAGGAGTGGTAACCCATGACTGACAACCCAAACGAAGTCACGGTCGACAACTCGCTGCTGATCCTCATCGACCATCAGCCATGGGTTGCTTTCGGCGTGCACTCCATCGACCCGTCGCTGCTCTCGAACAACCTCGAAGGACTTGCCTCGAGCGCGAAAGCACTCGACGTGCCGGTCATCCTGACGACCGTCGGTGCCGAAGCCGGCCGGCTCAAGGATCCACTGATGAGAGCTGTCGCCGACGTCTTTCCGGACAAGACCCCGATCGACCGAACGTCCACGAACGCCTGGACAGACATCCGCGAAGCGGTCGAAGCAACGGGCCGCAAGACATTGCTGATGGCCGGGCTGTGGACAGAGGTGTGTCTAGCCCAGACCGCGATCTCAGCGCTCGCCGACGGCTATCGCGTGTTCTTCGTCAGCGACTGCTCAGGCGGACTGACCGTCGAGTCGCACGAGGACGCCAAGCGGCGCCTTGTACAGGTAGGCG
>VAXD01000041.1 GCA_005884155.1 Actinomycetota bacterium | reverse complement strand
CTCCAATACCGTGCAGGCGACCTTGACGACCTCGTGGCAGCAGGTGACGGTGACGTACACCATCAAGTCGGCTGGGTCGACGCTCGATTTCCAGGCATTCGTGGCCAATCCGGTAGCGGGCAGCGTCTTCTACGCAGACGACGCATCGATTGTCGTCGGCTAGCGACGACGGGAGGCATCTGTGGCAATGGCGGCAACATCTACACTGCACGACTCGGCGCGAAGCACGTCCGCACGGCGGCTGCGTGTCGCGCACATCAACGCGAACTTCGCAGGCGGGTCCGGCGGCATCATGCTCCGCGAAGCAGCGGCCGTCGATAGTGATCGTTACGCCGCTACCATTCTCGCCCCCGGGGACGGCCCGCTGTTCGATCGTGCGCGCGACGAGGGCGTCGACGTCATCCGGTTGCGCCGGATGGGCGGCGGTCGCCATGTCTACCCGGGCGCGGACGTCCGCGCGCTGCGCGAGCTTTCGTGGCATCTCGCCGAGCATGACTTCGACGTCGTCCATACGCACGCGGGCAGAGCCGGTGCGATCGGCAGGCTGGCGGCGCACCGCGCCGGCATTCCCGCGATCGTTCACACGCTGCACGGGTTTCCTTTCAACGAGTTCCAGAACCCTGCGACTCGAGCTGCGCTGAGGGCGATCGAACGGCGACTCGGTCGCATTACGGACTATTTCCTTGCCGACGGATCATTCGTCGCGTCGGAAGCAATCCGGCTGAAGATCGCACCGCCGGACCGGATCCGCGCCGTCATCAGCCCGGTCGACGCCGTTCGGCCGACGTCGGCTTCCGCGAGGCGTGAAGCGCGCCGCATCCTCGGCATCTCGGACGACGCCAAGGTCGTGGGGACCGTGGCTCGTCTGGCGGCACAGAAGTCGCCGCTCGACATGGTGAACGCGATTGCCGGCCTCCGCCGGCCGGACGTCTACATGGTCTGGCTCGGAGACGGAGAGCTGCGAGCAGCCACCGAGCGGCTGATCGCAGAGAACGGTCTGAAAGGTCGGTTCCTGCTTGCCGGTGACCGCGACGACGTGGGTTCCCTGCTGCCGGCCTTCGACATCTTCGCGTTGTCGAGCCTGTGGGAGGGGCTGCCCTGCTCTCTCGTCGAAGCAATGATCTGCGGGATCCCGGCAGTCGCTACGGCGGTTAACTCCGTGCCCGAGCTCGTGCTGTCTGCACGGACGGGCCTCCTTGCGCGACCGGCTGATCCGGCGTCTCTGACACGCGCCATCGCGTACATGCTCGACCACCCGGACGAAGCAGCGTGCATGGCGGAAGCTGCTCGGGCGCACATCGGGCAGCAGTTCCGCCCCGACCGTCTCGGGGCGGACCTCATGCACGTCTACGACACCGCCCTCCGGCTCGCCGCCCCGCGCGTGGCACGCAGCCGATGATCGGCGCTCTCGACACCGCCGGCGAGCGCCTCTCGATCGTCTCCGAGCTCGGGTGGGTGGGCGAGCTCGCCGTCGAGGGTGCGGCAGGCGAGCTGCGTCCTGCAGATCGAGCACGTGGCGCGTCGGTTCACGTACGGGTGGAGTCGAGCAGCTCCGCGTTCGACACCCGCGGCTGGGAAATGCTTACGCGGGGCGCGTGGCGGCGGAACGGCGAGGTCGTTGTCCAAAACGTCTGCACTGCCGGATTTGATCTGTACCTGCGGTGTTCCCCGCTCGGCGCTGAGTTCACGTACCGCTGGCGTCCTCCCGCACGCGACCGTGCGGTGGCGCGCATTCTGCGGTCGCGGTTCCACCTGCTCGCCCGGTCGATCCTGCTGCAGTACCCGGTGCTCTGGTGGGCGGGGACGCGCGGGCGCGCACCTCTGCACGCGTCGGCGTGCATCGCTGCCGGAGCGACGCCGATGCTTACCGCGCCCAGCGGCATTGGCCGGTCGACCGTCCTGTTCGGCGAGATCGCCGGGGGCGGACGCACGACCGGAGACAACCTCTCGGTCGGCGACGGTAACGCGCTTTGGGGGCTCGTCGAGCCGCTGCGGTTGAAAGGAGGGAGCGGCCGACGGATGCCGCACGGGCGGAATGAGGTGCGGATGCAGAATCGTCTCGCTTCGCTCGTCCCGGATAGCCTCGTCGTGCTTGCTCGAGGCGGTTCCGAGCGTGCCTCGCTCGCGCGCTGCGACGTCGATGCCGCCCAACGCTCGCTCGTCGCGAACACGTACATGGCGGGCGAGCTCCGGAGGTACTGGTCGTTCGCCGCGACGTTGGCGGCCGCGACGGGGGTCGGACCGGCACATCCAGCTGTCGCCGAGGTCGCCGCGACCTTCGCACAGTCGCTGCCGTGCTTCCGGCTGACCCTCGGGCGCACGCCGGGTGTCAGCCTCACAGAACTTCTCTCGACAGTGGAGGTTGCTGCATGAACGCGGTTGAACTCGTCGGCGCCTCGCGCCGGGAAAGAACGACACGAGACATCCGGATCTTCGAAAGCGTGGACTCGCCCGCAGATCCCCATGCGCTCGCAGTCTTGGAGCGCGGTGTGGCGGACGCGGACCTCGCCGCGCCGGCTGTCGTCCTTCCCGATTTCCACTTGAAGCCCGACAAGGAGATGCCGTCGAGTATCGCCGTCGCGACGCGCGACACGATTCGCACGACGATGACGTGCTGCTCCCTGAATTGCGGCATGGCGCTCGTCGCGCTCGACATCGAGCGCCCGCACGTCGACGCCGTGACCGACTTCTACCGGCTCGTGCGCGAGCGACTGCCGTTTCCTCCCACGTACCGACGCGACCTCAGCGTCGAGGAGGTCGTGCGCTGCGCAGCCGACGGAGCGCGTTTTGCCGCCGACAAGTTCGGCGTCGACGGCGCGGCGCTCGCAGGCTTCGAGGAAGGAGGGGTGCTGGATCTCGAGCGGTACGGCGGGGTCGAGCGCGCGAGGCGCGAGCTGCCATGGCTCGTCAAGCACCTCTCACGAATCAGGTTCGGGACGATCGGCAAGAGCAATCACTTCATCGAGCTGCAGCAGGTGGAAGACGTTCTCGATCCCGAGGCCGCGCGGCTTCTCGGGGTCGAGGTTGGACAGATAATGCTCCAGTACCACGGCGGGGGCGGGACGCTGCCGGGCCAGCTCGGGGTCCTGTTCGGCGCACGGAAGCGGTACACAAAGCCGCTGCGCATGGAGATGGCGTTCCAGAAGCCGCTGTATCACCTCGCCCGTGCGCGCTCGGTTCGCCAGCTGAGGACGCGCGCCGGGCTGTACTTCACCGGAGGTGCGAAGCCCGTCGAACTCGAGGGGATCGAGGGCGAGCGACTGATGTTGGCGAACACGATGGCAATGAACTACGGCTTTGCGTTCAGGACGGGGACATTTTCGATCCTGACGTCTCTGCTGGATGAGGCATTCGGTGCGGGAGGAAGCAGGCTCGTCGTGGACTCGCCGCACAACTCGATCTACGAAGAGGACATCAACGGCAGCACTGCAGTAGTTCATCGACACAATGCTGCCCGCGCCTACCCAGCTTCGCGGATGGCGCACCACCCGGTCTTCGGCAGGATCGGCCAACCTCTTCTCCTGCCCGGAACGAGCCGCACCTCCTCGTACCTCTGCGTCGCGCGCGAGGGATCGGCGAACAGCCTCTACTCGGCGCCGCACGGCGCGGGCGCGACCATCAAACACTTCGAGGCGGCAGGGATCTCGCAACGCGATATCCACAGAAGAGTCACGCTGCGCTACAGCTACTCCGGATCGGCGCCGGTCGAGGTGGAACAGCTCGACGATCGTGGCATCGATGACACACTCGACACTCTGCGCGCCGCCGATGTTCTGCAGCCCGTCGCCCGGCTACGACCGTTCGCGGTCCTGAACTGAGGAATCCGAGATGCTCGCCAACGACCGCTGGCGCGACAACTGGCGGACGCTCAGCTCGGACCCAACAGGGACGACGTGCGTCGATATCGGCCTCTCTCGCGCTGCCCGTGCCGCAGCGAAACGCACGGTCAGCGGTCTCCGGCCGGGTGTACCCGTCGTACTGCGAGCGTCGGGCCCGGCGGCGACTACGCGCTGCAGGAGATTTGCAGCGGCGAGCGGGATCGAGGTCGAGCGCGAGTACCTCGCGTTTCCGTCTGCGGCCGCGCCCGCATACCTCGTCGAGGACGCTCCGGCACCTATCCGCGAATTCGTCAGAAGCGTCCTCGTCACGCCGCCAGGGGCGCCGTTCTCGACCGCAATCGAAGCTTGCCTCGGCATCCTCCGTGTCCTCAAGACATGGCTGCTGATCCGCGCCTTCGCACCGGGCGGCGTGATCGTCGGAAGGCGCGCATGACATCCGCTGCAGAGACCGCGACGTTGCGGGAGCTGTGTTGCGAGCCGGCAACACGTCCGCCGTCGCTCTGGGAGTTCGTGCGCGAATCAGGCCTTCAGTCGCTCGTGGCCTGCGCCTCAAAAAACCCAAACGCAAAGTTCACCGTTCTCCTCGTCTCGCCCGCGAGCGGTCGGACCGTGCTGGCAATCAAGGTCCCGACCACAGAGGCGGCGGCGCGCGCGGTCGAGGCGGAGGCGCAGATGCTGGTCGGGATCCACCGCCTCGCACCGCCGATCATTGAGACCGTCCCGCGGATGGTCGAGGCCATCGAGTTCGATGGACTCCGCGGAATCGCGATGACGGCCGTCCACGGCACGCCGATGACAACCTCGTATCTGCGCGGGAAACACACCGCCACGCCGGCCGACGTCGCCGCCGACTTCGCCGCCGTCGGCAGCTGGCTCGCCGCCCTGCAACACGGAACCGCCGGCGATGCCTTGCCCGTCGAGATGGACGCCGGCGTCACCGGCCAGTTGACTCGCCGCTTCTCCGAGTTTGCCGGCCTTAACGACGACCTCGGCCGGCTCGCCGAAATCCACGGCAGGCTCGGCGAAAGCAGTCTTCCCCGCACAGCAGTCCACGGCGATCTCTGGCTCGGAAATGTTCTCGCTTCCGGGGCGCGGGCATCCGGCGTCGTCGACTGGGAGGGCGGCGGCCTTGTCGGCGAGCCGCTCCGCGACCTGGCGCGATTCGCGCACATGTACGCGCTGTTTCTCGATCGGCGCACAAGGCCCGGCCGCCAGGTTCGGGGACATCCCGGGCTGCGAGCTGACGAATGGGGGGCCGGAGTCGCCTACGCCCTCGACGGCACGGGCTGGTTTCCTGAGGTGTTCCGGCGCTTCCTCCGCGACGGGCTCAGTCGGCTCGGCGGCTCGCCGGAGTCCTGGCGCGATGTCGCGCTTGCCGGCATCGCAGAAGTTGCGGCACTCGCCGATGACGACGAGTTCGCGCGCCGTCACCTCAGCCTGTTCCGCCGGCTTGCCCAGCGCCATCCCCGAATCGGCAGTTCGGCAGCCACGGCACGGATACGCGGCCTCCGTGACTCTTCAGGGGGTGCCGGATGTCGGTGATCGCGGCCGCCCCGGCCGGCGCGGCTAACGGCACGCGCGGGGCCTCGCTGCCGTTCGTCGCTCGGTACAGCGGCGAGCGGCTGGCGGTCGGTGCGGCGGCAGCGGCCGTTGCGATGCTGCCGATTGCGGTCCCACAAGGAGCGGCGAATCTAGCGCCCAATGATTTGGGCCTCGCCCTCGCTATCGGTGCCTGCCTCTTCTGGGTCGGCACGATCGGATTCCGCTGCCGCTTTCCGTACACGATCCCGCTTGCGCTGGGTCTGCTTGGCGGTACGGCGGGGGCGCTCGTCGGCCCGGTTCCGGTCACGGGCCTGACCGCACTGATCCAGGACGTCTGGTTGATCGCGTGGTGCTGGACCGTCGTGAACGTCGGTCGCTCGCCTCGCAACCTCGGGATTCTTCTACGCACGTGGGCGTACAGCGGCATCTGCTGGGCGATCCTCGCCTTCGTCGGCCTCGCGACAGGTTCGACATTGCTGACCGGACAGGTGACGCGACAGGGGAGCCGTGTCCAGATCACGCTGGACGACCCGAGCTACGCCGCGAACTACTTCTTCATCTCGTTCATGATCATTTGGGCGACACAGCGACCGCGCCGTCGCGGCGTTCGGCTCGCCGCGTATGCGTTACTCGTCGCCGGAATCGCGACCACCGGTTCGAACAGCGGCCTCGTCGGTCTCACCGTCGGGGTCGTGATTGCAACGACACTCGGAACGTACCGCCGATTCGGTGTCGTGCCGGCGATCACGACTCTTGCCTTCATCCTCGTGGTCAGCTCGGTTGCGGGGTCGACAATCAGCCTCCAGAGCATCCAGGCGAAGGCGCACGATAGTCAGTTCGCCTTCGTCCGGGACGGGATCGGCCGCAGCCCGCAAAGCGCCGGCCAACGCCAGATGCTCCTCCACGAGAGCATCCAGCTGTACGAGCGAGGGAACCCGTTGGGAGAGGGGCCGGTGTCGACAAAGCCAAGGCTGCGCAAGTAGATGGTGGCACTGGTCAAGGAGGCGCACGACGACTACTTCGCAGCGCTAATCGAGCGGGGGCCGGTCGGTTTCATCGGCATTCTTATCCTCGTCGCGAGCCTGCGACGCTCGCCACAGGATTTTCCGATGTCGTGGTCCGCCCGAATGCACTCGCAGGCGCGCTCGCCGGGACACTCGTCGCTATGACCGTCTACGAGCTCCTCCACGTGCGCCACGTCTGGGCGCTGTTCGGTGTTGTCGCCGCCGTCTCGATCTGGGGAAGAAGACAGTAATGCGTCTGCGTCGTCCGAAGACGCAGTACGGCGTGTTGCTCGGAAACGTCGCCGCGCGCGTTGCTGCGCTGGCCTGCGTATTCGCAATTACGTTGCTCTTGGCACGCGACGGAGGCGCTGCGATCGTTGGGGTCTACGCTCTCCTCCACGTGCTGCCGGGGCTCATCGGTACCGTCATCTCTTCCGGGCTACCGATTGCGGCGCCATACTTCCTCGCCGGCCCGGACCGCGAGAACCCGCGGTTGCCAGCGACGCTGGTATCGATCGCCTTCGTGGGCGGCGCCGCGGGCACGATGCTTTGGGTCGCGGCTGCGCCACTGTTCGGCCCGCTCGTCTTCGGGAGCCTGCGGCTGCCTCTCGTGATGCTCGCGGGCCTCGCCGTGCTGACGCGCCTCACCGTCATCACTGCGAAAGCGTGCTCGCAGGGCACCGACGATCTCGCGGGGTCGAATGCCGTCATTTTCACGGAGCAGTTCATGTTCCTCCCGGCATACGGCTCACTCTGGCTCGCGGGCGTGCATGGCTTCACCGCGCTAATCGGCAGCCTGCTGCTCGCCGACTGTGCCACCGGCACCCTCGCCTGGTCGCGGCTTGCGCGCAGACGTTTCTTTGGCTCGCTCGACCGGCCGTCGCTCCAACTCGCGCGCCGCGTTGCCGCATACGGAATGCGCGGCCAGGTCGGGGGCGTAATGTCGCAGCTGAACCTCAGGCTCGACTTCATCATCCTAAGCGTGCTGACGGGGCCGGCTGTCCTCGGCGTCTACGCTGTCGCGTCAAAGTTCGCCGAGCTGATCCGGATCCTCGGGATGGCTCTCCAGTACGTCTTTTACCCCAAGTTCGCGCGCGAGACGTCTCGAGAAACTGTCGCGACTGCGCGCAGGCTCCTCCCGAAGGCCGGCCTGCTGAGCGCGAGCGCGTTGATCCCACTCTGGGCCAGCGCAGGGTTCGTCATCCCGGAGTTCTACGGATCCGCGTTTGCATCTGCGGTAACACCGACACGGGTCATTCTTTGCGGACTCGTATTCGACGGGGTCGCGGGAGTGATCAGCGCGTCGTTGTATGGGTTGGCGCGCCCGGGGCTGAACTCGTGGGCGATGGGGGCCGGCCTCGCCGTCACACTCGCGCTCGACCTCACGCTGATCCCGCAGTTTGGCGCTACGGGCGCCGCGATCGCGTCTGCGGCTGCGTACTCCACGACGACAGGAACACTCCTCGTGTTCTTCTGGTGGATACGGCGGATGCACTCGTCGAAAGCCGCGGTGGATGGCGCCCTCGCGCGAGCCGATGCTGGATCATCGTGAGCTGATGTCACGCGAGGATGGCCAAACGTCTAGCGCACTCGGCGCGGCGCTAGCCGATCGTCGAGGACACGAAACCGCGCGTTGGGCGGTTGCGGCACGAACGCCGGCGTGGAAGTCTGCGTGTATCGACCAAAGCAACCTGGCAGTGATTACCGACCTGACGCGCCTTTGACTGGAACAGCAACGACTCATCGCGCGGATGCGCGCAAGCCGTCCGTCGGCGTCATGGGCGCAGGCTGGGTCGGACTCGTTACAGCCGCGTGCTTTGCCGAGTTGGGTCACAACGTCTTCGTCAGAGATATCGACGAAGCGAGAATCGGGGCGCTCCGCGAGGGCCGCGTCCCGATCCACGAGCCCGGCCTGCCCGACCTCATCCACCGGTACAAGGATCGGCTCCGGTTCACGCTCGACGCGAACGAGGTTTTCGCCGCCGCCACAATCGTCTTCGTATGCGTGGGGACACCGGCAACGTACTCTGGCGATGCTGATCTCTCGGCCATCTCGCGCCTGCTCAAGGAAATCCCGCGTCTACCATCGCCGCTGACGCTGGTGATGAAAAGCACCGTCCCCGTCGGAACCGGAACCAGAATGCGTACAGAACTTGACGCGCGGGGGCTGGAGCATGTCGGCTACGTCTCGAACCCGGAGTTCCTTGCAGAGGGCAGTGCAGTACGTGACTTTCGGCGACCCAGCCGGATCGTAATCGGCAGCTTCGACGACCGACACGGCGACATTGTCGAAGCGCTTTACTCGAGCGTCGCCGCGCCGGTGAGGCGGACGGACGTCGCTTCCGCAGAGATGATCAAGTACGCGTCGAACGCATTCCTCGCGACGAAGATCTCGTTCATCAACGAAATCGCAAACGTCTGCGAGGAGACCGGCGCTGACGTCACGGTCGTCGCCGACGGAATGGGGCTCGACGAGCGCATCGGGCCTCACTTCCTACAGCCCGGCCTCGGCTACGGCGGCTCGTGCTTTCCAAAAGATGTTGCGGCGCTGAAGCAACTCGCTGGAAACTCGGGATACCATTTCGAGCTGCTCAATGCCGTCGTCGAGGTGAACGAGCTTCAGAAGCGCCGCGTCCTGACAAAGCTGATGTGGCACCTCGGAAGCCTTCGGGGCAAGCGCGTCGCCCTCCTCGGCCTTGCATTCAAGCCACAAACCAATGACGTCCGCGAGGCGGCAAGTCTGGTTCTCGCCTCACGACTCATCGCGGAGGGCGCGCACGTGCGCGCTTGGGACCCGGTCGCGTTAATGGAGGCCGCGCCGCTGCTCGACGAAGAAGTCGAACTCTGCAGCAATGTCATGAACGCACTCGATGGCTCAGACGCTGCCGTGGTCGTCACGGAATGGCCGGAACTGAGGCAATTGGTATTCGCGGACGTCAGACGAGTAATGCGGTACCCGCTTATCGTCGATGGCCGCAACGCCCTCGACCCGGTCGCCGTGCGCGCGGCCGGCTTCGCGTACGAAGCCGTTGGACGGCCACAAGAGTCGAGCACTGGTCCGGCGTCGGCACCATCATGGCACCAGCCTCTCGTAGCGCGACGCGATCGGCGGCCTCGCGTTACCGAGGCTTCTGACACGACCTGATGTGATCGTGCCGGAGGAGTCGCTCAAGGGGCGAGTCCGACCAGCGGCATGCAAAACTTCGACTCGCTTCCGCTCGCTCGACGCGCGGCGGGCGGCTCGGGAATTCCGTGGCGAGCGTCGCAATCGACGGCCGTTGGAGCCGCTTATTATGGCCCCAGGCATGACGTAGTACCGCGGTCACGCGGACCTGCACGTCGAGGTGTTGGGTGCGGCGCGCCGTGGGCGGTGACGCGATTGGTCGCGGAGGCACCTATCGGCACTACGAATGAGCCGACCGGCCGACGACGATGACGGCTGTTGCGCCGGCCGAGTGGCTGGCGCGCGGGACAACGATCCAGGTTGTTACGGGGCGCTTGCCAGCCCACGTTAAGCTCTCCAAGCGGACGCAGACGCCGGTACGAATGGCAGCGACCGCATGGGCGCGCGCGGGAGAGGCCAGAGTTGCCGTCCGGGTTGGGTTGAGGCCCGCGACGACGGCGTCGTCGCATCCTCGGTGCTGGAGGAGGAGCCATTGCTCGCCGTCGTAGGCGATCGGGCTCAGCGCCCGCGCGGCGAGAGCGCCGACCCGCCGCGGCCGCTTCACGCCGAAATCCCAGCGATACCAGCCGCGGTCGAGCGCGTAATACAGGACGCCTGTTGCCGAGGGAACGAGGTCCGGCTGCGGATCTTGTTCGATCCTCATCACGTCGGGGCGCGGCGCCGCGAACGCGCGCCGGACAACGGATGACGTCTCAGAACCGATCGCGCTGCGGACGAACGCGACGCCGTCGTCTGCGAGTGTGACCGCGTCAAGGCGATAACACAGCCCCCCGACGCAGCTTGGCAGATCCGCGCCGGTCCAGGTCTCGTGTCGGCGAAGGTTGTAGACGACGACGCGTTGGCGTGTGCCCGCCGCCTCGGCCCACGCGACGCGATCGCCGCGCCAGGCGAACGGCACTGCGAGCGAATCGGAGAGCACGACGAGCCGACCGCTGCGGCGGTCAAGCGCAACGAGGCGCACGGGTACAGTCGCGGTCGCGTAGACGATCGAGGTCGTCGTCGAGGCGAGGCCGTACAGTGGCGCCACGTTGCGCGCGACGGTGCGCATGCGCCGAGTGAGGAGGTTCCGGTCGACGAGGGCCGCCGAGCCGCTCGCCTCGCCTGGGAGCGTCTCCCAGAGCACCGAGGTGCCGTCGATGCTGAGGGCATTCGCCGCCGCCCCGGCGAGCTGGATGGCCCGCCCGGCCTGCGCGAGCACAACTGCCTCTCGCGGCGCCTGCGGCGCCGCGCGAGCGCGAACGGCAGTAGGGATCGGCTCCGCAATCCCACGGTCGCGTCCGGGCCGCGACTGCGTCAGGAGCGCGACCGCGCCAATCAACACGAGCAGCAGCATGATCTCGGCGCCGAGATTCCGCCGTAGCCCGTGCGCGGATCGCGCCAGCGCAGGGATGAATCGGTACCGATTCGCCCAGCCCAAGATGACGAGCGCGGCGAACAGCACCGTCTTGACGATCAGCAGGCGCCCGTAGCTCGTCGCCCACACCTGTTCGAATGCGCTGAGCTCTCCGAACGCGCGGACGAGTCCAGTCGCCCCGATGATGGCGACGGCAACGAGTGCGAGCGCAGAAAACCGCCGCAGCACCTGCTCTCGATACGCGTCGCGTCGCGCTCCGAGTGTGAGGGCAACGACGCCGCCGAACCAGACGGACGAGCCCGCGACGTGAAGGACGTCGGCCGGCAACTCGATACGTGAGCGGCCCGGGTCGAGCGCGTGTCCCGCTGCGCTCGGCGCCACAACGAGCGCGATGCCGCAGAGCCAAGCGCCGT